>CAYZJE010000302.1:0-5701 GCA_964478485.1 uncultured Syntrophobacter sp. | reverse complement strand
GTCGCGTCGATCCGGCCGTCGGCGGTTTCGGCCAGTTTGTGGAAGTCGTAGATCTTCGACATCAGATCGTCATCGTCAATTCTCAGCGCGCGTTTGAGGGTCGGCAGCACCTTGGCTTTATTGTCTTTCCCATACGCGCGGGCGCGGCTGAGCGCGCGCATCAGCCGGCGCACTTGCTCGGGGGATTTTTCCAGGGTCTCGGCCATGGTGGCGATGCCGGTGCTAGGCAGACGGACAAAATTGCCGGTGAAACCCAGGTTATTCAGTCCTTCGCGGTAAGCGAGAAAATTATGCGGTGGATTGAGCAAGCCGGCGGCGATGCGGCCGGTTTTGATCGCGGCGAACATAGAGGCCGAGCCGCCCACGGTGATGACCGTGACCTGGCTGGGATCGATTTTCGAGCCGATCAGCATGCGGCGCATCAGGATATCGTGGAGCCCGCCGCGCGACGAGATGCCGGCGAGTTTTCCTTTGACATCCGCGATGGAGGTGATGCCCGGCGCGCCGACTAGATCATGCAATGGCCGGTCGACAAACAGCATGATGGTGCGCACGTTGATGCCGCGGATCGATGCCGCGACAGCGGAGCCGATGGTGGCGGCGTACTGGAGGTCGCCGGTGAGCAGCACTTTGATATTGAGCGAGGCAGGCATGACGACGAGCTCCGCCGTGAGGCCTTCTTGCTGAAAGAAACCATGCTCCTTGGCGACGATCAGCGGCATCGCCGTGATCGTGATCGACGGCAGGCCGATTTTGATGGTTTCGGCGTGGGCCGGGGAAAGGGAGAATAGGTCCAATAGGACCCATAGGACCAATGGACTGAGAGGACTAAAAAGTTGCAGATGAGCCGGTCGCATGATCTCACTCCAACGGATAAAGTTTGCGCGCGTTGTCGTTCAAGATTTTGCGCTTGGTCGCGGCGCTCAGTTTCGGGTGATTGACGATGGGCTCGGCAGCGCCGGGCCAGCGGCTGTCGAAGTGGCTGTAGTCGGAGGCGAAGACCAGCCAGTCATCGCCAAAGGTCTCGACGACGTGGGCGAGTTCGCTTTCGTCCGCTTCAAAGGAAAAATAGAGCTGGCCGCGTGCTAAGAGTTTGCTCGGCGCGCACTTCAAATCGGGTGTCTGAACGCCCAAGACTTCGTAGTGTTCGTCCATGCGGTGAAACCAGTAGGGCAGCCAGCCGCAGCCCGATTCCAAAAACACGAAGCGCAGTTTGGCAAAGCGGTCGAGCACGCCTTCGCCGAGGATGACCGAGAGCGCGATCATCTGCTCGAAGGGATGGCCGAACAGGTGCGAATAAAAAAACTTGTCGACGCGCTCGGTGCCGGTGGCATCCGAACCGTAGCGGCCGAGAAACATATGGACGCAGATGGGGACATTCAACTTTTCCGCTTCGGCGTAAAGCGGAAAGTAATAGGGATCGCCGAGATGACGCCCTTTCACGTTGGGGAATATCGACGCGCCGACCATGCCGAGTTCTTTGACACTGCGGCGCAATTCGAGCACGCTTGCGTCGATGTCCTGCTGTGCTAGCGCGGCGGTGCCTTTGATGCGTTTTGGGTCCTCGGCGCAATACTCGGCCAACCAAGTATTACGCGCGGTGGCAAGCGCGGCGGCAAGGCCGGCGTCTTCTAAAGCGGGCAAGGTTCCGGCCAAGCCGGCGCCGAACAGCACGGCGACATCGATCTTTTCGCTGTCCATGTCGACCAAGCGCGCTTTGGGGTCGGTCATGCCAGGACGGCGCGGGTGGGGGCGGCTGTAGGGGCCGCCGACGCCGATGCCAAGTCCGCTGGGGCGCGGCCATGGCTTTCCCTCGATGATCGTTCTCAACTGACCGTTGCCGCTGTCGCGCCGCTGCGGCGCTTGGCTTTGATATTTTTCCGGCAAGCGCGCTTTCCAGTCGATGTGATTTTCTTCTAAGTGGCCGTCGGCGTCGATGGTGCCGAATAGGTTCGCCATGGGTATCCTCGCTTCGCTCGGAATGGCAAATTTCAGATTCCAAATTCCAGAATCCTAAAACGCTAGCAGGTTGCTGCAAAATCTCTGTCGGAGTCCTTCGACGGGCTCAGGACGAACGGAGGGTTTGATTCTATTGTTGATTTTCCGTTCATGCTGAGGCCCTCGAAGCATTCCGAAGCTTTTTCAAACAACCTGCCAGGCCGCTACGTATCGAGCAAGCCTGGGTGAAATACTTCTTCGATTTTCGCCAGGCGTTGCGTCAGGCCTTCTTCGTGCGAGTTGCGAAAAAGCATTTCCAGCATCTGGCGATTTTTGCTGATGCCGAATGGGAATGGATCGTTGCCGACCATCTTTTCCTGGCTCCCACGATCGCTGTTTTCGAAATAGAGGTAAGCGGGACTGTTAAAATTGCCACGCTCGTAGGCGATCCGTTTGCTCTCGCTAAAGAGTCGGACGATTTCGCTGGGCAGCCAAGAGTTCTGCTCAAGCACGCGGCGCTGGGCGACGATGACGTGATTGGCCGGGACGATGCCGGTTTTTTTGTGGAAGGCCTCAACGATCGAGAGGCCGCCGTCGGTAAACATTTTGCGCAAGCGCGGATTGCCGTCCAGTGGCGTGCCGCCGTAGCGGTCGATGTTCAAGGTCATTAATTTCGCGTCATGGCGCGGCGCGAAGCCGTAGGCGGCGTCGATTTCGCCTTTGTCCAACATGACGTCGAAAGTTTGCGCCGCGTTTAACCAAGTGACCGAGACGCCGGCCGGCGGCTTGGTGTCCATGCCGAGCAGGCCGCCATGGCTCAGGTCTTGAACCCGGCCGATGTACCAGGAAATTTCATTTGGTCGGATGGCGCAGAGTTCCTTGAGAATGACTCTGAACCACAAGCCCGCGGTCATGACATAGTCGGGGATGCCGAAGCGTTTGCCTCTGAGATCGCAGAGTGTTTGGATGCCCGCGCCGGTGTTGATGAACAGAGTCATCCAGACAAACGCCTTGGCAGGGAAAATCGGCAAAGCTTGCCATTGCCAGCGGTCGCCCGTGGCCTGCTCCCGCGTGATGAGAAAATCAGAAAGCGACATCTCGAAGACATCGAACTCGTCGTGCTTCAAATTTTTGAAAAATAGCTCCGGCGGCGTGGTGACGTGAATATTCAGATTCAACATATCCGACTTGACGCTGCCGTCGATCAGCGGTTCGAAGCGGGGATTTTTCGTCAGGCCGAGTTTTAGGTTTACCATTGGATAACTCGATTCTTGAAGTTGTATCATTCATACGCCGAGGCACGCAGGAAGGTCAAACTCCGAGGCTGGCGATGACGGCAACGATTATGACCTAGCACGGCATAGCCGCGACCAAAGAGGATTCGGAACCAGAGAATTAGCCGCAAAGAACGCAAAGTTCGCAAAAAAGGTCATCGGAATATCTCGCGCAAAGACGCTTTTTGCGCTCCCGCGCCACGACGATTTGGAAAACGCTTACCTAGGCTGGAAAGCGCACCATCGTCAATAATCAAGGTCGCGACGATTCCATCACGGTGCCAATCATTCAGCCAGCTGGATTACTGGTTACTCATTGGACATTAGCCGATGCATCAGGTATGAGAGGAAAGTTCTCGATCCAGATAATTCGGAGGTTTGCTCATGAAAATTTGTCACTACAATCATAATCAAGCAGGCGTGGTCGTGGGCGATAAAGTCATCAACTTCGGCGATGCGCTGATCAAGGCCGGTCTGGCGCGACAAGGCTATACGATGCTCGAAATCATCGACGCGCTGGCGAATAATCCGGCGGCGATGCAGATTGCGCGCGATGCCGCCAACGGTTCGGGCGGCGTGGACTTGAGTTCCGTTAAGTTGCTGGCGCCGATCCAAAATCCTGGAACACTTTGGGCCGCGGCGGCCAATTATGGCGCGCACCGCGCCGAGATGGTCGACCGCATGGGCAGCGCCAACAAGCAGATCATTAATAAAGATGACTTGATGGCGGAGTTTTTCATCAAGACCACTTCGTCGATCATCGGTCCCGGCGACACGGTTATTTTGCCGAAGATTTCTCAGTTGGTCGACTTCGAGTGCGAGCTTTGCGCCGTGATCGGCAAGAAGGCGCGCAAAGTCACTGAAGCGCAGTCGCTCGAACATGTCTTCGGTTACCTGATCTGCTGGGACATCAGCCAGCGCGATCCCTGGGGCAAGGGCATGCACAACACGCGCAATATCCGCAAAGGCTTCGACACGTTTACCGCTTTGGGACCGTGGGTCGTGACCCGTGACGAAATCGAAGAGCCGCAGAATTTATCGATTACAGTTTTGCAGAACGGCAAAGAGGCGATGATCGCGCACACGAGCGACATGATTTGCGGCCTGCGCGAGCATATTCGCTTTCTCAGCAACTGCTTGACGTTGCGCACGGGCGATCTGATCACCACCGGCACGCCGGCCGGCGTGAGCAAGTTGCACGACGGCGACCGGTTGCACGGCACGATTGAAAAAATTGGCAGCATGGAATTATTTGTCAAAGACGAAAAATAATCGATAACGCAAATCCTCAAGATGTATCCGAGTATGCCTCCTCTCCCTTTGGGAGAGGATTGAGGTGAGGGTTCCTGCCGCGACTGCCCTCACCCTAGCCCTCTCCCAGGGGGAGAGGGAATTTCAGAGGTGAAATTAGGAGAACACTTTTATGCCAGCAGCGCCGAAAGCCAATCCACCGATAAGAATATTACTGGGACCGGGGCCGAGCCCGGTCAGCCCGCGCGTGCTCGCGGCCCTATCGCTTCCCGTGGTCGGTCATCTCGATCCGAAATTTTTAGAAATCATGGATCAAAGCATGGCCATGCTGCGCGAATTATTCCAGACCAAGAACCGCTTGGCTTTGCCGATGTCTGGCACCGGCAGCGCGGGCATGGAAACCTGCTTTGTCAACTTGATCGAACCCGGCGACGCCGTGCTGATCGGCGTCAACGGCGTCTTCGGCACGCGCATGGTCGATGTGGCGCAGCGCTGCGGCGCGGCGGTCGACACGGTCGATGCCGATTGGGGCACGGCGCTCGACGCGCAAAAATTCAAAGACGCGCTGGCCAAGAAGAAGTACAAATTAGTCGCGGTGGTGCACGCCGAGACTTCGACGGGCGTACTGCAGCCGCTCGACGACATCGCCAAGTTGGTGCACGAGAACGGCGCGTTGCTGTTGGTCGATGCGGTCACTTCCCTCGGCGGCGCGCCGGTCAGGGTCGACGAGTTGGCTATCGACGCCTGCTACAGCGGCACCCAGAAATGTTTGGGCTGCCCGCCGGGCCTGTCGCCGGTGACGTTTAACGAGCGGGCTGTCGAAGTGATTCGCAACCGTAAGACCAAAGTGCGGAGCTGGTACCTCGATCTGTCGATGATCGAAAAATACTGGGGCAGCGAGCGAATCTATCATCATACCGCGCCGATCTCGATGAATTACGCTTTGCACGAAGCGCTGCGCATCGTGCTCGAAGAAGGATTAGACAAGGCTTGGCAGCGGCACAAGCAAACTCACGATCTGTTCATCCGCGAGATGCGCAAGCTGGAGATCGAACCGGCGGTGGCCGAATCGATTCGCGCGCCGATGATCAATGCGATCAAGATTCCCGATGGCACGGACGACGCCAAAGTGCGCAGCCGACTATACGACGATTTTAACATTGAAATCGGCGCCGGCTTGGGCCCGCTCAAGGGAAAAATCTGGCGCGTTGGTTTAATGGGCCACGGCTCCCGGGCGG
>CAYZJE010000301.1:0-2030 GCA_964478485.1 uncultured Syntrophobacter sp. | reverse complement strand
AAGCTTGTCGTCGGGGATCGCGCCCGTATGGCTGAAGTCGAAACGGAGCCGCTCCGGCGTCACCAGCGAACCGGCTTGGCGCACATGCTGGCCCAATTCCCGTCTCAACACGGCGTGCAGAATATGCGTCGCCGAGTGGTTGAGAGCGGTTTTGCGCCGGTGGCTAGCGTCGACGTTGAGTGCGACTTTATCGCCGACCTGGACTCGGCCTTTCTTTACTTTGCCACGGTGGGAAGTCAGCTGCGGCGTCGGATGCTGCGTGTCGCTGATTTCAATCACATCGCCGCGCGCGGTTCTAATTACACCGCGGTCGCCGACTTGACCACCGGATTCGCCGTAAAAGGGGGTCTCGGCGGTGAGCAAGTCAATCTCCTCGCCTTCGACCGCTTCGGTCTTGCTGCCACCGCCAGCGAATATTCCAATTACCGAAGATTCTCCGTCGAGAAGGTCATAGCCGATGAAGCAGACCTGGCCGTCGAGCTGGATTTTCGATTCCATGCTGATGGTTTCGCGTGCCTCGCGGCCGCGATTGCGCTGTTCTCCCATGAGCCTTTCGAAGCCGGTTTGGTCGACATCGATATTTTCACTGCGCAGAATGTCTTCGATTAGATCAAGAGGGAACCCGTAGGTGTCGTAAAGGCGGAAGGCGACATCGCCAGCGAGCGTACGCTTTTTCTCCGACTTGAGCTTCGCCGTCGCTTCCTCCAACAGAATCAAGCCGCGGTCTAGAGTTTCTTCGAAACGTTCCTCTTCGATGCGAATGACCTCGCGAATGCGCTGCTCTTCATTCCTCAATTCAGGATAGGCATCGCCCATGACGGCACTCACGGACTTCGCCACTTCGTGCAGGAACGGTTCTTTGAGGCCGATCAGCCGGCCGTGGCGCGCGGCACGACGGAGCAGGCGGCGCAGCACGTAACCGCGCCCTTCGTTGCTCGGCGTGACGCCGTCGGCGATCAGAAAACTGACCGCGCGGGCGTGATCGTCGATGACGCGGAACGAAATATCGGCCGTCGGATCGGCGCCATACTTTTTGCCGGTGAGTTTTTCCGTCGTCGCCGTTAGGCTACGCATGGTATCGATATCGTAGTTCGATAAAACTTTTTGTAGCACCGCGGTAATGCGCTCCAAGCCCATGCCGGTATCGACGTGTTTTGCCGGAAGTTCAGACAGACTACGATCCTCGGCGCGGTTGTATTGGATGAAAACCAAGTTCCACAGCTCGATATAGCGGGCGCAATCGCCATTCACTCGGCATTCATGGCCGGCAACGCCGGGCTTGTCGCAGGCCGCCGGACCGCGGTCGAGATGTATTTCGCTGCACGGACCGCAGGGACCGGTCTCGCCCATCTCCCAGAAATTTTCCTTTTCGCCGAAGCGGCTCACCCGCTCGCGCGGCAGGCCGCTGATCTTGAACCAAAGTTTCTCGGCATCGTCGTCATTCAAATAGACGGTGGCGTAAAGCTTGTCTTTGGGCAGGCCCCACTCCTTGGTCAAAAGCGTCCAAGCCCATTCGATCGCCTCCGGCTTGTAGTAGTCACCGAAGGACCAATTGCCGAGCATCTCAAAAAAAGTGTGATGATAGGTGTCGCGCCCGACCACTTCGAGATCGTTGTGCTTGCCGCTGATGCGCAGACATTTTTGCGAGCTGGCGGCGCGCACATAAGGCAGGCGCTCCTGGCCGAGGAAGATATTCTTGAACTGGACCATGCCGGCGTTGGTGAACAACAAAGTGGGGTCCTTGTCGGGCACCAGCGAAGAGCTCTTCACCATGGTGTGACCCTGTTTGACGAAGTAGTCTAAAAACGATTTGCGAATTTCGCTTCCGGTCATCATAGGCTCAACCGTTGTCGTCGATCGGGCAGCGCAGCAAAGCAAAAATCACTTTGCTGCTGTAGCCGCGGCGCTCGAGAAAGGCGACCGCCCGGCGTAGCGTGCCGGGCTCTTGGAAATTTTCACCGCCGAATTTTTTCTGTAAAATCGTTCTTGCCCTTTTTTCTTCGTCTTCCTGATCGAAGATTTCTTTTACC
>CAYZJE010000300.1:0-6658 GCA_964478485.1 uncultured Syntrophobacter sp. | reverse complement strand
TGGACATCGCCTTCTGCAACCTGGAAACCGTGGTGGCTGATGCCAAGTATCTCGCGCCCCATGACCACGATCACCACCCTCGAACCGATGAGTGGATGTTAGACTCCTACGTCCGGGCTGGCTTCAATGTCATGAACCTCGCCAACAATCCAAGCACATGGCACGGCCTAGATCCCTTTTTGCGTTGCCTGGATGTTCTAGACCAGGCTGGCATCGTCCGCGGCGGCGGCGGCCGCAATCTCGCTGAAGCGCGAAAACCCGCCATCATCGAGCGCAATGGGATTAAGATCGCTTTCGTCTGCCGGGCCACGGTGTGCGATCCGATCACGGCGGCAGCAACGGAAGACAGGGGCGGTATCGCGTACTATCCCGTCCAGACTTTCTACGAGCCCCGGCTTCGGGTGCACCATGTGCCGGGTTCGCCGCCGATCATCCACACCGTTCCTGATCGCGGCGAGCACCGCGCGGCTCTGGAAGAGGATATCCGCAAAGCGCGACAAGAAGCCGACGTAGTGATTGTCTCTTGGCACTGGGGTGTGTCGCCCACTACGGGGGGAACCGGCGAGCTCACTGACTACCAAACAGAGATGGGCCATTTCGCTATCGACGCCGGCGCGGACATGGTGGCCGGCCATCATTCACATGTTCTTCAGGCCATCGAGGTGTACAAGGGCAAGCCGATACTCTACTCGCTGGGCAATTTCGTCCACGACCTGCACTATCAGAAGCGCCCCAACCATGTGCTCCTGTCCATGCTGGTGCGCTGCCATATTCACGATGGCAAGCTTCAACGTCTCTCCTTCGTCCCTGGACTATACAAGGGGAACGGGCCTCCTGAGTTCTTTCAACCATCCCAGGCTCCAGAAATCGTCAAAGACATACTGAAGATCTCGGCCCGCTTTGCCACACAGTTCGAAGTGAGCAAGGACGACGTGGCCGTGACTCTGGGAGAAGCGAGCTAACAAAAATCGAGGCCCTTGTTGGCTTCGTGCGGAGGTGATCGAGAATGAGTGCTCGCCTGTTTGGACGCGCCGTTTGGTTCGTTGCATTAGGGTCTTTGACAATTTTGCGATCGATCTACCCTGCCTCAGGTAATCCGGAATTGGAAAAGGCTAAGACTAACGCGCAAAATTCGGGTTACACTTTTATCGGCAGTCACGATGAAATTCTCGCCGGCGCCAAACGTGAAGGAAAATTGCGCGTCATCAATACGCTAGATGCCGAAACGACAAACCAGCTTATTAAAGCATTTCGAGAAAAGTACCCATTCATCAGCGTCGAAGGCCAGGAACTTGCAGGAACGGACGGAGCACAGCGTTTCCTGCTCGAGTTGCAAGCTGGGCAAACAAAGGACCGGGATATTTTTCATCTGCCCCGCGATTTCTTCAGCAAGTTCACTCCCTACGCAAGGAAAATTGACATCTTTGGCATGGCTCAACAGGGCATTCTCGCGATTCCCGTCAAGATGATCGAGCCAAAAAATCGCAACATTATGGCTCCCGCTAGCGCCATTCAGGCGGTCGCTTTTAACCAGACGCTAATCTCAGCGGAAAAAGTGCCCAACACCTGGGAGGACTTTCTAAAGCCTGAATTCAAGGGAAAAAAATTCATGATGGACATTCGACCCCATGGATTCGGTTCGATGGCGGCCGGCCTTGGGATAGAGTGGGTGCAGAATTACGCTCGCAAGCTAAAGGAGCAGGAGCCTATTTGGGTTCGCGGCTACTCGCGAACCCTGACTGCGATCGCGGCGGGAGAATACGCTCTGCACCAGCAGGCGAATTTTCATTCTTGCGTGCAGGTTGCGGAAAAGGACCCGACCAAATCCACCGTCTGCAAGGTGATCGAGCCAATCCCTGTCCGCCTCAGCGAAGAAGAGGGGATTCTTCACAATGCGCCGCGCCCGCACGCCGCTCTTCTATGGCTCGAGTTTCAGGCGAGCCCAGCCGGGCAGAAAATCATCGACAAATACGAGCCTTTGAAATCTTCCATCTATGCGGCGGGCTCGGAGTTGGAAAAAATCACCAGAGGGAAAAAACTTTTGGTCGGCGATTGGAGCGTCTATGAAAACATCGACCGCTGGGTAGAGATGACGGTCGAAGCCTTCGGCTTCCCCAAGGCAGAGTCGTTAAAGAGCCGCTAGTTGGATAACAGCGACGCCTAACTGATCGAACGTCCTTCGGACAAGTTTCAATTTAGTCGGCTAATCTAAGGAGGACCCATGGCAACCATAGATGTAACAATGGCGCGGGCGGAGCGAGAAATGGTCAAACAGGCCGAAGTCTACAAGTCCCCTTACGAGAGGTGGAAAGAGGCGGAGGGCTTGCCGACAGTGCGCGGCTACTTTGTCAAGAATCTCCTGGAGCTCGCGCTCGCGCCATGGCAATCCAGCGGTGACGGCGCGGCCGCGATTATCAATCTCGAGGGAACCGGTGGCTTCAACGACGCCTACGTGGCCGAGATTCCGCCCGGCAAATCCCTCAAGCCGCACAAACACCTATTCGAAGAAACCATCTATATTCTCAAAGGACAGGGCGCCACTTCGGTGTGGCTCGATGAGAGCAGGAAGCAAACCTTCGAATGGCACTCCGGCAGTTATTTCGCCATCCCGATGAACGCCTGGCACGAGCACTTCAACGCCTCCGGCAACGAGGCGGCGCGTTACGTGGCCATGACTAGCGCGCCCCGAGTGATCGACACCTTCGATAATCACAAGTTTGTGTTCGACAACCCTTTCGTATTTGACGACCGCTTTAACTCCGAAGAGGGATACTTCAGGGAATCCGACCGCAAGAGCGATCAACGCCGCTGGCAAACCAACTTCGTCGCCGACGTGATGGCCTGTCAGATGAACGACGGGGGAAGAGGTATCGGCGTCAAATCGCTCGGATTCGCTCTCACCAACGGCACGATGAAGTCGCATAGCTCGTTCTGGCCGGTGGGGACCTATAAGAAAGCCCATCGCCACGGCCCCGGCATCCACGTCGTGATTTTGCAGGGACATGGCTTCTCGCTCATGTGGCAGGAAGGTAAGCCCGTGGAGCGGATCGACTGGGAGCCCGGCAGCGTGTTCGTGCCGCCCGAAATGTGGTTTCATCAGCACTTCAACACGGGAAGCGATTCGGTGCTCTTTCTCGCCATCGGTTGGGGCAGCGACAAGCCGAAGGCCGGCGGCAAACAGTACGTCTACAAGAGCGTCAAAGAGGGTGGCGATCAGATTGAGTACGAAGAAGAAGACCCGGTGATTCACCGCGATTACGAGGCCGCGCTGGCCGAGCAGGGCGTGACCTGCCGGATGGGCGGCAAGCATCCATTCTGTACGGCGAAAGCCGAAGCGGCTTGAAAGTATCGGAGAGCGCGGAGAGAGCTGGGTTCAAAACGTTCAAGCCGTTCAAATCGTTCAATTCCCCATCCGTCGTCCTCCCCCGCGACGCGGGGAGGAAAGCCTGCCCTGAGCCGCGTCGAAGGGAGGTGAGGGCTGGAACGATTGGAACGTTTGAAACGACTGGAACAAGTTTTTAAGCTGGAGGAATCCATGAACCGCTCTTGCCGCATCGGCAACATTTGCATCTTGAGTTTGGTCCCTTTTATTTTCTCGCTCAGCGCACCAGCCGCGCCAGCGGCAGCGGCGGAGCCGAAGCGCGGCGGCAGCGTCACCCTCGGCGTCACGCGCGACATTTCGGTCATGAACCCTTTGGTGGACACCGGTTCAACCCAGAAGCGAATTCGCGATTTGATGTTCGAGGCGCTCTTGGCAATCGATCTCAAAGGCAACCTCCAGCCCGCACTGGCGGAAGGGTGGGAGGTTTCCAAGGACGGCAAGCTCTACACCATCCGGCTGCGCAAAGGAGTGAAGTTTCACAATGGCCAGGAGATGACCGCCGAAGACGCCAAGTTCGCGATCGATTACAGCATGACCGCGAAGAATGGCGCGCGCGGCTTTGCCGAGCTGTCTATCGTCGATCGCGCCGAGGCGCGTGACAAGCATACCCTAAACATTTACTTGAAACGCTCCGCGCCCGGGTTTATTTACGCGCTGGCTCGCATCGAGACCTTTTCGGTCATTCCCAAAGAGTCGGTGGCGGAGGGATTGCGCAATCCAAACAGATTTCCTCCCGGCACCGGCCCTTTCAAATTTGTCGAGTGGCAACCGCAGCAACGCATCGTATTCGAGCGATTCCCCGACTACTGGGGGCACAAAGCTTACGTCGATCGGGTGATCCTGCGGATCATTGGCGACACCACGGTAAGCTTCACCGCGCTTCGCGCCGGCGATATCGATATGACGGAACGGGCGCCCTACGAGTGGATCAAGGAAATTCGCGACGGCAAGCTCAAGGGCATTGGCATCGCCGAATCGCTCTACTCGGCTGGTCGCGCCATCGAGTTCAATGTCGCCGATCCACCGTTCAACAACAAGAAGCTGCGCTTGGCCGTCGCCCATGCCATCGACCGCAAGGAAATCCTTGAGGCGGCTTACTTTGGCTTTGGCGAGCCGTCGGATCAAATTTATCCCAGGGGACACAAATGGTATTTCGAGGGGGTTCCGTCGCCTGCCTATGATCTCAATAAAGCCAGGGCATTGTTGAAGGAGGCGGGCTACAAGGGTGAGGAAATCGAAATGCTCGGCAGCATGGGCGGAACCCAGGAGGTGGAGATCGCCACGGTGCAGGCCCAGCTAAAAAAAATCGGCATGAACATCAAGATCAGAATGGCGGAGCGGGGGGCCAATGTGCAAATGCGCCGCAAGGGCCAATACGCTTTCAAGCTCTCCGGCGATCCCGGCGTGAATCCCAACCCCGTGGATCTTTACCTGCCGATCCATGCTTGTGAAGCCGATCCCAGGAATCGCAATCAGAACGAATCCGGCTATTGCGACAAGGACGTTGACGCGCTCTTGAGAGCAGCGGCCGCGGAGCACGATGAAAATCAGTTGCGCGCCTTGATGCGAAAAGTCGTTACCCGGTTGCAGGAAGATGCGCCCACGGTGAATATCGGCCATACCTCGCGCTTCTTCGCGCTGCGCGATCAGGTCAAGGGCTTCACGACTGCTTATGACGGAGAGTTCGTGTGGGGTGGTGGGGGTTTGAATCGGGCCTGGCTCGATAAGTGATTCTGCTGAAAAACCCTTAGGAATGCTTCGACACGCTCAGCATGAACGGAAAATTCTTAAGATTATCAATTCCCTCCCCGTTCGCCCTGAGCCCTGTCGAAGGGTGAACGCGAGTTTTTCAGCAGAATCATAAGTGAAATAGCGCGAGCTGCTAAATTCCGATGGTAGACCCCTTCTCCTTCTCCTGCCGGCTAAGACGATCGACCACGAAAAACACCAACGACACAAAAGCATGATAAATTTCCGTAGATTAATTTCGTGTGTTTCGCGCCTTTCGTGGTTAGCCCCTTTGTCGTTAAATCATTTTCTTTTCTTTCGTTGCGGCTCTGCCGCGCCAGGAAACTTGCGGTCTTTCCGGTTAATCAATTGAATTCGCGAACGGGGGTTGAACCCCGCCGCGACCAAAGGGGATGCTCGCCCCCTTTGGAAACCCCATTTATTTGTTCCCGCCTCAAGAGGCGGGGTTAAATAGCAATCTTATTGTGCCAGTAATTTCTTTGCGCGCTCGATGACCTCTGGGGGAGAATCGAATATTTCTTTGACCAGCGTCTCGAGTTCTTCGCCGGTTGTCGTATCGATATCCATGCGGCCTTTTTTCGCCTCGGCGATCACCTCAGGATCGCTCATGGTCTTGAGAAAGGCCTCGCGCAGAATTTTCACCCGTTCCGCCGGAGTCCCCGGCGTCACCATGATCGGCCGGCCAAATTCTCCCGCGGCCAGTAGAATTTGCGACACCCGGCGGCTGTTGGCCGGAGCTTTATATTGGTCGAAGAGCTCGTTAAGCGTCGGCGTGTCGGGAACATTGGCGTCTCTCTTGCGCGCTGTCACAACCAGATGGCGGTCAAAATTTTTCTTGTGCCAGGATTCGAAAGGCTCGCGGCCAAAATGGGCCGACACGCTATGAGCGCGGCAAACCACTTCGCCCTTTTCCACCGCGAGATCGATCTCGCTGCCACCGGCGTAACCCATTACAGTGTTAAACTTTGCGCCCACGGCCTCTTCCAGAATTTTCGACAGGATGTAATCGCTGCTCGCCGTCCCGGTGCTGCCACATTTGGGCGGCTCCTTCGCTTTGATAACGTCGGCGATGGATTTGTACGGCGCGTCGGCACGCATGTAAAAGATGATCGATTCGACCGCCGGAGAACCGATAAAAGGGAACTTGCGCAGGTCAAACTGAGCTTCTGCACGTCCGGTAAGTTGGTCGACGTAGATACCGTTGAGCGGCATGACCAGCGTAAGGCCGTCCGGCTTGGCGACTTTGTACACATGATTTGTGGCGATTAGCGATCCCGCGCCAGCCATGTTTTGCGGGATGATCTCCGGCTGACCGGGAATATGTTTGCCCATGAATCGGGCGAACAGCCGCCCCCAGCGGTCATAAAATCCACCGGTCGTGTTGCCGATCACGAGACGGATAGTTTTACCTTTGTAGTACGGTTCGGCTTGCGCGCGCAGTTCTGGCGCGAATCCAAGCAGAAAGCTTGTCAAACAGAAAATTAACGGCAACCCAAGTGTTGTTTTTTTCATGACGGTCTCCTTTCG
>CAYZJE010000299.1:0-1949 GCA_964478485.1 uncultured Syntrophobacter sp. | reverse complement strand
TCGCGCGCGTCTGGCGCCACCCGAACTCCATGCCGCAGTATCACGTCGGCCACGCCGCCCGTGTCGAGCGAATCGAAACCGCACTGCAGAAATTCTCGACCCTCGTCCTCGCCGGCAGCGCCTATCACGGCGTCGGCATTTCCGACTGCGTCCGTACCGGGGAAGAAGCCGCGGAAACGATCATCAAAGGATTTTCGTAGGGGCGGGTTTGAAACCCGCCCTTCCTTCTCCTTGACGCGTGAGCAGAAACTGGACTATCACTTCGGTATCGCAGCGGTCATGGGGAGCATTGTAACAATATGATGATCATCGATTCGCAAGTTCACATCTGGGCGCCGGAGACGGTGCAGAAGCCTTACGCCACGGAAAACGCTTCCACGCCGCACCGGCCGGTGCCGCTCGGACATGACGAACTGCTCGGCGAAATGGACAACGCCGGCGTCGCGCGCTGCATTCTCGTGCCGCCGACTTGGGAAGACGACCGCAACGACACCTCGCTCGAAGCGGCGCGCCTACATCCAGATCGATTCGCAATCATGGGCAAGCTCAAGCTGCAGCGCCCTGATAGTCGCGCGCTGATGGCGACCTGGAACCAGCAGCCCCACATGCTTGGTATCCGCATGACGTTTAACGCCGGCCGCGCTCGGCAATGGATCGAAGACGGCACCACCGACTGGTTCTGGGAATCTGCTGAACGTTACGATGTCGCGGTGATGGCCTTCGCGCCCAATTCCGTGGCCAAGCTCGGCGAGATCGCTGAGCGCCATCCCGGCCTGCGCCTGATCATCGATCACATGGGTTTGAGCTCAGCGTTGCGCGGCAAATCCCTCGAAGCCGCGGTTGCCACCGTCATCAAACTGGCGCGGCTAAAAAACCTAGCCGTAAAAGTTTCCGCGCTACCCTGTTACGTCGACGAGCCTTATCCATTTCCGACGCTCCATCCGTTGGTGCGCCGCGTCGTCGATGCCTTCGGCCCCGAGCGTTGTTTCTGGGGCACCGATCTGTCGCACTTGCCTTGCCCCTACAAGCAGGTGGTGACGATGTTCACCGAAGAAATGAAATCACTCTCTGCCAATGAATTAGAATGGATCATGGGTCGCGGTCTGGCCGAATGGCTGCGCTGGCCGCTGCCGAAATAAATGCGGCTTCGGCTTTCCTATGAAGCACGGCTCGGAGATTGCACCGCGGAGGCGCTGCGTGTAGGGGCCGACCTGCGTGTCGGCCCTCCGGACGGGTGGACACATAGGTCCACCCCTACCGAACTCCGTGTCTCCGTGGTGAATTCTTCTTCACGGGTAACGCCCAATAACCAAGTAAATTGGAGGATAAGACAATGAAAATTGTGAATCGCGATTTGACTAAGGAAAAAGACGGTGTGCCCGGTTACCTTGCTCATCCCGATCGCAAAGAACCCGGTCCCGGCGTGATGATCGTGCATCATCATTATGGCGTCACGGGCAACATGAAAGTCAAAGTCTGCGACTACGCCAAGCTCGGCTACACTACAGTCGTGCCTGACCTCTACAAAATGCTCGGCGCCGCCGACGGCGTACATGAAGCGCAAAAGAACACCACCGATGGGCAATTCGTCGAAATCCTCAACCACGCCTGGCGCTATTTGACTTCGAGACCGGAAGTCGACGCCAAACGCTGCGCCATCGTCGGCTACTGCATGGGCGGGCGCATCGGTATTCATTTCGTCGCCGCGAAGCCGAGCGTGGGCGCCTTCGTCGGCTACTATCCATCGGTGCGCGATGAAGCGGCTAGCAAGCTCCGCCCGCGCCATGCCAACGACGCCGTCAAAGACTTCAAATGTCCATCGCAAATCTTCCTCGGCGGCAACGATCACATCGCCACTATTCCAGTGCAGCAAAAGTTGATGGCAAGTTTCCAAGCCAACGGCCAGCCATTGGACTGGCACTACTTCCACCGTGCCGGTCACGGCTTCG
>CAYZJE010000298.1:0-1898 GCA_964478485.1 uncultured Syntrophobacter sp. | reverse complement strand
GGGCACAGTCGCGGATCTGAAAAAACTCGAGTCCATCGGCATTTCACTGCAAAAAGCCGCGCAAATGCTCGGGCGCAGCCCTACCGCTGAGGCGGTCGACAAACTCATGCGCGATTATTTCCCCGGCTTTACCCTCGCGCCCGAATACAAAGAAGCTATTCTCAAGCGTCAGCCGATTTCGCGAACGATTTCCTTGGAGCCCACGGCCAACGCCCTCGGTATGATGATCGCCAACCATACGCAGGTCTACTGGCAAACCAGCACCCATACCAACCAGCCGGTTTTGGTCGCGGCGCTCGGCGTCGGCGCCGAACAGTTCAAGGGGTATTACGACAACGCCGATTTTGGCAGCAAGCTGAAATCCGTGATCGCGGGCAAGAATCACCGTTAAGCCGGATGATGCCGAATTGCCCAAACGCACAGCGTCATTACGCGAGCTAGAAACAATCCCCCGTAGCAAAATGATCACCTGCGGGATTGCCAATGGCAATTCTCCAATCCAAATATGGAATATGCAATTTGAAATTCCGAGCGTTAGCGAGGACTCAGCCGGCCACCGACACGCCAAGCAGCCAGCCGACGCAATAAGTGATCGCTGAGGCGAGCAGGCCGATGGCGAGCATGCGCAGGCCGCTGAAAAGCGGGCCACGCGCGGTGAAGATCGAAATCAACGCGCCAACTGCGAATAACGCAACGCAGCTCAATAGCGCGCTGGCGGCGAACGCCGTTGAACCTGAAACGATCAGGTAGGGCAGCACCGGCATGATCGCGCCGATGATGAAGGCGACGAAAGAACTGCCCGCCGCGATCCACGGCGAGCCGAGCTGCGACGGATCGAGACCAAGCTCTTCGCGCGCCAAGGTATCGATCGCCGTGCGCGGATTCTCGATGATGCGGCGCGCCATCAAGTGCGCATCCTCCTCAGGAATTCCCTTCGCCTGGTAAATCAGCGACAGCTCTTCTTCCTCTTCCTTCGGCGACATTTCCAATTCCTGTTTTTCCATGGCGATCTGCTGTTCGAAAAGTTCGCGCTGGGCGCTCACGGAGACATACTCGCCCGCCGCCATGGAGAAAGAGCCGGCGAGTAATCCCGCAACACCGGCGAGAAGAATATACTCCGGCTTGGCTTCAGCGCCGGCGAATCCCATGACCAAACTGAAATTGGAAACCAAACCATCGTTGATGCCAAACACCGCAGCCCGCAAACTGCCGCCGCGCGATGCTATATGCCAGCCTTCACGCCCAATGATATCGCCGCCGGTGGACACCCCTTCGCCCATTTCACGGAGCGCGCGGCTATGGGCGCGCTCCTCTGCCGGCAATCCGGCGGCCTCGGTTTGATTCAAATACCCAGGTTCATCTCGCGCCTCTAGGGCGCTGATGATGGGCACGACTCGCTCCGTGCCAAAACGGCGCGCCATCCAACCGAACAAGCGCACCCGCGCGCTGCGCCGATAAGTCGGCACAGTGCTGCCGCCGGCTTGAATCAAGCGCACCCAGCGTTGCGCGTGGCGCTCTTCGGCGCGCACCATCTTGCGAAAGATCGCCGCTCGTTTCTCGTCCTTCTCCGCGTCCGCGAGCGAACGATAAAGCTCGATACCGTCCATCTCGATCAAATAATTCTGACCGTAGCGGGTGATGTCAGCTTGACTAGAATTTGTCTGCGAATCAGCCATGCAAAAAAGTGTTTAGTGTTTAGTCGGTAACGCCGATATTGATCCGAATTTTTTACTTTTGCCTTTTTACTTTTTACTTTCTATCCGATCAATCTTGCATATGCCAGCCTTTTTATCTTAACGTCGAGCCCTATGATCAGCTTTGTCGATGTCGAGGAAGCCCGCGAGCGCATCAAAAATCAGATCTATCTTTCGCCGTTGCCCTATTCGGAAACCCTCAGC
>CAYZJE010000297.1:0-23145 GCA_964478485.1 uncultured Syntrophobacter sp. | reverse complement strand
CTCACCCGCCGTAGCGCGGCCTGGTTGTTTCCAGCGGGGGTTTTTAATACCGCGGCGATGCTGTCAGTTTTCTTCGCCTTGAGTCACGGCAAAGTCGTCATCGTCGAGCCACTGGTGAGCTCGAACCCGGTGACGACATTATTACTGACATCGATTTTTCTGCGCGATGTCGAGTCGTTAACTCTCCGCGTGATTCTTGGCGCCGCTTTGACGGTGACGGGAACGATTCTCGTGGTGCTGGTGAAGTAGCGAGTTTACTCGCGTTTTGTTTCAATCTCTGGCGCTCCGATTCCACTAAGTTGTCAAAAATCGTTTCCTAGTTGACAATTGTTTATGGATAAGTTGATAATAGTTGCTTCGAAGCTTATAGTTTTGCCGATAAATCCTCGTCCATGACCGCTAAGCCCAGACAAACAAATCAGCTTCGGGATTACATCCTGAATCAAGTGGATGCCCATCCGACCGATATCGCACGCCTCGCTGCTGCGCATTTCGGTGTTAGTCGGCAAGCCGTGGTTAAGCAACTGAACTCACTGGCGGCTCAAGGGTTTCTCGTTGGTAGCGGGGCGACAAAAGGCAAGCGCTATGGGCTAGCGTGGTTGGTTGAAAAAGCGTTTGTCCATCCGATCACGGCGGAGCTTCAGGAAGACACCGTGTGGCGCACCGATATTCGTCGAGAGCTGGAAGGTGTTAAGGAGAACGTCGTTGAGATTTGCCAGTATGGGTTCACCGAAGTTTTTAATAACGCAATCGAGCATTCGCAGAGCGCTCAAGTTGCCACGAGCGCCCGGCGCAACGCGGTCATAATCAGCCTTTCGGTTTCCGACTCCGGTGTCGGCATTTTCAGCAAGATTCAACATGATCTGCATTTGAGCGACCCGCATCATGCTTTACTGGAATTGACCAAAGGTAAACTCACAACGGATCCCCGAAGGCACACCGGAGAGGGTCTTTTTTCTACCTCGCGGATGTTCGATTCCTTCTCGATAATGTCTGGCGATTTATACTTCAGCGCAACCTTGGACGAGGGTCAATGGCGCATCAAAACTGAAAGCCGAGATGCTGTCACCGGAACCTCGGTCGAGCTGAGGATCCGCACCGATTCAAAGCGTACGCTAGGAGAGATTTTCGCTAAATATTCGGGAAAACCGAATTTTGATTTTTCGCGCACCGATTTTCCAGTGAAGCTAGCTCTCTACGGTGACGAGCTGTTGGTATCTCGCTCACAGGCCAGAAGAGTGCTGGCTCGCTTTGAAGAGTTCCGCGAGGTAGTGATGGACTTCAGCGGCGTGGCGACTATCGGTCATTCGTTTGCCGATGAGATCTTCCGTGTTTTTAAAACGGAACATCCCGAGGTAAACATCATCGCGATTAACGCGACAGACGAGGTTGGGAGCGTTATAAATAAAGCGATCGCGAGTGCGTTGTGACAGGCACATTAAAGCCTGGCGCGGAAAATAGTGTGTCGCCTAAGCCTTAACTTTTGGCAGCAGAAGAGGAGCGGGTCATCGTAGACCCAGAAAAGACTCCCGGTACATTTTCTTGTCTCGACCCGCCAGTGACACGAACTATTTGCCGTCGTCGATGCTGACGATCACGATGGCGTTGGCAATCAGCCAACCATCTGTGCCCGCCTCATTTAGCACCTGCAATCCGCCTTGGACTACGTTGATGTGGCCGCCGCCGTGGGGCAAGGTTTCCAGCACCGCTTTGCCATCCACCGCCTCGGGCTTGGGCACGCCGATGGTTACATCCACTCGCATATCGTCGGCGGTCTTTCCCACTAGACGCGGAAATCCCAAGCTGCTGTGATGAATCGCATCGAACACCGCCCGCTTGGCGGCAGCGGTGTAATCCAATCCGTGCACATCCACTCCCATTCCCATTTCTGTAACGCACCGTACCAAGGCCATAGCTAGTTACCTCCACCTGCGAGTTTCAGTCGAACCGATTGTTTGCCGGCGCTGATTAGACAACGCAAGGACTCCTCCGTCAAGCTTACTGTTTGAGTTCCAGAAATCACCTGCAACCCCACGCGCTTTTCGGCCCCGGGGAGTTCAGCGTTTTATCTTAAACGTTTTGAACTGAGCGAAGCGGTTGAACGGCTGGAACGACTTGAACCAAGCCCCACCGCCCGCTCGTAGCCGCGCTTCTACACGTTCATGTTGACGAGATCGGTCGCGCAGGGCGCGGTCTCGAGGAAATCCCAGCTCTTCATCCAGTCGTAGGTGCGTTGGAGTTCATCGGCCGGGATCGGCGCCGGATCGACCAGATAGAGGCGGCTCTCGCGCAGATCGTCGATGGTGAGCTGATTGATCTGCGGATCGCGATTGCGATAGTAGTCGATGAAGTAGTGCATATAGGCGCGCTTATTCGCCATGATACGCCGGACCGCCTCGCTCACCGCACGGTTAAAGGCGGCGTAAGTTTCGCCATCCACACGATCGGACGCTACGTCGGTGCCGTGGTGAAAAGCCGAGATGACGACACGACAGCCCATTTTCTCCGCCAACGAAATATACGGTTCGGTCAGGGTCGTCGCTTCGATCGTCTTATCCATGAGCATCTTGAAGCGGTAATTGGAGCCGTTCGGCACGCGGCCGAGCTTGATAAGCTCGCGCGGCACGAAGCCTTCCAGCATTTGCAGGCACAGATAGTGCGTACCGCTATAAAAGGGGATGCCGATCTGCACGTTGGCGAATTGCTGAGGCACCTGCACTGGCGAATCTGCGCGGACGACGAGCGCGGCAAAATTCACCATGGAACGACGGCCAACCTGCCGGCTGCCGACATTGGAGGTTTCAACGCGCGAGTAATTGCCCCATTCGCAAGCGTTGTAGAGGTCAGCCTGGCCTGATTCCATCATGCGGCCATGGCTCGTGTAACGCGAGGCGTCCTTATGATCCGTGATGTGCAACTGCGGGCTTTTGTCGAGGCCCTTCTCACGGTCCATCCACTCGATCTGGATGCCTTCCTTCTCGAACAGACCCTCGTCATAGGCCACGAGCTCGGCCAAGCCTTGGAACGGCGCAGTGGTTTCCAATCGCAGTGTCTTCATAGATTCCTCTCGATGGGGCGTTAGGTAAGTGATCTTGTATACAATTACATTCTAACTTCGGTCAAACAACCTGCCAAGAGAAAAGGGTTACCGTACCAGTCGTTACTCAACGAAATATTGGCCAGCGAGATGCGGACGGCGAGTTAGTCAATACTCAGGCCTGACCCTCGAGCCCCTCTCGGGAGTGTACAAGGAGTGTACGCTCGTCTAGGATGACGACTATGCTAGACAACTTCCTGCAGATTCTTCCAGAGGTAATTTTCGACGCCGCCGAGAAATTGGGCGGGCGTTGCACGGGCCGTTTCTACGCGCTCAATGCGATGGAAAACCGCGTGTACGACATCGAGATGGAAGAAGGCCCGCGCGTCATCGTCAAATTTTACCGCCCCGGCCGCTGGAGCCGCGCCACGATTCAGGCCGAGCACGATTTTCTAAAGGCCCTCGAAAAAAGCGAAATTCCCGTCGTATGCCCGCTCATGGACGACCAGGGACAAAGTATTTTCGCAATCAACGAAGTGATGTTCACGATCTTCCCGAAGCGTTCGGGGCGACTCGAGCCGGAATTGAATACGGAACAGCTCACGCGCCTGGGAAGGTTCATGGCTCGCCTCCATAACGTCGGGGCGGCGGTAAAAGGAGCCCCCCGTTTACGGCTCGATCCGCAAACTTATGGGCGAGACCCTTTGAAGTTTTTAAAAGACGGAAACTTCATTCCGATGCAACTCGCAAGTCGCTTCGAAATAATCGTAACGCAAATTTGCGACTTAATTACTCCTCGTTTCGAGGACGTCCAGTACGTTCTGCTCCACGGAGATTGCCACTCCGGCAATATTTTGTGGAATAGAGACGATCCGTACTTCATCGATTTCGACGACATGCTCTACGCGCCTCCCGTGCAAGACATCTGGATGCTCACGGGCGGAGACGACGACTACGGCAAAGAACAAAGGCGGATCTTGCTCGATGCCTACGAAGAGATGAGAACTTTCGACATGACGACGATACAACTCATCGAGCCGTTGCGGGCGCTGCGCATGATTCACTTTTCCGCGTGGATCGCGCGCCGCTGGGAAGACGGCGCTTTCAAACTGGGGTTTCCTAACTTCGGTACCGAGCGCTATTGGCAGGAGCAAATCGAAGGGCTCGCGCTGCAATTAGAAAAAGTGCAAAACCACACCACCGATCTTTACTATTGAACACTGGCCAGTTCTTAAACACTGCCATGTTTTCGCCGAAAACTCTTAGCTTTTTCCCGACGTCTCTCACAATGGATAGTGTGGAGAATATGCCGCTTATTTGACCCAGTGGAGGACGTCTCGGAGCACCGACCAGCGGGGTTGCGTATCCGCGGCGAATTGACCCACGACCCAGTAGTTATAAAGTTTTTTCAAGGTGCCGTCGCCCTTTTTAAGTTCTACCAAGGCGTTGACGTAATCGACCAGTTCCCGGTCACCGCGCGCCATCGCATAGCTCACCGGTAGCGCGATCGGCGGTTGTGACACGACAACCGTGTATTCCGGATAGAGCAGGGTCCAAGCCGATCCGCCCTCGGCGCTATAAACAAACCCATCGAGGGTTTTTCCCTTGCTGGCAAAGAATTCTTCGGCGGAATTCACGATCGCCAACTGTGCTTTGGGCAGGTGCTCGCGCACGAATGAGATAAAATAGGGCACATCCAAAATGGCCAGCTTGGGCGCTTGGAGTTTTTGCCGGGCTTCACGGCTGCTAAATTCAGAGCGTCGATAGTCTTGGACCACCAAAGCCAGGGTCACTTCCATGTAGGGCTTCGACAGACTCGCGGCTTGGGCGCGTTCCGACAACGCCCACATGGAGTCGTTCTTCAAAACGTTGAAGTACGAGGAAGTGCATCTGTCGAACTATGAGACCTTCGATGATGTCATCCAACGGCTTCCCCATTTCATCGAGGAGGTGTACAACAAGAAACGATTACATTCGGCCCTGGGGTATCTACCCCCGGAGGAATACGAGATGGCAATTCAACAAACCAAAACCGCTATTTGGCTACATATGCCCGAAAGCGGCGCTGCGCGATGACCCGGAATAAACCGGGCGCAAAACGTTTGAACGCGCAAATGAGCGCGAGCCAGCGCGGCATGACCACCTCGAACTTATTTTTTTCGATGGCGCGAATGACTTGGCGCGACACCTCTGCGGCGCCGACGAACAGCGCCGGCGGCGACTTGGGTTCGGCGTCTCGAAACTCACGGTTAAACTCAGTGCTGACGGGTCCGGGGCAAACTAGCGAAACGTTGACGCCTAACGGTTTGAGCTCGTGGTAAAGACTTTCAGACCAGCCGTTCATGGCGAATTTTGACGCGCAGTAGCCGGCCATGTTGAGCGCGCCGATGATGCCGGCGCCCGAGGAGATATTGACGATATGGCCCGAGCCTTGGGCGATCATCGCTGGTAAGACTTCGTGAGCGCAGTAAACCGCGCCGAGATAGTTTATCCGCATGATCGCTTCAATGGTTTCCAGCGGGGTATCGACGAAGGGTTTGCGCATGCCGATGCCGGCATTATTAATCAAGATATCGATCCTGCCGAAGTCGGCCAGGACTTTTTTCATCATACCGTGAACCTGCTCGGCGTCGCCAATATCGCAGGCGATCATCAGCGACTTAGGACTGAACTTTCGAACTTCCTTTAAGGTCTCGACCAGACGGTCATGGGAGCGGCCGCAGCCGACCACGACGGCGCCGCGGGTGGCGAGGTTGACGGCGAGTTGCTTGCCGATGCCGTTCGACGCGCCAGTGATGAAGACGACGAGGTTTGTAAAATCCATGGAATTGCGTCAAAAAAAATTATGTCGCGCCAAGACGGCAAGCACGCAAATAAAAAAATTCGTGATCTATTTCTCCGCACCTTTGCGCCTTCGCGCCTTTGCGGGAGTCATCTTCATCTGGATTTCTCCCGGGGTTCACAGCGGCATGCAAGCGCGTAGCGCTTCCGGCAGAGTAGGGTAGCGAAACTCGAAGCCGAGTTTTTGCGCGGCGGCGGGCACGACACGTTGGCCGGTGAGGAGCATGTCCGCCATATCGCCCAAGCCGATGCGAAGCAGGAATCCTGGCACTGGCATCCAGCTCGGCCGGTGCAGCACTTTGCCGAGGGCCCGGCTGAAGTCCTTGTTTCGTTCTGGATTGGGCGCGGTGGCGTTAATCGGACCGGCGGCCTGGTGGTTTTCGATAAGGTACAAGATCAAGCGCACTTGGTCTTCCAAATGGATCCATGACATCCACTGTTTGCCGGAACCCAACGGCCCGCCGCTAAACCATTTGAACGGCGGCACCATTTTCCTCAACGCGCCGCCGCCCCGTCCGAGCACGATACCGGTGCGGAGAAGCACCACGCGCATGCCCAAGTGCTCCGCTTGCTTGGCTTCCGCTTCCCAATTGTGGCAAAGCTGGCCGAGAAAATCTCCTCCGGACGGCGCTTCCTCGGTGATGATGTCATCGCCATGCGGGCCATAGTAGCCGACCGCTGAAGCGTTGATGAGAAATTTCGGCTTTTGTTTCGCTTTGGCGCAGCCTTGAACTAAAACGCGAGTGGCGTCGACACGGCTCTTTTCCAGGCGCCGGCGCTGCGTGGCGGTCCATTTTTTTTCCGCGATGGGCTCGCCGGCGAGGTTGATCACGCCGTCGGCGCCGTCCAGCTCGGTGTCCCAATCGCGCAAGGTGCCCGGCGTCCAGTGGTGCCAACGCTTGACGCCGGTGTTGGGTTCGCGCGGCGCAGCTCGGGTAAACAACGTAAGGGTGTGGCCTTGTTGCAGCAGTTGTTGGCAGAGCAAGGTGCCGATAAATCCCGAAGCACCGGTGATGACTAATTTCATGCCAGTTGATTGCCTCGTTGCTTTTACCTTAACGCAGGGTCATGTGAGTGTTATGCTTCAGGATAAAACTATTTCCGCTTCGAAGTGTCAAGATGAAATCAGCAAAGCAATCGGCCATGCGGCGCCGCGTGGTGATCACCGGGTTCGGCGCGGGGAGGTCTTGTGAGGCGAAGCAGCGCCAGTGAGATGATGGATGCGCCGGAAATTCCCTGCGAACTTCTGATCGACGATCTGCGCAATTTGCGGCTGCTCAATCGCTATCTCGGCAACTATCGAAACGTGCTTCTGGGCTTGGCTCGTATCGCCGTCAAGCAAAATCATTTCTCGCTGCTCGACGTGGGCACCGGCAGCGGGGATGTTCCGAGGACGATCGTTCAGTGGGCGCGCCGCGCCGGTTTGCGCCCGCGGGTTATTGCATTAGAGGCCAATAGAATTGTCGTTGCTCAGGCGGCCGAGCAAACTCGGCCGTTTGGTGAAATCTCGCTGGTGCGGGGCGACGCCATGACTCTGCCGTTTTGCTCGGCGTCGTTCGACTTTGTGCTCGCGTCGCAGTTGCTGCATCACTATTCCGAAGAGCGCATAATTGCACTGCTGCGCCATTGGGCGTCGGTGGCGCGCCGCGGCATCATCGTCAGCGATCTGATTCGCCATCCGCTGCCCTATTACGGCATTCGCCTGCTCACGCGCTTGCTGACCCGCAACGTGATGACCCTGACCGACGCGCCGCTGTCGGTGCGGCGCGGCTTCACCCTCGCCGAGTGGAAGAAGTTGTTCGACGCCGCTGGGGTCGGCAGATGTGAAGTTTACTGGACGTTTCCGTTTCGGCTGTTGGCGCTGATCAAGGTTGGAAAATGACCATAAATAAATTTGACGTGGCGATCATCGGCGCCGGTCCGGCTGGATCGGCCGCGGCGATTTCACTGGCGCGGCGCGGCTACTCCGTCGCGCTGATCGACAAGGAGCAGTTTCCCCGGGAAAAACTGTGCGGCGATTTTATCAATCCAAGTAACTGGCCGATGCTCGAACAGTTTGAGGTGACGCGCCAACTCTTCATGCAGGATCATGAGATCGTCACGGTGTTTCGCATCACCGCTGACTCGGGCGCGGCAGCCGAGGCAGAGCTGCCGTCGATTGACGGCGCTCCGGTTTACGGCCTTGGGCTGCGGCGCTTTTTCTTCGATCAAATACTATTGGAAAAAGCTCAGGAGGAAGGCGTCACGGCGTTGCCAGGCTACCGGATCACGGCTTTGCGTCGGCAAGCGGATGGCTGGCGCATCGGCTATGGCCGCGGCAAGTCGCTTGAGGAGTTAAACGCGCGCGTATTGATCGGCGCCGACGGGCGCAATTCCTGGGTGGCGCACCATCTCGCCATGGCCAGCGGCGCGGCGCGCGGCGGCGGCCGCATCATCGGCTTTCAGCTGCGGCTTAAGTACTCGCAGGGTTTACGGGGCAGGGTGGAGATCCATCTTTTTCCCGGCGGCTATGCCGGGGTGTTGGGGCTGGGCGACGGCACGATTAATCTCTGCCTGGCGGCCGATCGACGGCGTCTCGGCGGTCGTGTCAGCATTGATGTGCTGCTCGAATCCCATCTGCCGCGTAATCCCCATCTGCAAGAGATTCTGCGCTTGAGCGAGCCGGTGGGGCCTGCGCGCTCGACCTATCCGGTTTATTTCCCGCCGCGCCGCTCGGTCGGTGATGGAGTGGTGTTGATCGGCGATGCGGCGCGGGTCAACGAGCCGGTAAGCGGCGAGGGTATCTTTTTCGCGATGCGCAGCGCCGCCATCGCCGCCGCGGCTGTTCACCAAGCATTTGACCGGGGGGATTGGTCCGCGCGAGAATTGTTCCAATACGAGCGGCGCTGCCGCGCAGAATTTCGCCTGCGCCGCGGCCTCAACGGGGCGATTCGCTTCTTGATGTACCGGCCGGCGCTGCTGGTACCCTTCATCCATCTGTCCGGCAGGAAGAAGCGCATGCTCGAATCCCTGGTCCACGCCATCTGCCGGCCGGAAGCCACTGCTTGAATCAATTTAATTCACCAGCGAGGTTTGAACCCCGCTTGCGACCAAAGGGGATGCTCGGCCCCCTTTGGAAACCCCATTTATTTGTTCCCGCCTCAAGAGGCGGGGTTAATTGGACTCTAATTAACTAATCGGCGCGGCTTGCCGTCGCCGTCGAGCTTGGTTATGGTCACAGAACCTTTTCGATTTGCGCTGCCAATGATTAAGGATACTTGACGCATGGCCCAAGAGTTCAGCTCCGACGAACTAAAACGACTCGCGCCTTTTTTCACCAATCTCGACCGCGATACCTTCGGTTTAAAACTGCCCCAGGAAGTCGCCGGCGCGTTGTTCTCGCGCTACAGCCGCTCGGCCAAGAGTTTGCGCCGCACTTTCCTCGACGAATTTCTCGGCGCTCCCGATCTGGAATTGCTAGACCTACTCGGCGGTCAACTCCCTGGCGCCGACGATAATACGGCGCTCAAGAAAGCGCGGGCGTTCTACGAGCGCGTACTGGTCGGCTACGGCGACGATTCCGTCGCGCAGTTGGGCGGCGCGCATCTCGCCTGCGAGAATATTTCCAACGTGGCGGCGAAATTATTAGAAGACGCGCGCATCGGCATCGCGCCGCTAGAGAAATCGACACGTTACGTGCGCTTCGACCAGAAAGACGCCGCCGGCAATTTTCTCTTTTGCCGCGAGCCCAAAATCATGGCGTCGCGTCACCGCGATGCGTACCTCGAAGTGATGAACCTACTCTTCGAAACCTATTCGAAGCAGATGGAGCCGATGCTCAATCATGTGGCGAAATCGCTGCCCATCGAACAGCTCGAAGTGCGCGATCCGGTTTCGGGCAAAGGCTTGAATTACGGCGAGGCGGCAAAAGATGAACGCTTGAAGCGGTGGGCTGAGACGGCGTACCGCGCGACTGTGAGGGCGCACGCTTGCGACGTGCTGCGCAGTTATCTGCCGGCGGCGACGCTGACCAACGTCGGCATGTTCGGCGTCGGCCAGGCGTTCGAGTATCTGGTGTCCAAATTCTATTCGCACGAATTGAGTGAGATCAAAGAATTGGCCGGCGCCGTGCACGGCGAATTGAATCAACTGATCCCTTCCTTCGTCAAGCGGGCGCAGCGCAATGACTATCTCGTCACGACGACGGCGGCGGCGAAAGCGCTGGCGGATAATTTTGCATCAGCGGCTCCGGTTGCCACCAAAGCACCGGTGCTGTTGGTCGATTACGATTCTCAAGCGGAAGTGAAGATCATCGCAGCGATTTTTTATAGCCATGCGCGCCAACCTCTCGATCAATTGCGCAATGTAGCCGCAGCGATGAGCACCGAGCAGCGGCGGCAAATTCTCGCCGAAACGTTCGCCATGCGGCGGCACCGGCGTGACAAGCTTAGCCGCGCATTCGAAAACGTCTATTACACCTTCGACATTCTCGGCAACCTCGGCCTCTACCGCGATCTGCAGCGCCACCGGATTCTCACCCAAGAGCGCCAGGATTTCACGACAGTGCATGGCTACGACACGCCGCCGGAGATCGAAGAGGGGGAATTCACCAAGGAATTCGATGCCTGCATGCAGCGCGCAGCGGAGGTGTACCAGGCAATTTACCGCGACCTGCCGAGCGAAGCGCAGTATGTCGTGCCGTTCGCTTACAAGATTCGCTGGTACATGAAAATGAATCTACGCGAAGCCGTGCATATGTGTGAATTGCGCACCATGCCGCAAGGCCATCCCGACTATCGTTTCATCTGCCAGGAGATCTGGCGCAAGATTCAATCCGTCCATCCGGCACTAGCCGAATCGGGAAAATTCATGGATTGGCAGAAGTACCGGCTCGGCCGCTTGCAGTCGGAGATGCGGACGGAGTTTAAGAAGTCGGCGTTTGAGAAGTAGAGTCAGGAGTCGCCAAAAAGGTAAAGTCCAAGGCGTGCGATGTCGTCGCAGGATCAGCCCGACAATTCCGCCTTGACTCGTCGCCGCGAGCAGCGGTATAGGTGCCGAGTTCATCGCGATTGAGCCACCAATACTTCAACGTTCGGAGGAACGATTAGATGGAATGGAAAGAAGCACTCTCCCTGTTGCAAGAGAATCACACCGGAGTCGCGATCAGTGTCACGCCGAAAGCCCGCGCGCAGGCGACCATCGTCTCGACGGCGGTGCTGGACGGTAAGGTCGGGTTCGCGTCGCGCGGGTACACCGTGAAGGTTAAGAACATCGAACGGACAGGCCGAGCGACTGTCACAGTCATCAAGCTCGACACCCGGCGCTACGTCACGGTGGAGGGCCCTGCGTCCATTGAGCCTTGGCAAGACACGAAAGCACACATAAAGCGTCTGAAGGACCTCTACGTTGCCATGGGCCGAGCCCCCAAGGGTACAGACGAGGAATTTGCCCAGCAAATGCGGGATGAAGAGCGAAACCTAGTTCTAGTTACCCCCGAGCGCCTCTACGGCAGCCTCCGATCAGGCGCCTAGCGCATTTCCCCTTTGCCCCGTGAAGGCGTTGAGGTTGATCGCGCATTTAACCCAAACCAATGCGCCGGAGAGCACCGAGGCCTAGTTTCGACGAGATACGCAACGCGAGTTAGCAGAGTTTGGCAGGTAGAACCCCGGAACCTCGATACGTTTACACTGCTCAACCGGGGCGCCAAGGCAGTCGATGCGGCCACCGTGACGCGACCCCGCCAGGTTTTCACGTTGACAGTTTGGGCGGTTTTCCTTAAAGTCTTGATAAATTAATCCACGGAAAAATAGCGATGATCGTTGCTTCCTCATGCCACCAGATTACTCTATAGTCGTTCCAGCTTATAATGAGGAAAATACTCTCGCAGAGCTCTATGCGCGTCTCTCCAAAGTTCTTCAGTCTCTGGACGGAGGAAGCGAGATTCTTTTTGTCAACGATGGCAGCACCGACGAAACAGGAACAATCCTCCAGCAGTTACATCAAAAGGACCCGCGCGTAAGAATCCTTCATCTCTCGCGCAATTTTGGCCATCAGGTTGCGATCACCGCAGGCATAGACTTAGCGCAAGGGCGCGCTTGCCTTATCATGGATGCCGACCTCCAGGATCCGCCGGAAGTCATCCCGGAGATGGTCAGGCTTTGGCACGCCGGTTTCGATGTAGTTTATGGACTGCGAAAAAAAAGGTTCGGGGAAAGTCGCTTTAAACTGGCAACCGCGAGCCTGTTCTATAAAGCTCTAAAACATTTGGCGCACATTGAGATTCCACAAAACGTAGGGGACTTCCGGCTGCTGGACCGAAAAGTGGTGGATGCGCTGAAAAAACTGCCAGAGAGAAATCGGTTCGTGAGGGGACTTGTCAGCTGGGTCGGATTCAGACAAACAGATCTGCTCTACGAGCGAGACGCCCGCTTTGCAGGCGAAACCAAATACCCCTTGTTGAAAATGCTGAAGTTTGCTCTTGATGGCATCACCTCCTTTTCCGCTACTCCTCTGAGGTTGGCTACCTGGATGGGGATTCTATGCTCGTTTGCGAGCTTTCTGCTCATTTTTTGGGTCATCGCAGCGAAGCTTTTCACCGATCGTACGGTCCTGGGATGGGCGTCGCTTATGGTGGTCGTGTTACTTATCGGCGGGGTCCAATTTTTCACCATAGGCATCCTGGGAGAATATATCGGCCGCATTTTTGACGAGGCCAAACAAAGACCCCTGTATCTGATCCGCGAAAAAATAGGGTTTGAATGAAAGACGGCCCGCAGGGTTCCAATTCCTCTTTCGATCACTTTAGTTCCCACTATGAGGAATACGTGGAAGATGGCCTCAAGGTTTGGATCGGAGGAGACAGCTCCGAATATTTTCTCCGACTCAAGGCCGATGAAATGGGTCTGCATCTTCGCCGCCTCGGCCTTGATCCCACGAAGCTAACGGCGTTGGATGTGGGTTGCGGAACAGGTTTGGCAGCCCGCATGCTTTATTTGAAATTCGCGGCGCTTCACGGCGTGGACTCATCGCGCGGAATGATTGAAAGGGCCGGACAACTCTCCCTTCCCGGCGTTTCTTTTCAAGTCAGCGACGGGAGCCGGCTCCCGTTCGAGAGAAATCGGTTTGATCTTGTTTACTCGATGTCTTTGTTTCATCATGTGCCGCTCGAATATCGCTTGCGCACGCTCGAAGAGATGGTCCGAGTGCTGAAGCCGGGTGGATGGGTTTTTAGCTTCGAACATAACCCGCTCAACCCTTTGACCCGCCTCATCGTAAGAAGGTGTCCGCTGGACCAAGGGGTCGAGCTCCTCTATGCGCGCGAAATGACTCACCTGTGTCGAAAAGCGAATTTAGACCAGATCCACACGCGCTTCATCTTGTTTTTTCCCAAACAGTTTAAACTTTTGCGGGGTCTCGAACCCTACCTGTCCTGGTTCCCATTGGGAGGCCAATTCTACGTTTGCGGGCGTAAACTGAACTAGCCGGGATGCGGTGTAGATTTCGAAAGCAGCCCGCGACATCAATTGAATTGGCGAACGGGGTTTGAACCCCGCCGCCAATTGCAATTTGGCAAAGGGGATGCTTGCCCCCCTTTGGAAACCCTATTGAAGTGGGCCCGCCTCAAGAGGCGGGGTTAAACAGCAATCTAAATTTATCGCCATCGGGTGGAAATCATGGAAACAAACAATACAGGCGCGGTCGTCTCGCCGTTCGCCAGGTGGATGATGCCTTCCATCGCGGACACGGTTTTTATCTTTATTTTCCTGATGATTTTATCTTTAGGGAACTCCTTTCTGGGAGATGCCGACACCGACACCGCATGGCACATACGAACGGGAGATTACATTGTTTCGCGGATCGCAGTGCCTAAAACAGATATCTTCTCTTATCGGAAGTACGGAGAAACGTGGGTCGCGCACGAGTGGTTAGCCGACGTTATTTTCTCGCTCCTTCATCGTTTTACCGGCCTAAATGGGGTTGTCAGTTTCTCCGCGTTTGTTATCGCCTTCACCATCTTTCTATTGTTTAAGATGCTCGAAACTTATCGGCTCAACATTCTCGTCGTTACCGCGGTGACGGTTCTTGCCGCCGCAACGTCATCCATCCACTGGCTGGCGCGACCCCATATTTTTTCGATGGGGTTAACCTTACTTTGGTACTTTCTCTTGGAGTCCCATCAGCGATCACCTCGAATAAGGCATCTGTTTTTGTTTCCACTTCTCATGGTCTTCTGGGTCAATCTGCACGGCGGCTACTTACTTGGGTTTGTCCTGATAGGTATCTACTGCATCGGCAACATCACGAGTTATTTGGCGGCCATAGGGCGTGGATTGAAACCCGCTAGGAAGCTGATCGGATCAACGGTTTTGATCGCCCTGTTGAGTTCCATGGCGGCGCTTTTTAATCCCTACGGCTATCGCCTTTTATTGTTCCCGTTTGAGATACTTGGATCCCGCGTCGCCATGGAGAATATCGTGGAATGGCACTCACCTTCATTTCACGAATTTGGCGCCTATGAGTTTTATCTCCTGCTGTTGATCGTGACTTTCTTGGTTTCCTCAAAGAAAGCAAGCGTTATTGAACTTGGCGTTGCTTTATTCTCGATTCACGTCTCGCTGAACGGACAAAGGTATATTCCTATATTTGCAATCTTAATGGCCCCCATACTCGCCCAACGGTTGGACGATCTATGCCGTGCCGCCCTCAGTCGTCAGTCTCCGTTATCTGTCGTTCGGGTATTGCAAAAGAGAATTACCGAGTCCATCAGCCGGATGGAATTTTTGAACCGTAATCTCAGTGGTCACGTTTATCCCATAGCGGTTGGTCTCTTTATCATTTTTTCGCTTCACAATGGCGGTCACGCCTTCGGGAAAACGGTTCTCGATTACAAGTTTGAGGGCAGCCGATACCCGATCCGGGCCGTTGAGTTCATAAGACAAAATTCACTGTCAGGGAACATGTATAATTCCTACGTCTTTGGCGGTTATCTCATTTATCGCTTCTTCCCGGATCCGCGTTATCGCGTATTTGTCGACGGAAGGGCGATTGTCGGTGGAGAAGACTATTTCACGGAATCTTTGAAGGTGAGCCAGTTGACGCCAGAATGGCAGGAAACCCTTGACAAGTACAAGGTCAATTGGATGATTGTGGAGACCAACTCGCCCTTAACCGTGTTCCTTTCCACGTATCATGAATGGAAATTGGTCTACTCGGATAATATTGCCAGTATCTTTGTGCAGGACACACAGGAAAACCGCAAGATTATTGAGAAATACCCTGGCATAAAGCCAGCCTTTGGAAAGCACTGGCGATGAGTAAAAAGCAGATTCCCATTCTCAGCGTTTCTGCGGGCGCAGGCCAAGACCGAGAATAGGTATGGCTTCTCAATGCGACATCGCCGGAATTCGGAATGGCGCGGATTCCATGAATCAAGCAGCCACGGGCAACTCGAGGGTTTGAGTGGAGCAGATTTGGGGTTTACCTTCAGGTCATGACTGTTTGTCCGAGCCCTTACTCATCCCGCAAAAGCTCCCCCTGTTATTTCTGTTCTGGTGCCTGAAAGACAAACGTTCTCGGTCTCAATACCATGCGGGATCGTCAATCGCGCAGACGCTGTCGGCAGAATTCTGCGACTGGTTCTCCGTGAATAACGGGCTGGCTGCCGCTTCACATTGACAGAAACCGAGCGATCGATTACTTTCGCCGTGAGACAACTATCTAAATCCGCAAATGAGCAGCGGCAGTTGGACACGAGCCTGCCGCACAGGAGGAGCAATGGCATACGATCTGGTTATCAAGAACGGCAGGGTGATCGACGGCTCCGGGCTGCCGGGATTTCACGGCGACGTCGCCGTCAGCGGCGGTCGTATTGTCGAGATCGGCAAAGTGAGCGGCGAGGCGCGCCAAACCCTCAATGCGGATGGCTTGGTGGTCGCTCCTGGGATCATCGACAACCATACGCATTACGATGCCCAGGTCATCTGGGATCCGCTCTGCACCTACTCTTGCTATCACGGCATCACCACCGTCGTCATCGGCAACTGTTCTCTGGCGTTGGCGCCGGCGCATCAGGAAGATCGCGACAATCTGGCCGGAGTATTGTCTCATGTGGAAGCGATCCCGTTGGAGGCGATTCAAGCGGGCGTCACGTGGTCGTGGGAAACCATTCCGCAATATCTCAATGCGCTGGATCGGAAGCTTGGAGTGAACGTCGCTTCGCTAATCGGTCACTCTGCCGTGCGCCGCTTCGTCATGGGCGAAGCATCCCAGGAACGGCACGCGACTGATGCAGAGATTGCGGCGATGAAAGCGATTGTCCGCGAGGGCATCGAAGCTGGTGCCGTGGGCGTGTCCTTCGAGCGTAACATGCGCCATTTTGACTGGGATGGTCGCCTGGCGCCGTGTAATCTCGCGGCTGACGCAGAGATTTTCGCCGTGGCGGGCGTGGTCGATGAAGTCGGGCGGGGCGTCATTCAATGCGGCGGCGACCGCAAGCTCGGCGCGGCGGTCGCGACAAGTAGTCGATGCCCGGTCTTCTACGGCAACATCACCCAGCAGGCGATTGCCCCGGACCGATGGCGTAATCAATTGGACGAAGTCGAAAGTCTAATGCGCCAGGGGCATCGCGCTTACCAGTTCGTCATGCCCCGGCCCGGAGATTTGCGCTACACGCTCAAGACGGCGCAGCACTTCGACGCTCTGCCGACGTGGAAAAATGTCATGTTACTGCCACTGGAGATGCGCAAAGAAGCTTTCCGCGATCCGGCGACCCGTGCGAAGCTACATTTTGAAGCCGTCGAGACGCCCCGCGACCCCAGTCGCGTGGGCGAATTCACACGCCGCTGGGATTTGCAGTTTGTCTTCAAACCAGCACTGGCGAAGAACCAACATTTGACGGGGAAGAGCGTCGCGGAGATCGCACAGGAGCAGAACAGAGACGTGCTCGACGCGTTTCTGGAACTCGCCTTGGAAGAAAACCTGGAGACGGAATTCGAACGGCGCGAAGTCAACAGCGACGAAGCGGCGATGAAAGCGTTGCTTACCAGTCCGTACACCGTGATCGGCCAGTCGGACGGCGGCGCCCACGTGGTTTTTCGCACCGACTATAGCTACTCGACTTACCTGCTCTCGCACTGGGTGCGCGAGAAACAAATCATGTCGCTCGAGGACGCGATCCGCAAGCTCACATTCATTCCGGCCTCGCTCTTCGGTTTGTATGACCGCGGCCTGGTGCGTCCAGGGATGGCGGCAGATATGATGATCTTCGATCCGGTTACCATCGCGCCGCTCGAACCTGGCGAAGCCCATGACCTTCCGGGCGGTGCCAAGCGCCGCAAACAACTCGCCACGGGAATCGAATACACCGTAGTGAACGGACAAGTGCTCATCGAAAAGGGCGAGCACACCGGCGCTTATCCCGGCAAGGTGGCGCGCAGCGGCAGCCGCGCGCAGCCATAGCTGCACGTAGGGTGCTCATCTTTGACTCCCGCCGCGGTTAGGCGGCAACTAACTTTATTAAATTAAACCCCGCCTCTTGAGGCGGGCACAATTAAATGGGGTTTCCAAAGGGGGCGAGCATCCCCTTTGGTCGCGAGCGGGGTTTGTACCCCGCTCGCGATTTTGACTTGATTACGGGTTAGGGGTTTGTTACCAGCACTGCCGCGCCCTGAATCTGGCCGCTACGCAGTCGATGTAACGCGTCATTTGCTTGGTCCAGCGAAAAAGTTTCCACTTCGGTTCGCACCGGCACTTTCGGCGCGAGCGCGAAGAATTCTTCGCCGTCGCGCCGGGTGAGGTGAGCAACGGAGCAGATCGAGCGCTCTTCCCAGAGAATTGAATAGGGAAATCCCGGAATGTCGCTCATGTGAATGCCGCCGCATAAGACGGTGCCGCCTTTGCCGACCGCTTTGAGGGCTTGCGGAACTAATTCGCCTGCTGGTGCGAAAATGATCGCGGCGTTGAGTTTTTTGGGTGGCAGTTCGTTCGATCCACCGGCCCAGCACGCGCCAAGATTCAAGGCAAAATTTTTCGCTGCGTCATCGCCCGGACGCGTGAAGGCGTAGATTTCGCGCTGTTGATACTTCGCGATTTGCGCAACGATATGCGCGGCGGCGCCGAAGCCGTAGATGCCGAGCCGTTTGCCGTGGCCGGCTTTGACCAAGCTTCGGTAACCGATCAATCCGGCGCAGAGCAACGGCCCCGCTTCGGCGTCGCTGTAAGAATCTGGAATCGGAAAACAGAATCGTTGATCGGCGACGGTGTAGTCGGCATAACCGCCGTCGAGAGTGTAGCCGGTGAATTTGGCATGGTCGCAGAGATTCTCTTGGCCGCTCCCACAGTACGAGCATTCACCGCAGGTCCAGCCGAGCCAGGGCACGCCGACGCGATCACCGACTTTGAAGCGGGTAATTCCTTCGCTTAGCTCCGCTACCGTGCCGACGATTTCGTGACCGGGGATAAGCGGCAGTTTTGGTTGGGTCAACTCACCGTCGACGATGTGCAGATCGGTGCGGCAGACCGCGCAAGCGTGGACGCGGATCAACAGTTGCCCTAAGCCGGGCATCGGTATCTCCACCGTCGCTTTGCGCAACGGGTTACCCGGCATTTCGAGAATCATCGCCAGCATAAGCTATTAACCTTTATCTAAACGGTCCGGCGAAACCAACTCACGAAATCTGATTCCGTTATACTCTCGCGTTCATGTTATGCTAACGGTTAGTTGTCTGCCGCGGGTTCAATTGACTCACATTGGCGGATCGAATACGCTCTAACAAACTGGCGGTTAATCCTATGAGAAGTCTCAAGCGCAAAACCTATTCCTTGGAAGAAGCAAAAATTAAGAAACTTCAGCGGCTGCTTAAGGCAAAATCGGAAACCGACGCATTGCATCAAGCGGTTGACCTAGTGCTCTTTCAGAAAGCGGCGGCCAAAGCCTGGATCGAAAACGCTGGAGCTGGCGGCGTAGAAGACCTCTATGCCCGCTAAGTATGTTTTCGATACTAATATCTACATTCATTGTCTTCAAGACCGTGCGTTTGCTCTAACCCACGCAAAAAAATACTCCGATCTGCTTCCGTCAACCTATTTTTCTAGCGTAGTCGCCCAAGAACTGTTGGTCGGTTGCACGGACGACTTAGCTGTTCGACGAGTGCAGAAATTTCTCGAACCATTCGAACGAGTAAGACGAATTATTAACCCGAGCTATGCCGATTGGAAAGAAGCGGCGTTGATCGTCGTGAAGATTGCGCGCCGGCGGCGCGATCTGATGAGCAAAAAGATCGCCTTGATCAATGATGTTCTTATCGCCCTATCGTGTCGCAGCATCGGTGCGAATCTGGTGACGCTCAATCTCAAGGATTTTGAGGTGATCCGCGGAATGCTCAGCTTTCGATTTCGGGAATTCTAAAGTGAGATTGGCACTAATCCAGATCGATATCTTTGAGCGGCTTTTCGAGCGGCTCTTCTTTGGCTTTCTTGAATAGCTCTTGGAACTTGGCTTCGAGGACTTTGGATTTGTTCTTTTCGGCTTCGGCGAGCTGTTTGTATTTCTCGTCGCGGCGGCTCGCTTCTCCCTTGACCTGGTTCACGGCATCTTTCAAATTCACCGCCATGTGCGGCTTGACCGGCAGTTTGTGGTCGAGGACGGCGGACAACGTTGGATCAATGGTTAACATCGCGTCGCAGCAAGGGCAGGTGACATGGATGGTTTTTGATTCGTTAGTTGACATCTTGAGCTCCTAGGCATTGGGCATTAGGCACTAGTTGGGAGAAATGCATTTCGGGAACGGTTGTTATCGTATCTTCCTATTGCCTATTGCCTCACGCCTATTGGCTTGCTTCATCCTCTTAACTCAATCTGTTCTCCGTCCGGGCCGGCAAAGACTACCCGGCGCCAGCCATTTTCTCTAGGCTCTCGGGCGGCGGTGTCGTGCGGTGGGCGGACTAGTTTAACGCCGTCGCGTTGGAGCTTTTCAACCGTCTCGGCAAAATCGTCGGTTTCGAGACAAAAGTGGAAACCGGCCATGGAGCCGTCGCTGTGATGAGTCAATTCCAACACGGTATCGGCCAATTTTAGGTACGCGATCTGCAGTCCGCCGCTGGCGGCGTGCTGGAAATAGTGCTTGAAGCCGAAATGGCGCTCATAGAATTTCACCGAGCGGTCAAGATCAGCGACATGGATGGCGACATGGTCGATGCGCTTGAACATGACGTACTCCTCGATTAACAGGATAGGCTTTCGGGGCTTCATAATGCAAGCCTAGCCGGCCATATGAAAAATTTGCCGGAGAGAGTTACAATAGCGGTTCTGGACGAGCCGCCTATGCCGATATTTCGACTGGTCGACGATTTGGTATTTCCCCCGCCGGACTATGCCGATGCTAGCGGCTTGATCGCCGTCGGCGGCGACCTGTCGAGCAAGCGGTTGCTGGAGGCCTACCGCGTCGGTATTTTCCCTTGGTATTCGGATGACCAGCCGATCTTCTGGTGGTCGCCCGATCCCCGTCTGGTCCTCGATCTGAACGATTTCAAACTTTCCCGCAGCCTGCGCAAGACCATCAAAAAGGGTATCTTCAAGGTAACCTTAGACCGGGTCTTCGAGGAGGTCATCGCCGCTTGCGCGGTCGTGCCCCGGGATGGGCAGCAGGGCACCTGGATCACGGCCGAAATGCAGCAGGCGTACCTTGACCTACACGGCTTGGGCTACGCCCATTCCGTCGAGACTTGGTTTGACGGACAACTCGTCGGCGGGCTTTACGGCGTGTCTTTGGGCAGGGCGTTCTTCGGTGAGTCGATGTTCCATCATAAGTCCGACGCTTCCAAAGTGGCATTGGCGACCTTGGTCGATCGGCTCAAATCCTGGGGTTTTCACTTCATCGATGCGCAGATGACGACGGAGCATATGGTCAGTCTTGGCGCCAAGGAAATGTCCCGCCGGATATTTTTAAAGCAGCTCCACTCGGCGCTGCGCCATCCAACCAAGCGCGGCAAGTGGCGCATTGATCAGCTGACAATTTGACCGTCGTGTACGTGCCGCTACGGCGCCGCCGAGCGCTCGATCTCCCCGATCAAAGATTCGACGGACTTGGCTGAGGGAAACTCGATGGTCAGCAAGATCAGGCTGAGCAACGACAGCACGATCTGATCCGCGATAAAGCGGCCGAGAAAAGCTAACACAAAGCCGTAAACCGCCACCGCCTCAATGATCGCGAAGATGACGACTTTACGCGTCACCAGGGTCGAGACGACGTAGGCGGCATTTTCTTCGACGGCGCCTTGGAATTCTTCCAGAGCGCGAAACAGTTTGGTTTTGCGCGCCTCACGCTTGATCGCGTCGGCGCTCAGATGGCGGTCGCGCCAGTAAAAGTAGTAGCCGATATCGACTAGAGTAAGCGCCCAGAAGATAATTCTCGCCGGCTCGGCGATGGACGGGTTGGTGCCGAGGTTGGGATTGCCCAGCAGATGGCGCGCAATGAACAGATAGATCGGCACGGACATAAAAAAGAAGCTCCACAAAATCACCGCCGCGCCGCGCTGGTCCAGGAGAATTTTTCGAAACTCCGGTCGAATCATCTTACCTCCGATGGCAATTTTTCTTATCACACCTGGGTTCGCTCTGTCTCGTTGCGTTAAAACTTTTGCCTCCTCAGTAAAATCTGTGGGTGAGTTCCGGTTCTGGTAATTTGCCAAGAGAGTGATACAGAGCGAGTTCGGTGACGCGAAACGTTCGGAATCCGTAGGATTTTCTCATGGTGACTTTCGCCTTGTTGTTGAGACCTTCGATGATGCCGCTGGAAAAGAGCTTTCTGGCTTTGAAATAATTGAGAATCAGGTCGCGGTGAGATTGCAGCATCTTGGCGACCTTCTTCATGGGGTCGATGCGCGAACGCATCGTTTGCCGGCACCAGTCATCCAAGAACTTGCCCGCCCATACTGGGGATTGGTATTCCCAGAACTGGTGGAAGTCTTCCTTGAGCAGGTAGGCGCGGACGGTTTTCAGATTGTATTGAACAAGGTCGCGCAGGCGAAAGCGCTGGGTTGTGGTGAGATTATGTTTGCGCTTCAACAAGCACCACCGCGACTTGTGCAATAGGGGTTCATGGCCCGCGGCCAGGAGTTTCCGTGCTTCTGCCGCACGCACGTCATCGAGGGCATCGTTCATTTTGGCTACAATGTGGAAGCGGTCCAGAATGTGAAGCGCCTGTCCGCATTTCTCGCGGATCACCCGCAAGTACGGCTGCCACATATCTGAACAGACAAACTCGATCTGTTTAGAAACTTCCTCACCGATCATTGTGAAGAACTTTTCGAATGTTTCCACCGTCCGTTCTTGGCCGATCCACAGCAAACGGGTGATGTCGTCGATTTGGTAAACCAGTGTGAGGTATTTATGTCCCTTCGCATATTGGATTTCATCCACGCCTATCGCGAAGACAGGACCGATCTCGCGGTTCTTCAAGCCCCATTCGACGGCGTATTGCACGGCGCGGAAGACCTTCGCCCACGATGTCTGAAACGACACCGCGACTTCTTTCCACGACAGCTTACGCGCCCAGTGCGCCAAGAACTGCATGTAGGTTGTGGTCAGGGTTTGCTTTCCCGACGCCCACGGAAGCTTTTCGGCCTTCACTCCACAACGGTTGCAGTTCACCCGGCGCAACGCATATTCGAAAAACACGGCGATATTCCAGATCGGAATAAACTCGAATCGGCGCATCTTCAGCGTGTCGTAACCCGGCGACGGCCGCTCACAACCCGAACAGATGGGCCGCCCGTTAGTTCGTGACACCACCGGAATGATCAAGCACGGCCGGCCGTCGATCGGTTCCCCCCATTTCGCATCCCGATAGACAAAGGACTTGAACTTTTCAACACGATTCAGAATAGTCTTCAACTGCATCCTGCTTCCGCCTCCTGCTTCGGTTGCTTGGTCGCAAACCGAAATACAGGATTTGGATCAGGATGCGCTAGTCTTTTTCCGATTATTTTGACTCGCCGCCGGGCTTGTGGAAAGTGTGCGAAAGCCGAGTGTTTTTCTTACCAGGCTTTTGCACACTTTCCACAAGTCTTCTTCGTTTGAGCCTCACCTACCTTTTTCAGAGCCACAACCCTATCGCGCCGATCTCACCCACAAATTCCGCTGAAGACCCTCTTTGTCATGATCCGAGCACCCGCCGCGCTAAGAGTGTCTGAACGTAGCGGCGGCCATCCGCGAACAGATAGACCGGTGTTCCGATGACGCGGTAGACGATTCGATCAGGCTTGAAAAATACTTGTCAGTATTCACGAAT
>CAYZJE010000296.1:0-2577 GCA_964478485.1 uncultured Syntrophobacter sp. | reverse complement strand
GCTATCGACAGGCTGTATCTGCTCTATAAAATTGACAAAGGGATACGTCAAGCGGATCGAGGAGAGCTAGTAAGTCAGGATGAAGCCCGCCAGCGGATGGCGAAATGGCTGAAGTAAAGTGGACGCTCCAAGCGCTCGATGATCTTGAATCAATTTGCCTCTTTATCGGTCGGGACTCTCCCCAAGCTGCGGCGGTGTTTGCCCAGCGTGCATTCCGAGCTACTGATCCTCTGGTAAATTTTCCACGCCTCGGGAGAGTCGTCCCGGAATTGGAAATCGAAAACATTCGCGAAATCATTCTGGGCAATTATCGTGTAATCTATCGGATTGAAGACGAACAAGTCCAAGTCCTAACAGTTCATCATGGAGCGCGGCCGCTTGATGTTGGCAGACTGGGAGGATAATGGAATTCGCGGCGGTCAATCACGAAGCCGACTGGGGCACCGTTCAACCTGATCAAATAAATTTTAGATTTTCGTCCGCGGGGCCGCTTTTGGATTTTGGATTGGGGAGGATGACGCATGAAATTATTTTCTTGGAAGCGAGTTTCCTAATCTGATTCCGGCAATCTAAAATCCAAAATCCAAAATGGCTGGGGCGAGGGTGAGGGTGATTTGGTACGGCAACTCTCGTGTCTGTCTTATCAAGACGGGCAAAAGCGATGGGTATCGCGGACCCGTCCTGAGCGACGTTCGAAGGGCTCAGGACATGCTTGGCGCGAGATATTCCGAGATTGACCGGTGCGCGGCGCACCCTACGAAAACCTTCGGGTACTTCGTGCCTCCTTCGAAAATCTGAAATTCGAGGTTTGTAGGATGCGGTGACCAAGGGGAACCGCATCGGTTGTGGCGCGCATTCGCTCGATGCGGTTCGCAGACTCACCGCATCCTACAGAGTTCGTTTTGCCATCTTTCGTTTCCTTCCTATCGTCGGCCCAACAACTCTGGGATGTTCTGATATCCTTAAATTGCGACGCCTTATCACCACCGTTGAGAAGTAAAATCATCGAAGAGCCGTCCTTGCCAAAATACAACCGGTAGCCGGCTCCGAAATACCAGCGCGATTCTCAAACTCTAACGCCGACGGATGTATAATCGTAAACTGTGACTGCACGTTCCCGTTTGCCCCGCGTATTGTTCCGCGCTATTGATTCAGAAACTTCCCAGAAAAGAACAACATCTGAGTGGAATCGCGCATCAATTATCTGCTTCTGGCAACGGCACTTCTCGGCACGTTTTTCTCCGGCACGGCGACGCGGATCGTTTCGATATCCATGCCGACGGTGGCGCAGAGCTTGGGCACCGATCTGCTCGGCGTGTCGTGGGCGCTGCTTTCGTACCAGCTCTCGAATATCGGATTGTCCGTGGTGTTTGGACGGATATCCGATTTGTGGGGGCGAGAGAAAATGTTCGCCCTTGGCTTTTTTGTATTTTCCATCAGCTCTTTGCTCTGTGGCGTGTCCCAAACCGTCTTGCAGTTGATCGCCGCGCGTTTCGTGCAAGGGGTTGGCGGCGCGATGTTGCAGTCGTCTAGCCGGGCGTTGGCGGCGGAGTCGGTGACCGAGGATCTCGCCGGACGAGCGCAGGGCTTCATGACGACGGCGCACCATGTTGGATTTATTCTCGGCCCCGGAATCGGCGGCGTGATGATCGACTACTTTAGCTGGCGCTGGAGTTTTTATCTGTTGGTGCCGGTGGGACTCGGCGGCACTGTGCTGGCCCTAGTCAATATGAAGCGGCGGCGAGTGGTCGCGCCGCAGCATTCAGGCTCGATCGATTACCTTGGCGCGGCTTTGCTATTCGCGATCACGAGCACGTTGGTGTTCCTCTTCGATCGGCGCACCGGTCAGGTGCTCGGAGGTTCGCTAAAAATGGTTTTGACCGCGCTGTTCTGCGCCACCCTGTCGGGTTTTTTGTTTCATGAGTCGCGCACCGAAAGCCCGTTCGTCAACTTGCAGCTGTTTAAAATCCGCCGCTTTAGTTTCAGCGTCGTGAGCCTGCTAATTGTCGCGATGGGTTATTCACTGACCGGGTTTCTTTTGCCCTTCTACTTGCAGGATGTGTTGCGTTTGTCGCCGACCAAGGTCGGTATCCTGTTCATGGCGCCGTCGGTTTTGACGGTCGCGCTGGCGCCGTTCAGCGGCTACCTTTCGGATCGGCTGGGGCCGCGCATGCCGGCGACGCTCGGCGTGGCGCTGATGGTTTTCTCTTTGGCGATTGGCGGTTTTTTGCGCGTCGATTCGCATTGGTTCATGCCCACTTTACTGGTCATCGTCAGCGCGGCCACCAACGGCATCTTTAATCCCGCCAACTCCACGGCGATGATCGCCATGATGCCGAAGGAGCACCGCGGCTTCGCCTCGGCGATGAACCATGTGACGTTCGGCTTTGGTAGTGTCTTCGGCGTGGCGCTAGGCGGTCTGTCAATGTCGCTTGCCTTCGAGCATTATACCGGCGTGCCGACCGCGACTCTGACGACTGAAAATCCCCTGGGTTTCGTCAGCGCGCTCAATACGACATTTCTTGCGGCCATCGGTTTGACGTTGATCGCATTATTTACTTCGGCGGCGCGCGGCGA
>CAYZJE010000295.1:0-6755 GCA_964478485.1 uncultured Syntrophobacter sp. | reverse complement strand
TCTCGGCAAATTTTCCCGCCGGCACTCTCACTTTGGTGTACTTGTCTTCCAGGTGATTACGCACGCGGTGATATTCTTGCACGGTCAGCGCGTCTTTCGCCGCCGAGATGCCGGAATCTTTAAGCCACTTGGTATTCACATTGAGCCGGCGCGTGCCGTTCAGCATGACCTTCGAATACCACTCCTGACCTTCGCGGCCGAGAAACCAATTGACAAATACTCTCGCAGCATTGGGATGGGGCGGATCTTTGATCACACCGAGCACGCCAAAGCCATTGCTCGCCGGCAAGCCTTCCTTGGTCACTGGCGCCGGTTTGAGCGGCAAACCGGCTTTGATAAATGGCTCAGTTTGGCTCCGTCCCAAGCCAAAAGCGAGAACCACTTTACCTTTCGCGACCGCGTCGGCGAGTTGGCGTAGATCGCGGGTCAAGAACAGCTCTTGCTGGACCAGTTTTTTCAAAAACTCCTCACCGCGAAGCTCCCACATGAACGACCAGATCGACTGCCCCGAGCTCGGCACGCGCGGATCGCTGAAGCCGATGCGACCTTGCCATTTAGGATTCAAATAATCGTCGAAGCTGCGCAGCTCTTGCGGCTTGGCGAGCGACGTATTGTACCAAGTGCTATGCGTGCTCACGTCGGCGAGAAACGAATAGAGATACTTATTCGTGCTGACGTTGTCTTCCCAAATATGGCCGCCCCACCACTGCTTGGCATCTTTCACTTCAGTAAGAATCCAGAACGCTTCCATCGGTTCGAGCATGCCGTCATGAGTCAACCCCGCCGCCGTGCCCGTGCCGCAGATGATCGCGTCAAAATAGTTGACACCGGCATTTTTCTCGGCCGCGATCCGGCTCGCATTCTTCGGTCCCGGCGCCGAAATTAGTTCGGCTTCAAGACCAAATTTTTGCTTCAATAACGGTTCCAACCCCGTTCTGAGTTCGGTCGCGGGCGGAATGGCGAGCACGATCTTGCCTTCCTTCTTGGCTTCCTCAATAGCCCTGTCCCAGTCCGCCGGCCGCTTGGCCTCAGCTGCGTTGGCGCGAGCGCCAACGAAAAGCGTCAACGCCGCCATCAAAATCACTCGACCAAACTTCCCAATCATGGGTTCCTAGCAACGGTATTCTTTCGGAGAGCTGTAGTGGAAAGCCCGATGGGAGTCAAGATGATCTCAAGCACACTCCTAGCGATAATATGCTTGACAGCCGTAGGGCCTGCCGATAGAGCTTCGAGACAGGAAAACAAAAATGCTCACACGCTTGGTTATTCAACGCAGGGAATCCTTCGCCAACGGCCACGAATTTCCCATCACCGGCGCTTATGAAAAACTCGTCGGTAGAATCTACGGTGAAGTCGATCCGGCGAATCGACTGAACAAGGTCATTGTCAACTTGAATAAAGCGCCGCGCAACCAGCGCGGCCGCATCGAGTACTCCAGCAACTTTTGCATCCTGAAGCCGCTCGAGATGGCGCGCGGCAACGGCAAGTTGTTCTTCGACGCGCCCAACCGCGGCGGCAAACGAATTTTGGGCTTCCTCAACGACGGCCCAGAAGCCAACGATCCTGCGACGCTGGATCACGCCGGCAACGGTTTTCTCATGCGCCAGGGCTACACCATCGTCTGGTGCGGCTGGCAGGGCGATTTGATGCCGCTTAAGAACTGGTTAGTCGCAAACGTCCCCGTCGCAACCAACAACGGCAAACCGATCGTCGCCAAAGTGCGCACTGAATTTGTCGTCGATGAGAAAGGCGTGAAGTCGCAACCGCTCAGCGGCGACGAGCGCGTCAAGAGCTACGAAGCCGCGACACGCGAGAAAGTGCTCGCGTCGCTGACGGTTCGAGAAAAATCCTACGGTCCGCGGATTCCCGTGCCTTTTCCCAATTGGGACTTCGCCTCCTGTTCGAAAGATCCACGCAACGGAAAAGCGGCGATCAAACCAAGCAGCAAAGACCTTTACCTCCGCTCCGGGTTCAAACCAGGGCATATCTACGAATTTATCTATCGCGCGAAGAATCCACTCGTGCTCGGCTTGGGCTTCGCCGTCATGCGCGATCTGGTTTCTTTCTTGCGCTTCGAGTCGAAGGACCGAGCCGGCAAACCGAATCCTCTGGCTTTAACCAAGCAAGCTCTCAAACTCAGCCGATCCAGATTCGCGAGCCCCCCTCTGTATCTCCCCCCGTCACGGGGGGAGAATGAAAGTGGGGGGAAGAATCGCACCGGCATCACACACGCCTACGCGTGGGGTCGCTCACAGAGCGGACGTTATCTGCGCGACTTCGTCTACCACGGCTTTAACGAAGACGAGAAGCACCGAAAAGTTTTCGACGCCATCGCGCCCCATGTCGCCGGCGGCGGCAGATTATTTTTGAACTACGAATTCGCCAGGCCGGTCACTTCGTCGCAGCAGCACACCAACCAACTCGACCCCGAGCTCTTTCCGCACGCCTACAACGTGATCAAGGATGCGCAGACCGGTAGGCTCGACGGCATTCTCAAACGGCCGAAGACCGATCCGCTGGTCTTTCACACGCAGACTTCGACCGAATACTGGCAGAAGCGCGGCTGCCTGGCGCACACCGACGGCAAAGGCAATGATTTACGTATCCCCGACAACGTGCGGTTCTATGTCATCGCTAGCGCGCAACATAACAGCCCCTTCGGCTCCGAGCCGGCGAAAGACGATACACAGATGCTCGTCAATCCGCTCCCGGTGGGTGACGTTCTGCGCGCCTTGATGGTCGCGATGGATTTGTGGGTGACAAAGGGAATCCCGCCGCCGCCGAGTCAGTATCCGAAGCTCAGCGATCGAACTCTGATTGCGCCGAGCAAGAATAACGGCTTCCCAAAAATTCCCGGTGTAAACTTCGTTGGTCTGCACAATCGCCAACTGTTTCTCGACTACGGTAGAAATATTTTGCGTGGCAAGATGGACGTTCATCCGCCGAAGCCGATGGGCAATGGCGCCTACAAAATCCTCGTGCCGAAAGTCGACGCCGACGGTAACGATCTCCCTGGCATTCGCCTGCTCGCCATCCAAGTGCCGATCGGAACCTACACGGGTTGGAACCTCCGCCCGGCCGATTTAGCCGAAGGCGAGCTTGCCGGTTTGCTCGGCTCCTTCATCCCCTTCGCGAGAACCAAATCCCAGCGCAAAAAAACCGGCGACCCGCGCCGTTCCCTCGAAGAACGTTACAAAGATCGGGCAGAATACGTCAAGCAAATCAGCCATGCCGCGAGAGCATTAGTCGACGCGCGCTACTTGCTGGCCGAAGACGCCGAGCGCATGATCGCCGAAACGATGAAGAATCGAATCCTCGCCAAAAGAAAATTTTAAGAAGTTTGTCGGAGGGGTTGAGGCACCTTGTGCCGATACCCATGCGGTCTGACGTTTCGCAGGCTCATAGAACCGATGGGTTTCGTCGGAACTCAACCCATCCTACGCTTCTGCCCCTTCCGTCTTTCCCGCCTTATCGTCACCCCGGTGCAAACCGGGGTCCATCCCCATCCCCTTAACCTGGATACCGTTTTCCAACGGTATGACGGACACTGTTCGTCACCTGGATGCCCGCCGGAGTTTATCCTGAGCACTGTCGAAGGGCGGGCATGACGGACCTTCTCTTCGCCTGAAGCATGTCCTGAGCTTAGCCTGTCCTGAGCCTGGCCGAAGGATCGAAGGGGAAGAGATTTCAACAATCCCGAGAGAGACATCAAGGCGCGGGTGGCGGAGTCGACTCACACCTCTCGCTTCAAGCTCACGCCTATTTTGCTTCATAAAGCTTCTTGATGAATCCGCTCTTATCGAGCTCGGTGATGAAGCTCGGATCCATGAACTCTTCGGGCTTGCGCCCACGAATCTCCGGTCTCGTTCCCGCGACGTAGTCGTAAGTGGCCTCCAGACCTTTCATGATCGGGTAGGGTACGGAGATGAAATCCTCCTTGAAGATTTCATAGGAACCCTCCAAGAGATCCCGGTCATTCATTTTCAGGTACTTGCTCAAGACCTTCAGGCTGAAATCTTTGTGGCTCTTGAAATAGGCGATGCCCTCTACATGGGATCTGACCATGCGCATTACCGTGTCGCGATCTTCTTGTATGTTCTTGCGGCGCGTAACCACCGACATCGATGGGTAAACGACCTCTTTCCGCGCATCCCATAGAACTCTAAAGCCCTGTTTTTCGGCTGCGGCATTCACCGGGTAGGAAAGATCCCCGCCATCGATGGCGCCAGACATCAGCGCCTGAAGGACTTCCGGCGGTCCTCCGACAGAGATGAGGAATACATCCCGACCCGGATCCAGCCCATATTTTTTCATGATGTAGCGCTCGAGAAAGTCGCCTAGAGAACCGAGGCTGGAGATGCCAATTTTTTTGCCCTTAAGATCTTCAGGCTTCTTAATCTCCGGCCGAACCAGCAATTTGGTCTGGACTCCCGGCACGGTGTGAGCGACGGTGACCAAGTCAGCCCCACCCAGACCAGCGAGCATAACCGTCGGAGTAGTCACCGGAGCGCCGAAGATGCTTCCACTAACAATTGCCGCCGAAGTCTGGCCCGATCCTCTGAGCAAGACCAACTCGACGTCGAGGCCATTCTTCTCGTAGATCTTAGCCTCCTTGGCGATCCACGGAATCCAGTTCGAGGCTGACATCGCGGTCACGCCCCAGCGGATCTTTTTGAGCGACTTGTCCTGCGCCGCAACGCTAGATGGTGAAGTCGCGAGCCCAACAACCAACGCCAGTAAAAAGATGCTGCGCGAGAAACCTGTTTTCATCTTTTTTCTCCGAGTCCCAACTATTGCCTAATGCCTCGTGCCTAATGCCTTCCTCACCGTCGAATCGCGAACGGCTTGGCAAAGCCGCTGTCTTCGATTTTTTTAAGAATACTCATGTCGTAAAAATCCTCCGGATTCGCCGTCGCGGCCTTGGGTTGGCCAGCCACCAAAAACTGCAAGACCGCTTTAACGCCAGCAACGCTGGCATAGGGCATGACCGGCATCAGATCGAGATAATATTCATAGCCTTCTTCCGCCCGCGACCGGTCGTTCATCTTCATGAACTTCATGATGCCGGCGACGGTTTTTTCTTTCTGGGTGCGAAAAAAATGCAGCGATTCGATATAGCCTTTGAGAAAGTTCTCGACCAACTGCGCGTGGCTCTTAATATAGCCCGCCATGCCGGCAATCGATGACCCGGCGTATTCAATATCCGATTTGCGCATGTCGATAAGCTCGCGGAATCCGAGTTGTCGCGCCACGCCGCTGAACGGCGGCGTCAAAGCGGTGGCCGCGACCGAGCCGCGCTGCAGCGCATTCATGCGTCCCTGCTGGCTTTCGCCGACGGAAATAAAGATTACATCCTTGCCCGGCTCCAAGCCCCATTTGCGCAGGATTAATCGCAAAGCGCTGTCAGCCGACGCGCCGGGCCGCGTCCCGGTGACGATCTTGCCCTTTAAATCTTGCGGCGTCTTGATTTCCGGCGCGGCGAATATGCTGTACTCGAGCTTGCTCGATTGGACGGTCAGCATCGTAATATCCATCCCGCCCAAGCGCGCGCTGATCGTGGCCGTCGAGCCGGCTGAAAGAAACTGAACCGAATTGGATGTGACCGCCGCCAGCGAGTTCATCCCGCCGCCCATATAGATCGGTTCGAGATCGACGCCGTACTTGGCATAGAGCCCGTATTGATGACCGACGGGAATGACGCTGGTGTTGACCGAGATCGAACCTAGAGCGACGCGAACTTTCTCCTTCGTTTGCCCGAACCCAAGTCCCGGCACGACAAAAACTAAGAGCGCGCTGATAAGCTTCAATCTAATCACGAACCAACTCTCCTGTCTTTTACCATTGCCTAATGCCTGTTGCCTCATGCCTCGGTTATTCCTCCTCGTACTGCTCTTTCAACTTCGCCACCACCGTCGGATCGGCCAGCGTGGTGGTGTCGCCCATTGCGCGGCCGTCGGCGATATCGCGCAGCAAACGGCGCATGATTTTTCCACTCCGGGTTTTCGGCAGCTCCGCGGCGAAAAGAATTTCGTCGGGCCGGGCGATCGCGCCGATCTTCTTTGCGACGTGCGCTTTAAGCTCGTCGATCAGCGCATTACTACCATCGACTCCAGCCTTAAGCGACACGAACGCACAGATCGCCTGCCCTTTGATCTCATGCGCTTTGCCGATGACCGCGGCCTCGGCGACTTTCTGGTGATCGACCAGCGCGCTTTCGACTTCCATGGTGCTAATTCGGTGCCCAGCGACGTTCATGACGTCATCGACCCGGCCGAGCAACCAGAAGTAACCGTCCTTGTCGCGCTTGCAACCGTCGCCGGTGAAGTATTTTCCTGGAAAGCGGCTCCAGTAAGTTTGTACGAAACGATCCGGATCGCCGTAAATTGTCCGCATCATCGCCGGCCAAGGTTTGGTTAGAACTAAATATCCACCGCCGCCTTTTGGAACCGAGTTGCCGTTTTCGTCGACGACATCGGCTTCGATTCCAGGGAACGGCATCGTTGCCGAGCCTGGTTTTAGTTTGGTAATCGCGGGCAGCGGCGTGATCAGCGGATGGCCGGTCTCGGTTTGCCACCAGGGGTCCATGACCGGGCAGCGCCCGCCGCCGATAAATTTGTGGTACCAAATCCAGGCTTCCGGATTGATCGGCTCGCCGACCGAACCGAGCAAGCGCAGGCTCTTTATATCGTGCTTGCCGGGAAACTCCGTGCCCCAACGCATGAACGTGCGGATCGCCGTCGGCGCGGTGTGAAAGA
>CAYZJE010000294.1:0-10209 GCA_964478485.1 uncultured Syntrophobacter sp. | reverse complement strand
TGCAGCGCGACAATCACCACGTCCGCGTGCCGGCGCGCTTCGGCGACATGTTTGTAGGTCCGCTCTAAATCCTCCTGATAGGGAACCGTGGACATGCGGAACTTATCTCCGAGAACAAATTTTCGGCCCATGAAAAAAAATTCGCTATCGGTGTCTTTCTCCCAGCCCTTGAGCGTCGAGCCGATCAACGTTTCGGTGCGCGCCGCGCCCTGAAAGCGAACAACTTTGCCGCGCTCCCAATTGAGCTCTTGGCTGATGCGCCTCAACTGTTCGAAGGCGGCGCGGTCCACGTGCGCCACCGAATCGTAGCGCAGCAGATTGACTCCGGGGCGGCTCTTGTATGGTGGTAGCTCGTCCGAGCCCATATAGCCTGCCGGCCACGGGAACGGCAGATCCATCATTTGCCGGGGCCCCCAGTCCGCCAAGGCGATCAAGGCGACGCGGGCATTTTCGGTTTCCAGAAAAGTTGGCTGCGCCGCTTCGGTGAGGCTGGCGCCGATTCCGGCGTAAGGCATGCCGCCCCGTTTCAAATAATCGATCGTGGTAAGAATCCCCAGCTCGCCGAAGTCGGCGACGTGGTTGTTGGCGGCGTAGACCGCGGAGATGCCCATGAACTTGAGTTCATCGATCATGCTCGGCGGCGCGCCCATAACGGTGCCGGCCCAACCCATGCCTGAACCAAAGGCAGGCCAGTCCTCACCGTCCTGAATCGCGCACTCCATGTTGGCAAAGCTCAGATCGGAACTTTTCAAAAGCTCGATGAGCTTATGAAAGCCGGATTTGTTTTGATGCACCGACACCCGGTGTTCGATGTAACAGTTTCCCGTAAACGCCAACTGTGTTTCTCCGTTTGCCGCCATAAAACTTCTCCTCCGATCCGGTATCCCTGCCGCTTTGATCGTTCATTTCACAGAAAAGCGCCAACTACAAGAATTTGCCTCACCGTGCCGCGTTGACAGGCCAAAGAATTGTTTGTTATGACCCGCTATAAGAAAGAAAGAAGGTAGCGCGTGGAATTCATCTACGATCTGTTGCTCAAAAATGGCGAAGTCATTGACCCCAGTCAAAATCTCCGCGGCTGGCGCGACGTGGCGTTTAGCAATGGCAAGGTCGCCGCGGTAGCAGAAAACATCGCCGCTGCCGAAGCGCGGCAATCTATTGACGTTTCCGGCAAACTGGTAACGCCTGGCCTGATCGATATACACGGCCACTTTTTCCACGGCTATCAGCCGCGTTTCGAGCACCCGGATAATTTTTGTCTGCCCACCGGCGTTACCACCGCCGTCGATGCCGGCAGCGCCGGCTGGAAGGTATTCGCCGATTTCCGCGATCGGGTGATCCGGCGCTGCACCACTCGGCTCTACGCGTTTGTTCATCTCTCCGCCAACGGGTTGAATAAGGAACATACCCAGCAAGGCGAGTTGATGGACATGAATTTGATTCAAGTCAAAGAAACCGCGCAATGCATTCGTGACAATCCGCAGAATGTCGTCGGCTTGAAGGTGCGCATCGACGATAGCGCGCTGCGCGTCGAGAGCGCGTTCCCAGCGCTTCAATTCGCCCGCGAAACCGCGGCGCAAGCGGACTGCCGCATCATGGTTCACGTCAGCCGATCACCGATACCGCTGGGAAAAATCCTCGACGTACTTCGCCCCGGTGACATCGTGACGCATCCGTTTCACGGCTCCGTCAACGGTCCTCTCGACGACCACGGCAAACTCCGCCGGGAGGTCATCGAAGCGCAAGAGCGGGGAATCATTTTGGACAGCGGCTGTGCCAAGGTGCATTTGGATATCAATGTTTGCCGCGCCTTTTTAGATCAAGGAGTTTTGCCGGATACGATCAGCACCGACGGCGTGCGGCTCGACCGCTCGTACAGCTTGCCGCAGGTGATGACGATGTTCCTTGGCTTGGGCATGTCGCTGGAACAAATCGTCGCGGCAACGACACACCGGGCCGCCGTCGCGATCGGCAAAGAGCAAGATTTGGGCAGCCTGCGCATCGGCGCTGCCGGCGATGCCACGGTGTTGAATTTGGAAGACGGTGAATTCACCTTCGGCGACCGCGCCGGTAACGTCCTAAAGACAAACCGGCAGCTCGCTCCGGCGTTGACCATTAGAAACGGCGTCCGCTGGGAGAAGGCCGCCACGTCGGCGTAGCGGCTTAATTCTTGGTTATTCAGGGTTTCCGATAAAGAAAGAAATGTTCACCACAGAGGCACAGAGTTCACAGAGTTCGAAAAATTATTTTATCAAAAAATCCTTACTCTGCGTTCTCAGCGTCTCCGCGGTGCAAACTCCGGGGCCTGATTCCACAAGAAACTATTTCTCTAATTTCGCGACCGATTGACGCCGCACGCGACCAACAAGAGGGGAAAATGAAAAACTGGATTGGGATTTTAACGGTCATTCTTTGCTTGATCATTCCCACTGGCGCCTGGGCCGCCGCCAGCGAGAACCGCCCTCTCACCTCGACGGAAAAAATTCTGAGCGACCTGATGAAACTGCCGCCCGGCGAGCGCATCAAAAAACTGGTCGAGGGCGCGCGCAAGGAAGGCACGCTGGTTTGGTACGCCCCCGACCGCGAGGAGCTGACCGAACTCAGAATCGAGTTTTTCAAAGAAATCTATCCGGACTCGATTCAAAAATTCGTCACGCCGCGGATTCGCTCCGATGTCATGATCGACCGGCTCTTGACCGAAGAGCGCGCCGGCAAACATCAAGCCGACGTCGTATGGATCAGACTGCCGCAGGTGCCGGTGATGTTGCGCGAGGGGCTGCTGGCGAAGTATACCGCCATAGAGGACGCCCAGATTCCCGCCAGACTGAAGATCGGCGCCGAGTGGCGCTCGCTAGGCAATCGGTTGTTTCACATCATGTACAACACCAAGCTGGTGTCGGAAAAAGACGCGCCGAAAAGTTGGCAAGACCTGCTCGACCCCAAATGGAAAGGCAAACTCATTTTGGACGACAGCTCCCATGACTGGTTCGTCGGGCTGCTCGACTTCATGGGTGAAGCGAAGGGCATCGAGTTCATGAAGCAACTCGCGCGCAACGGCCTGCAGATCCAGCAGCGCCGCTCTAACGTCGAGAATATGGTGTCGGCTGGCGAAGTGCCGATCATGGTCACCAATAGCGGCACGTCAACGGCGGATCGCTCGGCGCAAGGCGAGCCCGTTGCCTTCGTCAAAGACCCCAAGCCGCCGATCGCCTACGGCGAGGGTCTGTCGATCATGCGCAACGCCACGCATCCGCACGCCGCGGCACTGTTCATCGAAGGATTATTGTCCGAGAAGTGGCAGCGCAAGGCCTCGGAGAAAATCAAAATCCGCGCCGCTCGTCCCGGCATCCCTGACCCTCTGATCGACGCCAAGATCCAACCCCATTTCACCGATCCCGCCAAGTGGCCGGCCGAGCGTTACGAATGGGCGCAGCGTGAATACACGCGTATCCTAGTGCGGAAAGAATTTTAACGAATTTGATTTCTGGTTGCTCAGGTATTTATGTGGATAGAAGGATCAAGGCGGAGGCTTTGTAGGATGGGTGAGGCTGCGAACCGCATCGACCGAATGCGCGCCACAAGCGATGCGGTTCCCGCTGGTCACCGCATCCTACAAAACTTTGTTCACCACGAAGTGCGCGAAGGTTTCTGACGACTAAGACTCCGAACTTCGTGACCTTCGTGTCCTTCGTGGTGAAAACATCTTCACATTGAAAGGACGAAACCGGATGGCAACTATCGCGCAGCAGCTCGGCGAATTCGTCAGCCAGATTTCCGTCGATAATTTGCCGGCGGATGTGATGGCCAAGGCCAAGTCGTGCCTGCTCTACGGGCTTAGCATCGCCATGGCGGCGCACGACTCGCGCCAGGCACAGATCGCCGAAGCGGCGATGACGGAATTGGAATCGTTGCTTCCAGGCGGCAGCACGACGATCTTAAGCGGCAAAAAAGCCACTCCCGGCGCCGCCGCATTCGCCAATGGCGTATTGTTTCAGAGCCGCGGACAAAGCGATGCTTACGGCACCATGGCGCATTTCGGTCCGTCGGTGGTTCCCGCGGTTCTAGCACTGGCGGAAGTAAACGATTCTTCAGGCCGAGAAATTTTACCCGCGCTGGTGGCGGGCTACGAAGTCGCCGGCGCGCTGGCCAAAGATCATATCAGGTTAACCGTCGAACGGGGTTGGCGCGGCAGCCCGACCTACGATGTCACCGCCGCGGCAGCAGCAACGGCGCGACTCATGGGGCTCGACGCCGAACGCACGACCAACGCAATCAGCCTCGGCGCCGGATTCAGTTTTGGCAACGTCGAATGCAACATCGCTCACACCATGGAGACTCAATTTCAGCTCGGTCTCTCAGCGCGCAACGGCCTTTTGTGCGGCGCCATCGCCAAACAGCAAGGAACCGGCGCGCCAACGGCGATCGAAGGTAAGGCGGGATTTCTCAATCTCTTTGCCGGCACCACTGAATTCGCGCCCAAGGTGACCGCCGCGCTGGGACGCGATTATGAAATTCTCAACGTGACTTTTAAACGCTACCCGACCAGCATGATCGCGCAATCGCCGACCTACATCGCCGCGAGATTGGCGCGCCACGAAAAAATCGCCGCCGAGACCATCGAAGAAATCATCGTCGAGCTCGATCCCTTCGAGGCGGAATATCCTGGCCCTGGCCGCCGGCAAAACATCGAATCCGCCGAGCGCGGCGCCGGCACGGCGCAAGGCGTCGCCGTCGCGCTGGTTTACGGCCAGGCAAGCCGCGACCTGCTGCGCCGGCGCGACGACCCCAAGGTTAACCGCTTGCTCGACCGTATGACGATCAAAGGAAACGACGCGGTCTTGCCACAATGCGCCAGACTGAGCGTGACCGCGCCAGAACGCCGCTATTTCGACGAGATCAAAGACGGCAGCCGCAATCATCTTTTCAGCTTCGCCGATACGGTTGATCTGGTTCGCGACCTGCAAGCGGAGATGCGGATTAGCGCGGCAACGCTGGAAAAGATTATCGCCATCGCTGACGGCTTGGAGCAAGTCAAAAGCATTCGCCCTTTGATGGCGCTTGTCAGCGGGCAAACCAATTAAACTCATGCGAGGCAGGTCATGTTCACAATCGTAATTGGAATTTTCATGACAATTGTTTTCTCCGCGCCATCGACGGTCGAGAGTGCTTCAGCGCCGAAATCGGAGCTGTCGAAGACTGAGCAGATTCTCGCCGAAGTGATGGCGTTGCCAGCCAAAGAGCGTCTGCAAAAGCTCGTCGAGGGAGCAAAAAAAGAGGCGGCGCTAAACTTTTACGCGCCGGACCGCGAAGATCTGACCAATCTGCGCATCGAGTTGTTCAAAGAGATTCACCCCGGCGTGATTCAAAGAGTTCAAAGTCCGCGCGTTCTGCCGGACATCATGATCGACCGACTGCTCACCGAAGAGCGCGCCGGCAAGCACCAAGCGGATGTCGTGTGGCTCCAGTTTCATCAGGTTTCCGCCCTCGAACGCGATCGCATGTTGGCGCGCTACGTCGCCCTCGAAGACGCCGCGCTGCCTGAAGGGCTCAAGGTGCCGGGATACTGGCGCTCTCTCGGCAACCGGCTGTTTCACATCATGTACAACACCAAGCTGGTCGCGGCGAAAGACGCGCCAAAGAGTTGGGACGAACTTGTCGATCCGAAATGGAATGGCAAAATTGTCCTCGATGCCAGTTCGTTCAATTGGTTTGTCGGCATGCTCGACTACATGGGTGAAGACAAAGGCTTGGACTACATGAAAAAACTGGCGAAGAACGGTCTGCAAATCCAGCAGCGCCGCTCCAACGTTGAGAACATGGTGTCGGCGGGCGAAGTCCCGGTCATGGTCGCCAACAGCGGCACGTCGACGGCGGATCGCATGAGCCAAGGAGAGCCGGTCGCTTTCGTGAAAGATCCCAAGCCGCCGATCGCCTATGGCGAAGGGCTGGCGATTATGCGCAACGCGCCGCATCCCTACGCCGCGGCATTGTTCATTGAAACCGTGCTGTCGGAGCCGTGGCAGCGCAAGGCGGCGGAAAAAATTAAAATTCGCGCGGCGCGCCCCGGCGTCCCCGATCCGCTGATCGACGCCAGCATCAAACCGCACTTCGTCAACCCATCCAAATGGCCGACCCAGCGCTACGAGTGGGCCGAGCGGGAATACGTTCGCATCCTGGTGCGAAAAGAATTCTGATGCTTACATCGACGAAGGCTCCAAGCGTTTGAATCGAACTTCGTTCCAAAAACAATCGCCTGCCAACGCCGCCGCTGAAGCAATCGGCAAGCGTTTTTGGCGCGTTGTCGAGCTGCTCAGCGACGGCAAAACCCTCGCGCTGCTGCTTTTCTCCGCCCTGCTCATCTATCTCGTCATCGTGCCGCTAGCGGTGTTGGTCTTCGGCAGCTTCAAATCGGTGGCGCCGGGCACGCCGGACTATTTCAGTCTCAATTTAACGCTGGACAATTATTCGCGCGCTTTCGCCAGCCGCTATTTACCCAGAGCGACGGTCAATACGCTGATCTTCTCGCTTGGCTCATCGACGATCGCCTTTGTCTTCGGCGCTTTTCTCGCCTGGGTCACGGAACGGACCAATAGCCCGTTCCGCTCGCTGCTCTATGTAATGGCGATCAGCCGCGTTATTTTGCCCGGCGTTTTGGTGACGTTTTCTTGGATCGTGCTGATGAGTCCAGAGATTGGAATTTTGAATCGTCTGCTGGTCTCGGCGTTTGGCTTAAAGTCGGCGCCATTTAATATCTACTCGATGGCCGGACTAATTTGGGTCGAAGGCATTGATCTCACGCCGCTGGCTTTTTTGCTGATGGCGAGCGCCTTTCGCTCGATGGACCCGTCTTTGGAAGAAGCCGCCATGGTGGCCGGCTCGGGACCGCTGCAAACTCTGCGTCGGGTCACTCTGCCGATGATGCAACCGGCGCTGCTCTCCGCGCTGGTATTGCTGTTCATCCGCGGCATTGAAAGTTTTGAGACTCCCGCTTTGATCGGACTCCGTGCGCGAATTTTTGTTTATACCACGGAAATTTGGTTGAACTCGACCCGCGCTCCGACAGACTATGGACTAGCGGGAGCTTACGCGATGGTGCTTGTGGTGATCTCGGCCCTGCTAATCATGGTCTATTTGAAACTCACGTCGAATAGCGAAAAGTACATGACCATCACCGGCAAAGGCTATCGGCCGAGAATGGTCGATTTGGGCAAGTGGCGCATCCTCACCGGCGCCCTGTCGATGTTTATCCTGTTCCTGGTTTTTGTTGTTCCCATGCTCACCATCACCTGGATGTCGCTGGTGCCGAGCTTTCTGGCATCGTCTTTGGAGGGCTTTCAGCGCATCAGTTTGAAAGCTTATCGCGACGCTCTGGCCTTTCCTTTGACCCGACAGGGAATCGAGAACAGCATGATCCTTGGCATCACCAGCGCCTCCGGCGTGACGCTGATCACGGCGGTGGTGGCTTACATCGTGGTAAAAACTAAGATACGCGGCCGCGGTGTCTTGGACTTCCTCACCTTCGTTCCCTATGTGGTTCCGGGAATTATCTTCGGCCTCAGTATTCTGTGGTTTTATCTCAACGTCATGCCGTTTCTCTACGGCACGCTGACAATTCTATTTTTGGCTTACATGGGGAAATATCTGCCAGTGGCGATGCGGATCAACGTCGCCTGCATGGCCCAGGTGCACTCCGACTTGGAAGAAGCGGCGGCGACTTGTCAATCGTCATGGGCAAGAAGCTTCGTCAAAATCACTCTGCCCTTGATCCGTCCGGGACTGGTCGCGGCATGGATCTGGGTCTTCGTGCATTCCTTTCGCGAAATTCCGACGGCGATGATCCTGGCTTACCCGGGCACGGAACCGGTGGGCATCGTCATGTTTAAATACTGGGAGGACAGCACCTATCAACGGCTAGCGGCCTTCGGCGTGATGCTCTTCAGCGTCCTATTGATCACGTCGCTTATCGCCATGCGCATCGGCAAACGCTTCGGTATTCGCGATGTGTAATAGGAAAAGTTTCGGACTCGGAAATTCTCCCGCCAAGGCGCAAAGGCGCCAAGGTTTTAAGAATCAACTTCATTTCCGAACTTAGCGCCTTTGCGCCTTTGCGGGAGACATTCCGTGATGCGCTAAACACAAACTGTTGGCTTTAGCTCCAGAATAGCTTAGAGAAAATCATGGACTTGGGCATCGGCGGCAAAGTTGCCATCGTCACCGGCGGCAGCCAAGGGATCGGCAAGGCGATCGCCACGTCGCTGGCAGCCGAGGGCGTGCGCACCGTCATCTGTGCGCGGAATTTCGAAAACCTCCAGCGCGCCGCTGCCGAGATCGCAAACATAACCAAAGGCGAAGTCCTGCCACTGCAAGCGGACGTCACCAGTCTCGATCAGGTAAAAAAACTTATCGCCGACGCGGTCGGCGCATTCGGTGGCGTCGACATTCTCGTCAACAACGCCGCCGGCTCCGGCTCAGGAGCGTTTGTCGAATTGACCGACGACGACTGGCTGCATCATTTTAACGTGAAACTGGTCGGCTACGTGCGCTGCGCCCGCGAAGTGATGGTGCACATGAAACAGAAGCACTGGGGCCGCATCGTCAACATCGGCGGCGAGGCCGCGCGCGGCAACGGCGGCTACGCATCGGGAGCGGCCAATTCGGCAGTGGTTAATTTCACCAAGAAACTCTCCGACGAGCTGGCCGAATTCGGCATCACCGTTAACGCGATCCATCCCGGCAGCACGCGCACCGCGCGGCGCGAACACGCGGCGGCTCGAAAGGGCATCACTCTCGATGAGTTGGTGCAGGAGCAAAGCCAACGCATCCCGATCGGCCGGCTCATCGAGCCTGAAGAAATCGCCTCCACCGTACTGTATTTCGTTTCCACCAGAGCCGCGGCGATTACCGGCCAGGTGCTCGGCGTCGATGGCGGCTCCACGCGAGGAATTTATTACTGACCTGAAAATGACATGCGACAGCCGCCGCACCGTTCACACCATCGGCCACTCGACCCGGTCGATTGAAAATTTCATCGAACTACTCAGAGCCCATCGAATTGAATTGTTAGTCGACGTGCGCCGCTGGCCGATGTCGAGAAGACACCCGCATTTCAACCGTGAAGCGCTGTCGATGTCACTCGAACAGAATGGCATCGGCTACAACTGGCGCCAAGATTTAGGCGGCTTTCGGAAAGCCGAGCCCAATTCGCCGAACACCGCCTGGCGCGTGGCGACTTTTCGCGCCTATGCCGATTTCATGCTCACTGAGAATTTCGCAAAGATCATGCAAGCGATTGATCCGATTGCGATCAAGCAGCGGATCGCTCTCATGTGCGCCGAAGCCGTGCCGTGGCGTTGCCACCGCCAGTTACTTGCCGACGCTTTTCTCGTGCGAGAATGGAGGGTTCAGCATGTGCGCGATGACGGCTGCCACGAACATAAACTGCCGCCGTTCGCGCTTGCCGATGGGACGAGAATTGTTTACTCGGGAAATAGCGAAAACGATCCAAATGGCCGGTTATTTTGACAGACAGGCGAGTCGGTCAAATACCTTGGAACTCGAATGCTTGCTCTCATCGCGGAGAAACTTTTTCTCGAACTTGGATGTTTTCGTTTTCAACGATACATCGCGTGGGGATCGACTTCGTCGCGGATCAAATGCAGTTCTTCACTCGTCGGCGCGGTGATTTCTTCGATCGTCTTGGCTAAACGCAGCGGCCAGCCGACCTCGGCCTGCACATCTTCTGCCGTCACGCTTGGATAGAGAGCATTAAGTTGCATTTCGCGCTCCGGGTTATCGAAATTCAGGACAGCTTTATCGGTAATCACGATTTCCGGCCCACCGCCGGGCAAGCCTAGCCGAGCGCGGCTATCGCCGCCGGTCAGGTGGCCCGGACTGGTGAGAAAATCGAGCTTGTCGACAAAAGCCCGGCGCTTAAGACGCATGATCATGAACGTGCGTTGCGCGTTGGTAGCGATTTCTAAGGCGCCGCCGCTTCCCGGCAGGCGCGTCTTCGGTTTTGCATAGTCGCCGATGACCGTGGAGTTGAGATTGCCGTAGCGGTCGATCTGAGCGCCGCCGAGGAGCGCGATCTCGACCAGGCCCCTTTGCAAGTACAAGCCGAACAGATCCGCCATGGAGACCACTGACGTCGCTCCGCTCACCAAGGTCGGATCGCCGATGGAAAGCGGCAGCCGCTCTGGACGGGCGCCG
>CAYZJE010000293.1:0-3906 GCA_964478485.1 uncultured Syntrophobacter sp. | reverse complement strand
CCCCCGCGACGCGGGGGAGGATGAAAGGAGGGGGCTGGAACGGCTTGAACTTATTGAACGTTTTGAACCCCCGTTTTTAATCGGAAAGTAAGAATGGCACAACCACCTCCGCCAACTCGTCCGGCTTTTCATGCGGGATGTGATGGCCGGCGCCTTCGATGGGGACGATTTTGGCGTTGGGGAAAAGTTTCACGCGACCACCGCGGACGGACTTCATAAAGTCGCTCTCGGTGCCGTAAACGAAAAGGATCGGACATTTCAATCGGCGAATGAACGCTTCGATCTGTCCTTCGGACATCGCCGTCGTGGTCCGGTAGCGCAGGATCGGATCATGCTTCCAGCGGTAACGGCCGCCCTTGTAACTCGTTCCATGGCGCGCCATGTGCAGCGCGGCCTTATCGGGAATCAGCGGAAAGGTTTTTTGGATCGCCTTGGCGGCTGCTTCCCAGGTTTCATGGGGAAAAGGAATCTCGACGTAATCTCTCCCCTTCAAGCGCTCGGCCATGATGTTCGGCACTTCGTCGTCGGCGCGCGCGAATGGGCCGAGCGATTCGAGCAGCACCAGGCGCTTCACCTTTTCTGGAAATATGCCGGCGTAGAGCAAACACATGCTGCCGCCGAGCGAGTGACCGATGATGGTCAGCGGCTCCTTGTCCAAGTGCTTGAGCAAGCCGGCGAGATCGGTGAGAAAATCCTCGTGAGCATAGCCGCGGCTCGTGCTCGGCCACTCGCTATCGCCATGGCCCCGTAGATCGAGCGCTACCGCATGCTTGATCGGCACGCCGCGCTTGAGCAGCGCCTCAAGAAAATGATCCCAACTCCGTCCCTGATCGCGCACGCCGTGAACGAACACATAGGTCTCCTCTTTCGGATCGCCCCACTCCCAATAGTGCATTTTCAAACCGTCATGAACGAAGTGACGCCGCTTCGGTTCCCAACTCGTCTCGGGTTCGGAAAGACGAACTTTTGGCTTATGGCTAGTTTTGCTCTTCGCGCCGCTAGTCTTCCTGCTTTTAGTTTTCCCCCCAGGCTTCTTAGTCGCTTTCTTTTTCATCTATCGTTTTCCCAACTCCTTTAACGCTTCCTCAACGTAATCGTGATCGAACTACTTCCTCGCCTCTTCGATGAATTTGCGCACGAAGTCGATGATCTCCGGCGGCGCCCGTAGCACCTTGTCGCGGAGCCTTTCGCCGTCTTCGCCGACCTCGAAGCGAGGCTGGAACCGCATGACTTTCTTTGCCTCAGCGATGAATTCCTCGTCCTTGGAAAGCGATGTAAAAGCCTGCCTGACCGCAAGAACTGCTTCTTTGGGTGAATTCGGCGGCAATAAGGCCACGCGGCTCAAATTCTGGCTCGCCATATTCGCCGCTTTGAGCGCATCGTATTTGATCCCGGTCGGCGCCTTGCCGTGGATTTGCGTGTAGATCTCGGTAAAGGAATTGAGTTCGGGGTAATCCGGGCTCTTCCCCATTGTTCCATCCGGCCTGATGAGATCGTGATAATAGAGCGGGGGCACGATGCCGGTCTTAACCAACTGCGGCTCCACCACGCCGCGATACCCTGGAATATTTTCGTCGTGGTATTGAATTTCATTGCGCTGCACCGCCAGGCGCGCGTCGTTGCTGCTGTTGTAGCCGGTCACGTAATCGTACTTGAGCCCAAGGATGTCGAACGCGAGCCGAAAGCGCAGATCCTTATTGCTGTCAAAACTCAAGCCGCCGGCTCGGAACCGTTCTACCTTGGCGATGTCCGTGGGCTTTTTGATCCCCGGCGGGGTATCGGAACGGATGTAGCAGACGGTCACGCTCGCCACCGATGCGATAAACGGCACCTTCATCAAATCCACCCGCAAGGTCGAGCTCTTCATCATTTGATGATTATACGGGCCGGTAAAATAACCCAAAGTGAGCCCATCGTGCTTCGCCACTTCGCCGAGAAAATTGATTCCCGTGACGCCGCCGCCGCCCGACATATTCTGCACGACGATGACGGGATTGCCGGCGATATGCCGCGCCAAATGGCGCGCGACGATACGGCCTTCGATGTCGGTCGGCCCGCCGGCGCTGAAGTTGATAAAGAAGGTGATATTCTTGCCCTGATAATAAGGCCGCTCCGCCGCCGTTGCGCCCGTGATTATGAATATCACGCCGATGGCTACTACGAACAAACTGCGGGCAACGAATTTCATGGTTAACCCTCCCTACTGTTATCGCGAAGATGGTCTCGCATTATTCCTATTCATAAGCAGTACCTCGGCAAGCAATTTAAGGTCAAGTAAGCGCTGCAATTTTTTCATGGCTAAGCTATGGATATAATACCCCAGTGATTAAATTATCTCACGAAAGCGCGTGGTAACAATATGAGGCAGACATGAGAAACGTCAAATTTGGCGTCGGCCTGTACGGCACTGACAATGCGCGCGATTGCGTCGAGCTGGCGCGCGCCGCCGAGGAGTTCGGCTATCAGCGATTTTGGATCGGCGACTCGCACATGATCTGGCGCGAGCTTTACGTTCTCGCCGGCGCCATTGGCCTGGCAACCAAGAGAATGGAAATCGGCCCCGGCGTCACTCATGCCGCCGTGCGCCACCTGACGGTCACCGCCAGCGCCATGGCAACTTTGAGTGAATTGACCGAAGGCCGCGCCTTTCTCGGCTTTGGCGTCGGCGCCACCGGTCCGGGCAACATCGGCATGAAACCGCATACGGTTCCGGAACTTGAAGAAGACATAAAACTTTTGCGACAAATTCTCGCCGGTGAAACCGTAACGATGGGCGGCGCTAATGTCCGTTGTTTGTTTCCAACGCCCGGCGTGCCTCTCTACATCGGCACGCGCGCGCCCCAAGGCATGAAAATCACCTGCCGGCTCGCCGACGGATTTGTTTACACCGGCGAGACCGATACGCTTAAACCGATCATGGACAACATCCACGCTTACACCGTGCAAGCCAACCGGTCGCCGGCCGAAGTTGAGTTCATTTATCGATTGCCATGCGCGATCAGTAACGACGGCGCCGAAGCGAGGGAAGCGGTCAAAGGCATTGTCGCGCGCCAGGCATTCACGCATCTGGGCAGACTGTATAGTCGAGGTGAGCTACATGATGAAGTCGATCGGAACGCTCTCGTACGCCTGCGCCAACACTACGACACTTACCACCACATGGGTCCCGAGCATAATCATCTGGTGCGCGAAGAGTGGGTAGACCGCTTCGGCTTGGCCGGTACGCCGGATCAGGTGAGGGAGAAAGTGCGGCAATTTATCGCCGCCGGCATCGACGAGCTGACCATCGCTCCCTGCGGCGAGTCAAAGAAGGCCACGCTGGAATGTTTCGCGCGCAAGGTGATGGCAAAGATTTAACTCGATGGCTCTGTTATTGATTCTGCTGTAAAACCCTTAGGAATGCTTCGACACGCTCATACTTCGGCAAGCTCAGTAGAACGGAAAAATCTTAAGATTATCAATCCCCTCCCCGTTCGCCCTGAGCCCTGTCGAAGGGTGAACACGAGTTTTTGAGAATCTTATGTCACACTTTGCCCTATGCTCCGAAACCGCGGCTTGACGGCTCTTGGCAATGGTGAAATAAACAGAACGCTTCTTCCTTTGGCAGGCGACCTTAGTCGCGGCCACGAACGCGAGCCACAAACATTTATTTAAACACGAGGCTCCATCATGACGACAGAGCACAGCACGACTGGACTTATCGGTGCCTCCATACGACGGGTCGAAGACGCGCCTCTGATTGCCGGCAAAGGATGCTACACGGAAGACATCCAGCTACCGGGAATGCTTCACCTGGCTTTCCTACGTAGCCCCTACCCCCACGCAAAAATACTTTCCATCAATACGAGCGCGGCGAAGGCTATGGCCGGAGTGATTGCGGTGGTGACTGGCGCTGACCTCAGCGAG
>CAYZJE010000292.1:0-10729 GCA_964478485.1 uncultured Syntrophobacter sp. | reverse complement strand
CCGAGCTATTACAATACGCTGACGACCAACTGCACGACGAGCATTTTGTTTCATACGCGGATGAATCCGGAGTCGCCGCCGATGTCGTGGAAAATTTTATTGAGCGGCTATGTGCCCGACTACCTCTATGATCTCGGCCGGCTCGACACCTCGCGGCCATTTGCCGAGCTGGAGAAACTTTCGTTGGTGAACGCGCGCGCTCATGCCGCGGACAAGGATCCGGCGTTTTCGCAACGTATCCGCGAAGGATTGCCGATACCGGCGCCACTGGCACAACCGTAACGAATGAAACTAAGGGCGGAAAAATTAACCGGAGCAAACGGATAGAACAGGAACGGATTTTGAACAGGAGCAAACAGAGCAAACAGAGTTTTTCTTTAAAAAATTCATCTCTGTTATCTCCGTCCTGCGGCTTCCCCTTTGCCAAGGCTTCGGGGAATGACCCGAAGCTTTCAGCGGAGGATTCATCAGAGCCTCCGCCCTGCGGCTCAAAGCCTACTGGCGGCGTGCCGGGCGGCGTGCCGTTACCTCCTGTGCGTAATTCGTCTCTGTTCCCTCTGTTGCCTCCTGTCAGAAAGTGACGAGCAATGTGGGGTGGGTTAAGGCGACCGTCGAGTGCAGCCTAGCGGCTTAGGCGGGCTTCGATGTCCTCGATGCGCGATTGGAGCGCCGCCATTTGCTGCTTCAGTTCGGCCAGATCATGCGTGAGAATTTCGCGGTGACCGCTCTCGTCGGCGAGGCACGCCTCGATCCGGCGCAGTCCCTGGATGATCGCCTGATACTCCTGTTCGAGCCGTTCAAGCCGCCGGTAGATCTCGTCGAAGTGGCCGAGCATCTCGCGTCGCAGTTCGGCAATCTGCCCGTCGACCTCGTCGAATTTGTGGTCGACCCGATCGAAGCGGCCGGCAATGTGATTGAATTGAGCGTCGACCTGCTCGAAGCGCTGGTCGATCTGCACGAAGCGCCCGTCAATCTGCTCGAATCGGTGGTCGACCTCGGTGAACTTGCGCCCGAGGAACTCGACCAACAGCTCGTATTCGGTCGGGGACATGGCCCAATGATTATCCCAGGCGGAGGCCCGACGCAAGCGTATCCGTCGGTTGACAGCCGACGCGCTAAACGCACAACCTGGACGATGCGAAAGCAGCGAGGTCACCGGGCTGGAACGTGATCCTGTGCCGCTACGGTCCGCTCCGGCGGTGGTTCAACAAGACGTGGAAGCCGGGGAGAGGTCGAGTTGGTAAAGTGACGCGGGACATGTGTCGAGTGGCCAGGGAATTGGAACAGGAGCAAACGGAGAGAACAGAGATTATTTTCAAGGCAACCTCTGTTTTCTCTGTGCGCTTCTGTCCAAGACTTTATGGCTGGCGGGGGTCGAGAAAGGAAAGTAAATAAGTGTCGAGGGCAGAGGATTTGGCTGCCGGGGTGAGATGGAGATGGAAAGAAGGAAATTCGCATAACGGACGGCGCTACTTCGAAATAGTGAGAGGATGAAAGAGTGCAAACGAAAACTATAATTGTGAGTTTGTTTTTGCTGGCGGGACTCAACGGTTGCGGCAGCGTCGGTCCTGGCAACGTGGCGCGCGATCGCTTTGATTACATTTCGGCGATCTCCGATTCCTGGAAAGCGCAGATGCTGCTCAATGTGGTCAAGCTGCGCTACGCGGATGCGCCCGTGTTTCTCGATGTCGTCTCAGTGATCACCCAGACTGGCTACCAGGGCACTGTCGGAGTTTCAGGCACTTGGTGGCAAAATCTCTTGCAACTTCCCTTTACTTCAACCGCGGGTGTTGTCGCCACGGGGACTTACGGAGAAAGGCCGACCGTCACTTACGCGCCGCTTAGCGGGGACAAGTTCGCCCGCAGTCTGATGACGCCGATCCCACCCGCGGCGATTCTAAGTTTTATCCAGGCCGGCTATCCGGTCGATATGGTGCTGCGGCTCGCCGTGCATACCATCAATGGCATTCATAGCCGCTACGGCTATGGCCCACGGGCGCGCGAGGCCGATCCCGAGTTTTTTCCGCTCGTCGAGAAGCTGCGCAACATTCAGCAGTCCGGACAAATCGGCCTGCGGGTGAAAAAAACCGGCACCCAGACGGCGACTGCCCTCGTATTTAGCAAGAAGCAAAACCCAGCCATAGAGGTGGACCGCGACGAGGTGCGCAAACTCCTCGGTCTCAATCCGCAAACCGACGAGTTTGACGTGGTCTTCGGCTCGGTGGCTGCTAACGACAAAGAGATCGCCCTGCTAACTCGTTCCGTGCTTGAAATCATCACCGATCTATCTTCTTACATTGATGTACCGGCAGCCAAGGTGGAGCAAAAGCGCACGTTTCCTTCCCCCGCGCCGGAGGTAGTCAACGGTGCTCCCGTGCCGGCACTTATGCGGATTCTCAGCTCGCCGCAAAAACCCGACGATGCCTTTGCCGCTGTGCCGTATGGTCAAGACTGGTACTGGATCGACGACAAAGATTTCGCTTCGAAGAGGCTGTTTTCTTTTATCATGTTTCTCTTCACGCTCACCGACACGGGGGAGAAGCAAGGCGCGCCGGTGGTCACGATCCCGGCGGGCTAAGTGGGTATCTGCCGGAATATCGCGATGACTGGGGCGTGCTCGATTCGCAGCGACCTCGCGCGGTAATTCCGCAATCCAACAAAGCAGAAAATTCCCACCACGAAGTGTGCCATGAACCTGCGCTCGTCCGCTGAAGATGAAAATGGGGCTCTGTAGGATGCGGTGAGTCTGCGAACCGCATCGAGCGAATGCGCGCCACAACCGATGCGGTTCCCCTTGGTCACCGCATCCTACAAACCTCGAATTTCGGATTTTCGAAGGAGGCACGAAAGACACGAAGTGCGGATGACGGAAGTCGATAAATCTTTCGTGGGTATATTAGGATAAATGAACAAGCCTCGTGTCATCAGATGGATTGCGCTCCTTTCGGGGACCTTCCTGGTGGCGTTGTGTGCCCTGGTGCTGCTTCTTCCAATGATCCTCGATAGCGACGCCGTCAAAGCAAAAGCTCGCGCATTTGTCGCCGAAAGAACCAACGGCGTGGCGAGGATCGAAAAAATCGATCTCATTTGGTTTCCCCGGCCTGGCTTGGTGATTCGAGATTTGACCATCGCGTTCGACAAGGAGTACCAGGGCAACCTTCAGCAGTTGACACTCTATCCATCGATTCGTCATCTGCTGACCGGCAACCTGGCATTCTCCAGCGTGACTGCGGATGGGGCCGCATGGATAGTGCGGTTGCCGGCGCTTAAGGATGAGCCGTTCAATCTCGACCAAGTTGAAGAAAAAGTCCGCGCTGTCGTTAAAGCTCTAGTGTTAGGTTTGCCGGGCACGAATTTGCGGGTGCGCCGCGGCGTCGCGGATATTGCAATCGCCGGCGGACGTTCTGTCATGATTTCAGACATCGATGCAAACCTCGACGTGACCGCGGAAAAATTGAACTTCACGATCTCCGCCGGCGCGAATTTCGCCGACAGGATCCGTTTCGCGGGCGAGATGGCTACGGAGAACCTGGCGTCGGAGGCGCAGCTCTCGGTTGATAAATTAGACCTGCGCAAGGCATTTGATTTTTTTTCTCCTGGTTCGGTCGGATGGGTTGACGATGGCGCGGTAACGCTGAGTCTTAAACTAACAGCCGCAGGACTAAAAAGTTTTAGCTCTGAAATTGCCGGGTCGCTGCCGTCGCTGACTTTGGCCCGGGGCGCCCGAAAGGCGCTGATTGCGGCGAAGGATTTCAAAGTTATCTTTGCCGGCGATGAGAAAGTTTTGCGCGTTGCTATCGAGAAATTGCCTCTGGTCTCCCCGCCGCTTAAGGTTGCCGGGGAGATTATTTTTGATCGACCTTCGTCCTCGGTCTCTGTAAAGCTCACCGGGCGCGATCTTGACGCCGGCATGATCAGAAAGTCCGCGCTACTCCTGGCCGATGACGTTGCCAGCGTGCAGGAGCTGTTTCGCTATGTGCAAGGCGGCACGATTCCTGAGATCCGTGTCGAAACCCGTGGCCGGTGGTTTGCCGATGCGCTCACGAGCAAGCAAGCCGTGGTTACGGCAAACTTGCGCGGCGTGAAGATTTTTGTTCCAGGGCCCGATCTCGATCTGGAGAACGTCGCCGGATCGATGCTGATCGCCGCTGGAGTTCTCGAGTGTAAGAAGTGTGCCGCAACCCTGGGTAAAGCTAAGGGGCGGGACGGTACTCTGCGCGTTGGCCTAGCCGGTGCCAACGGGCCTTTTCATCTCGATATCATGGTCGAAACCGATGCTCGGGAGTTGCAGTCGTTGCTCATCCACCATGTCAAAGACGCAGCGTTTCGTAAGGAAGTTTCTAAGTTTCGCGATGTCGATGGTTCACTAGCGGGCAGGCTGGTTCTCGGCGAAACCCTTGACGCGATTTCAGCGAAAGTTTCGGCCGTGCCGGCTGCATTGACCGCCTCCTATGAGCTAGTTCCGTATCCCATATCGCTAAGGAGCGGTCGTCTCAACTACGACAACGGTAAGATCGAGGCTGAGAGCTTGGCAGGGGGCATCGGCCACTCCTCGTTCTCTGGGCTCACCGGTTCTGTGCGCGCTGACGCGACGGGGCAATTAAATATCCAGTCGGCAAGTTTGCAGTTGGAGCTGGAACAGATCGAAGCCTTGCTGCGCAAGGTTGAAACCTTTCAAGCGAAGCTCGGTCCAGAGAGTTCTGCACGAGGGAAAATCGACTTTGCATCGATCGCGCTTACCGGTCCGCTCAATGATCCAAGTCGGTGGGATTTCACCGGCAGGGGAAAGGCTGCGGGGATCTTGGTAAAGCATGCGCTGCTACCGGCCGCTGTGGCCATTACCCAGGGAACGTTTGACGCAAGCCATGAGAAACTTACGTTTGCCGATGCCAAAGTGGAGTTGCTCGATGCATCCCTGACCGCTGGCGGTGTGGTCGAGAACTGGCGCAAAACGCCGCTCCGTTTAGAAGCAACTGTAACTGGCATCGCCGGCGAACGGATGATGGAGTGGGTGAGGCGTCAAACGGAAATTCCGGCGGAGTATACGTTGCGGTCACCGTTGGAGGTTTCCGCCGGCCGCGTTACGTGGCGCGACGATGGCGATTTTTCTTTCAACGGAAAGCTGACTGTTGCCCATGGGCCGCGACTTTCGATTGACATGGCGCGCAATCTTCGCAGCTTCACGATCAAAGAGCTGTTGATCGATGATGCAGGGCAATCGGCTCGCGCGACCTTTGAGTTGGACCGAGACCGGTGGAACCTGGCCTTCAAGGGCGCCCTGAATCAGCGGATGCTGGATCGAATCTTTTTGACCGCGCCCATGGCGGTCGGCCTGCTGCAAGGTGATTTCGCAATGAATGGGTTTAGGAAATCACCTTTTCGATTGTCCCTGCGTGGCACGTTGGCAGGAAAAGCAATCGTCACGCCCTTGAAAGGCGACGACGCGGTGATAGAACAGATCGTCGTTCAAGGAGACCAGGGTGGTCTAAACCTTCGCTCTGCGGACTTACGCTGGCGCGGTAGCCGTATTTCCGCCTCGGGCAGGCTGGCAATGGCGCAGGAAGTTTTACGAGTGGACATGGATGTTTCCGCCGACCGCCTGGTCTGGCACGAGTTGAGCGACCTTTTTGGCCAAGGCGATGGTCAAAAGGGGCAAGGCAGCGGGGCAGTTCAACTGCCAGCTCTGGAGGGCGTTATCCGAGTGAAGGCGGATCGCTTTGCGGTTGGCGCTTGGTCCTGGAACCCGCTCCAGGTTACGGCCAATCTCACGCCGAACGGAATCAGCGGTGAAGTCACGAGTAGCGTTGTCTGCGGCATCCGCACCACGGGAAACTTGACTGTCGAGAAGAATGATCAGATCAAACTTGACTTGAGGCTTTCGGTGAAAGATGGCGACCTTGACACTACCACTCGCTGCCTGTCATCTGAAAAGTCCGACATTAGCGGCAGCTACTCCCTCGATGCGCGGGTGACGGGCGGTGGCAGAGGCGATCAACTCGCAGCCAGCCTATCGGGTGAGATAGACTTCGTTGCCCGTGACGGCAAGTTCATTCGCGCGGAGCGGTTGGACGAAATATTTGATTATCTTAACGATAGCGGCGATTTCAAGGTGGCATTTCCCGATTTGGACAGGGAAGCGTTTCCTTACCGGCTTGTCAGTGCCAAAGGAACGATGGAAGGCCGAAATATTTTCGCCAAAGAAATCATTATCGAAGCGCCGCCCTACACGATCACGGCGCAGGGGAAGGCCGATCTGGAGCGAAAGACAATCGACGCGAAGGGCCTTGTCACTGTCCTTCTGCCGGCGGACAGCATCATTAAGAGTATTCCTCTTATCGGTTCAATCGTGCGCGCGTCAATGGTTGGCATTCCAGTCGCAGTTACCGGTCCCTTTGACCAGCCCCGGGTGTCTTACTTATCGCCGGCGGATCTTGGTGCCGAGATTGTAAATATACCGCTGCGAATTTTAAAAGTTCCGTTGGAGGCGTTGCAAATTTTTACCCCAGGTCAGTGAGGAGCGGTTCAGCAATGATTCGGTACCTAAACTCGGGCTATCAATTTGTTTCTTGATGGCCCCCAGGATAAATAATTACGTGGGAGAGAAAATGACATGAGACGGCTTGAAAGATTCAAACCTTTGCGCCAAGGATTTGTCCGATTGATCGCGCTCTATTTACTGCTAGGGCTGTTAGCAGGGTGCTCGACGCCGATCGGTGTGGTGCGCGGCACTCCTCAGGAAATCCATTACGGGCTCACGGCAAATGTGATATCGGCGGGTGAGTTGAGCAGTTGGTCCAGTCAGGTTCTGCAACGCAACAATTTACTCGAACGATTCAAGGCGGCGCCGGAGGCGACTCTAAACGAGCTGCGAAAAATACTTCCCCAGACTCCCAGCGAAGTACGGCTGCAGGATCGTCTCTTCGCGCTTGCAGAGCTTTCGTTTCATCATGGCGAAAACACCGGCCGCAACGATCACTATCTCGCGGCCAGCGTATACGCCTATGCCTTTCTCTTTCCCGAGAAGGGCAATCAACTCGATCCACTCGACCCGCGGGTTCGGGTGGCAGCGGATTTCTACAACCTCGGCCTGACCAAGGGCATGGCCTCGCCGGATGGGCAAGAAGTTGTAATCAAGGATGGAACGTTAGCGCTTCCATTCGGTGAGCTTGCGCTGACCACGCAGCCCGGTGATTTTCTTTGGGGAGGTTACCGCTTTAAGCGCTTTATTGCTGTCGGAGAATTCGAAGTGCGTGGTTTGGCCAATCGGTATCGCCAGGCTGGTATCGGTGCCCCGCTCGCCGCGGAGGTTGAACCGGTGGACGCGGCATCAAAAGATGCTGGACAAAAGCGCGTCCCGCCGCGCATCAAAGTGCCCGTCACCGCGTTTATCCGAATCGCCGAGCCGCGTCGCGCCGTGCTTGACGGCAAGCTTAACGGGCAGCTGGAACTGTATGCCGCCGATGTTGCAACGACGACCGACTTAGCCGGCCGCAAGGTTCCCCTAGAGCTTGAGCCGACCGCGGCGCTCGCGTTGCAACTTGAAGGTGCGCCGGTCTGGGATTTCGAATTTGCCGGTTTTCGCGTTGCCGATCCGCAGCAGATTTTGGGCGACGGTCTCGTCATGATGCATCCCTACCGGCCGGGGCGCATTCCGGTCGTCCTCGTGCACGGGACCGCGTCGAGCCCGGCGCGTTGGGCGGATATGATCAACGAGCTGACCAATGATCCCTCGATCGAAGGGCGTTATCAGTTCTGGCTTTTTCAATACAACACGGGTCAACCGATTCTCTACTCTGCGCTGCTGCTGCGCCGCGCTCTACTACAGATCGTCAAAGAGCTGGACCCAGACGGGAAAGACCCTGCGTTGCGCCAGATGGTCATTGCCGGTCACAGCCAGGGCGGTTTGCTCACCAGACTGATGGCGACTAAGAGTGGCAACCGCTTCTGGGAAATCGTCAGTAGCGAACCGTTCGACCAGGTAGAAATGTCTGCGGAGATTCGGCCACTATTACGCGAGGCAGAATTTTTTGATCCAGTGCCCAACCTGAAGCGGGTGGTTTTTATTGCTACACCGCATCGCGGCAGCTACCAGGCCACCGGTTGGGTTCTCAATCTGATCAATAGGCTTATCCGCCTACCGGGTACTTTGTTTTCACAGATGACAGATCTTTTGGCCCAACCGGCTTTTGCCCAACTCCATGTCAGCCGGTTGCCGAGTTCAGTAGACAATATGAGTCCAGGTCATCCGTTCCTGCGAGCGTTAAACGACCTCCCCATCGATCCTGCGATCACCGCTCACTCGATCATCGCCGTGCTCGGTGACCTTCCGTTCACCGGCAAGACCGATGGAGTCGTCGCCTACGAAAGCGCGCATATTGATGGGGTTGCATCAGAGAAGGTCGTGCGCTCCGGCCACTCGACGCAGGCTAATCCCGAGACGATCAATGAAATGCGACGCATTTTGCGAGAACACATCGGCGAGCGGTGAAAAACAAGTGAGAGATAGCAGCGCACAGGGTCGCGACCGGCCAACTCTCGCTACATCCGCCGATCCAAGCTCCGATACTGAATCGCTTCAGCGATATGCGACGCGTCGATATTTTCCGCTCCGGCGAGATCGGCGATGGTGCGGCCGACTTTCAAGACTCGGCTGTACGCTCTTGCGCTCAAGCCGAGTTTGTTGATCGCTGTTTCCAATAACCTATCGGCGTCGTCTTTCACGGCGCAGTAGCGCTTGATCTCTCGCGCGCCCATCTGGGCGTTGGCATGGATTTTACTTTTATCGAATCTTTGCAGCTGAATTTGTCGCGCCTGATTTACTCGCGCGCGAATGACACTCGAACTTTCACCGGCATCTTTGCTGGCCAGCTCCTGATAGCGCAGGCCGGGAACTTCGAGCTGAATATCGATGCGATCGAGCAGTGGACCGGATACTTTTGAACGATAGCGCTGAATTTGCAGCGGCGTACAGATGCATTCCTTCTGCGGATCGGTCAGAAAGCCGCAGACGCAGGGGTTCATAGCGGCGACCAGCATGAAGCCGGCCGGATAGTTGATCGAGCCCATGGCGCGCGACACGGTGATGCTGCCGTCTTCGAGCGGCTGGCGCATGACTTCGAGAACGTTGCGGCGAAACTCTGGCAGTTCGTCCAAAAAAAGCACGCCGTTGTGCGCCAAGGAGACTTCGCCGGGCTTGGGGACCGTGCCGCCGCCGACGAGGCCGGCATCAGAAATAGTATGGTGCGGCGAGCGGAATGGGCGGGTGGCGATGATCGCTTGGCCGCCCAGCGTGCCCATGACGCTGTGAATCTTGGTCGTCTCGAGCGCTTCGGTGAGGGTCAGGTCGGGGAGAATCGTCGGCAGCCGCTTGGCCAGCATGGTTTTTCCCGATCCTGGCGGGCCGACGAGAATTACATTGTGGCCGCCGGCGGCGGCGACTTCGAGGGCGCGTTTGACATGCTGTTGACCTTTGACGTCATTGAAGTCGGCGCTGTACTGCGAATGCTGGCTGAAAAGATCGACGAGATTGACGGTCGTCGCCGGGATCGCTTGGGCGCCGTTGAGAAACTCCACGACCTGGGGTAAATCGCGTACCCCGAGAACTTCGACTTCGCTGACAACGGCGGCTTCCGGCGCGTTTTGCTCGGGCAGAATCAGTCCCTTCACTTTTTCTTTCTGCGCTAACATCGCGATGGGGAGCGCGCCGCGCACCGCTTTCACCGAACCGTCGAGGGAAAGCTCGCCGATCAAGATATAATCCTCAAGCAATTTTTTCTCGATGATCCCTTCCGCGGCGAGAATGCCGACGGCCATGGGCAGATCGTACGCCGAACCTTCTTTCTTGATGTCGGCGGGAGCGAGATTGATCGTGATGCGCTTGGCAGGGAAGGTGTAGCCGCAGTTCCTCACCGCGGCGCGAATGCGATCTTTGCTTTCTTTGACCGCGCCTTCCGGCAAGCCCACGGTCGCCAGTTGCGGCAGGCCCGAAGCAAGATCGATCTCAACGCAGACGCGCAAAGCGTCGATGCCATAGAGTGCAGCGCTGTTGATCTTGGCGAGCATAGCCGGATGGACGCTACCAAAGGGCCGTTGCAATGACAACCGGAAATTAGGATGGGTCGAGGATGGAGGATTGTGGTTGGAGGGTTGAGGATGGAAGATTGAGGATCGATGATCGAGGATCGAAGATTGAGGGTCGTGGGTCGAGGATGGATGATCGAGGATGGAGGATGGATTCGTGTTCGTGCGTGTACGAGCGACGGATGCAGCCTTAGAATTTATCTTTCTTGAACGATTTGAGCGACGACGGGCGGCCCCGCAGGGCATCGTCGCCGGTGACCCGGTCGAAAACGTGAACGCCGCGATTGTGCAGCAGGGTGGGTTGAGAGATGGCGCGCTTTGCCGAAGCGGTGCAGCGATCGCACCGTTTGAGCGGTTTAGCGGAGACTTTTTGGATCGCTTCGAAGCGGTGGCCTTTGGTGCATTGGTACTCGTAGAGCGGCATGGACGCTTGCTATCATATTGAAATCGCCGTCACAATGCTGTCTCCCGTTTTGGGTCTTCAGGCTATTCGGTGACGCACGGTTGGGAGATTGCACCGCCGAGGCGCGTCCTTCGACGAAGCTCAGGATGCGCGGCTTTCCTCCGTTCATGGTGATTCCTCGACGGGCTCGGAACTGAAGGCCGTCGAGGAAGCCTGCCGTGAGGCTTCTCGAACGGTCGAACCATG
>CAYZJE010000291.1:0-3992 GCA_964478485.1 uncultured Syntrophobacter sp. | reverse complement strand
GTGATGATGATATCCCCTTCCTTTTTCATCCATTCGATGGCACTGCGTAGGTCTCGTGCTTCTTCCGGTGATGCCCCGTCTCGTTTTGCGTTTGCCATTGCCTTCCTCCGATTCGTATACGTTAATTCTAGCCGCGATAATCAATTGAATCCGCGAGCGGGGATTGAACCCCGCCGCCTATTAAAAATTGGCAAAGGGGATGCTCACCCCCTTTGGAAACCCCATTTAATTGTGCCCGCCTCAAGAGGCGGGGTTTACTTAGCATCACTCAGCGCAAAATTGGCCCTGAATTTGAAACCAACCACGAACTTATTAATCCGAAGTGGACTCTCGGTGTAGGGATGATTTTCAGATTCAGAATGTTTTGGACGGCCCTAATGCCTACATGAAATTTTTCTTTAAGTCAACGAACGCGCTTCGCTTGCGCTCGTGCGCGGAGCAATCCATCGGATCCCAAGGATGCCGCGCGAGATATTTCTTGGAGCGCGCCACCCTTTACAGTTAGCCACTGGCTTGCTATCAATCTTTGAATTCTTTGCGGATGTTTTCGGGAGATCTCCTATGACGGATGGCGTTGAGCGTTCCAAACAAGACTGGCTTCTTCTCGTCGGACTGTTCTGTTTTTTCTGCTCCGGCGCCGCGGGATTGATTTACCAAGTCGTTTGGACGCGCATGCTGACGCAGATTTTCGGCAACACCACCTATGCCATCGCCACCGTGTTGTCCGCCTTTATGGCCGGATTGGCGATCGGCAGTTACTGGTTCGGCAAGATCGCCGACCGCGGCAAGAACGATTTCCTGCTCTATGGTCTGCTCGAAGCGGGGGTGGGCGTTTACGGTTTTTTTGTGCCTTGGCTGTTCGCCGGCGCGCAAAAAGTCTACGGCCCGATCTTCGGTCTCAACCAATCCTATCCATTTCTATTCAATCTGGTGTTGTTTTTTCTGTCATTTACCCTTCTGGTATTTCCAACTCTGCTGATGGGCGCGACCTTGCCGGTGCTGAGCCGCTTCTTTGTCCGCAGCTTTGCCGATTTCGGGCGCCGCATCGGCGACCTCTACGCCACCAACACGCTCGGCGCGGTGATCGGTTGCGCCGCCGGCGGATTCTTGCTGATCCCGACCCTCGGCATGCGCGCGACGGTATTCGTCGCCGCGTCGGTCAATATGGTCATCGCGCTGGTGATTCTCGTCGTCGATCGCCTCCGCGACCGAGCGCCGCTGCAGTTCGTCGCGGAGGCCGCCGCAGAGCCGGCGACGGCTGGGGAAGGACAAAATTCATCGTCGATGCTCGATTGGGTGCTGTTAGTTTCGTTCGCGCTGTCGGGGTTCGCCTCTTTGGTTTATGAAAACGCTTGGACGCGCTCGCTCACGTTAGTCATCGGCAGCTCAATCTACTCGTTCTCGACCATGCTGGTCACGTTTCTCGTCGGCTTGGCGCTCGGCGGATTTATCTACGCGCGCTTTCTCGGCGAACGCGAAGCGCGGCTGAGCACCTTCGGCATGATCGAACTGTGGGTCGGTCTGTTGGCGCTGGCGACGATTCCCTTGTTCGAGAAGTTGCCGCTGATTTTTTTGCGTCTGCTGCATGGGTTTGGTGAAACCTTTACGGTGTTCCTCTACTTGCAAATCATTCTCTCGGCGCTGGTGATGTTTTTGCCGACGGTGCTTTTGGGCATGACTTTTCCTCTCGTCGCGCGCTTATTCACGCAAAGCCTGTACCGCGTCGGCAGCGGCGTCGGCAGTTCCTACGCGGCCAATACCGTCGGCGCCGTGCTCGGCGCGTTCGCCGGCGGATTTATTCTCATTCCCAATCTTGGTGTGCAGAACACGATTATCTTCGCAGTGGTGATGAATCTCCTCATCGGTTCGTGGCTGTTGATCAGCGATACCCGGCTGTCGACGCTGCTGCGGTACGCGTCGGGCCTTGCCGTGCTAGTGCTCGCGGTTATCGTGCCGTCAAAAGTCCGCCGCTGGGATCCCAACGTGCTCACCAGTGGCGTAACGGTATACGCCGACCGCTACGAGTCCCTGCCGACCGACTCGTTGCGTCTCGAAGAGATGAAACGCGACGACATGCTCTACTACCGCGAAGGTTTGACGACCACCGTGAGCGTGCAGCGGATCAGCGGCTCCGATTACCTTTATTTTCGCTCCAACGGCAAGATCGACGGCTCCTACGGCGACGCGCTCAGTCAGCTGATGACCAGCTATATTGCGATGATGCATAATCCTAAAGCGGAAAAAGTGCTGACCATCGGCTTGGGCACTGGCATGTCGGCTAAGGCGCTGGCTACTTTCAAATCGGTCAAGCAAATCGAAGTCATCGAGATCGAGCCGTCGATGATTCAAGCCAGCAAGTTTTTCGATCGAGCATCGGTGATCGTCGACAAATTTCCCGCCGGCGTGACTTTTCCCGCCGACGATTCCAAGAGCCGGATATGGTACAACGAAAAAGAGCAACGGCTCTATTATAAAGGTGTCATGGAGGCCGACGTGCGCGCTGAGCTAATCAAGCGCTCCGACGATCTCGACTACCGCGGCGCCATCGACCGGCTGTCGCGCAACGCGCGACATTCGCGCCACTCCAGCGTCCTCGAGGACCCGCGGGTGCGGGTGATTCCCACCGACGGCAGAAACTATATCTTAGCGACACCGCAGCATTATGACGTGATCACCGCTGAACCGTCCAATCCGTGGATCGCCGGCATCGCCAATCTGTACACGCGCGAATTCTACTCTGTCGTCAAGTCGAAGCTTAAAGACAATGGTATCTTTGCGCAGTGGTTTCACAACTATTCGATGTCGCCCGACGACTTCCGCATGGTGTTTCGCACGTTCGCCGAAGCTTTTCCCTATGTGTCTTTGTGGAGCATGAAGGAGAGCGATTTTCTTCTGCTCGGCAGCAAGCAGGAGCAGGTCTTCAACTATCCGGCGCTTAAAGAAATCTACGACAACAATCCGATGCTGCGATCGGACCTCGACTACCTTGGCTTGTCCGACGTCTACGCAGTGCAAGGCTTTTACCGCATGAACCGCGAGGGCTTTCTGGCCTTCTCGAAAGGCGCGTCGATCAACACCGATGACGGCGCAGAGCTGGAGTTTTCCGCGCCGAAGAATCTGCGCCGAGCGACCACCGAGCTCAATCGCAAGCTGATGACGCCGTTTCTGCTCGATACGCCGCCGTGGTTAAAATCGAAGCCGCTGCCGGTGCCGCAGGCGATGCACCATTTCTATATGGCGCAATCGTACCTGGCGAGCGTCGCCCGCGGCCGCGCATTGGTCGAAGTTGAGGAGGCGATCCGCCTCGAGCCTAAAAACCCGAAATTTCGCCTGCTTAAAATGAAAATTCTTTTGGAGCAGGACAAGAGCACCGAAGGCGCCAAAGAAGCTTTTGCCGCCCTCGATCTGGGCGCGGAATTTATACCGGAGGTGCTGGCCATGAGCGATGAATTTTACCTGCCCGATGCCAAGGCGGTGTACGGCCGGGTCATCCAGATGGGCAGCAAAGAGGTGCTGCCTTATCTCGGCTTGGGCAACATCGCGCTCCATTCCGGGGACCTGCCGGAAGCCGAGAAATGGTTTATCCAAGCGCGCGATCTGCATGCCGACCAGCCCGCCGTGCTGCTCGCGTGGGGCCGATTGTACACGGCGCAAGCGCAGCGCATCACCGACGCCGCCAATAGCAAAAAGCTCTTGCAGGAAGCGCGAACCTTGTTGGAAAAATCGCGCAGCAAGGGCGAGGACTCGGCCACCATCTACACCGAGTTGGGCGCGGTTTACTACAAGCTTGCCATATGGGAGAAGGCCGCCGAGAACTATGAGAAAGCGCTGCGCATGCGGCGGCGCAGAAACGAATTGCGCTTTGCGTTAGGCCAATCCTACGCTCAGTTGGGGAGAATCAATGAAGCGGAACAGAAGTACCGGGAAATCCTTTCCCTCAGTGCCGATGACGCGGATGCTTTGAAAGCGCTGCAAGACTTGGGCAAACGGTA
>CAYZJE010000290.1:0-11906 GCA_964478485.1 uncultured Syntrophobacter sp. | reverse complement strand
TCGCCATCGTCTTCGAAGTGCTGGCGAAGATGGCGGGCGCGAAGTGATGGCAGATTGGAGTGTTGGAGTACTGGAGTGGTGGAGTGATGGGTTCCGGAACACCCAATACTCCAGTACTCCATCACTCCATTACTCCACTCTTCGCGCCCGCCATTCTTGCCAGCACTTCAAAGACAATCGCGAAATCTTTCTCGGCCAACCCCATCCCCCTCGCGGCGGTGAGAAATTCGTTGGTAATTGACGTGGTCGGCAGCGGGATATTGAGTGCGCGGCCCATTTCCAAGGCGAGCAACAAATCTTTTTGCATCATGTTGACGTCGAAGATCGCTTCATCCGGCATTTTCAACACGAACGGGCCACGGTATTTCACCATCGGCGAGGCCATGACGCTATTGAGCAGAACCTCGACGGCGATCTCACGCGCGATGCCGCTCTTTTCCGCGAGCAGTAAACCTTCGCTGAAAGCCAACATCTGCACGGCTAGACTCAAATTGGTGGCGATTTTCATCGACGCCGCTAAGCCGTGACCACCGACATAGGTCGCCTTCGGGCCGATCGCTTGAAGATAAGGCAGGACTTTGTCAAAGACTTCCCGTTTGCCGCCGACCATGAATGAGAGCTTGCCCTCTGCCAAAGTAATCGAACTGCCGGACACCGGCGCATCGAGCATCTCGGCGCCTTTGGTTTCAACTTGTTTGGCCAGCTCGCGGATGGCCGCCGGGCTTACCGTGCTCATCTCGACATAGATTTTCCCCGCGCTCAGTCCGGCTAAAATACCGTCTTTGCCCTCGGTGACCGCGCGCAACGCACTGTTATTGGCGATCATGGAGAAGACCGCTTGGGACGATTCCGCTGCCGCGCGCGGGCTGTCGGCCCACTTCATTCCCGCGTCGAGCAGCCACTGCGCCTTGGATTTCGTCCGGTTGTAACCCGTGACGCTATGGCCGGCGTCGAGTAGACGTTTCGCCATGCGGCTACCCATCACGCCCAGACCGACAAAACCGAGATTCGCCATAAGTGACTCCAGCAAAACCTTTAAAGATTTTTTTCCCGCAAAGGCGCAAAGGCGCAAAGTTCGGAATTGATGTCATTTCGACCGACGGGAGAAATCCTTTTTAGATCCCTCGCCTCCGCTCGGGATGACGGGCCTTGCCCGTCACCTTTGCGTCTTGGCGCCCCTTCGACGTTGCTCAGGACATGCTTTGCGGGAGATATTCCGACCGGCTAACCTTCCGCCTTGATATACTTGCCCATCTCTTTCAGCGTCTCAGGTGTTTGATTGAACAGCACGTTAAAATCTTTCGTCACCTGTTCGCCGGAGATGTAAGAAAAATCGATCCTCGCGCGCTTCGCTTCGGCGATGAGTTCCGGATCTCTGATCGCTTTGGCAAATGCGTCGCGCAACATTGCCAATCGATCTTTCGGCGTATTGGGATGGACGGCGAAGGCGCGGCCGATCGATTGAGGAATAGATTTGATCGACATCAGCGACTTGCCCAGAGCGCTGGTTGCCAGATCTTCATCGACCGGCAAGTTTTCATAACCTGGCAAAGCTGTGCGGCCGCGCACCAGCGGCCGGACGGCGCCGCGGTCAGCGGCGAGTTTGATCGTCGTTGCCAACGCGGAATAGGCGTCAACTTCTTTACGCTCGACGGCCAGCAGGACATCGCTGTTGGATGGATAACCGGCGACTAATTTCAATTTAGCGCCGGCAAATTCTTTCAACAGTAGGGGAAAGTCGTGGGCGTTGGAGCCTGGGCCGGTGGTGCCGGCGACCAGCTCGCGGTCGGCCTTCTTCAATTCGTCAAAACTTTTGTAGGGTAGGTCCGGGCGGATCGAGAACATCACACCGTCGGCGCCCGAGGAGCCGAGCCAGTGAAATTTGCGGATATCGAAGCGCACCTGCGGAATCTTCGACATCTGCGCGATGGCGACATTGGGATTCGCCGCGAGTATGGTCAAGCCATCCGGTTTGGCGACGTTGTAAACATTATTGGTCGCCAGCAGGTGGGCGGCGCCGGGCATATGTTGCAAGATCACCGCCGGTTTGCCGGGAATGTATTTGCCCAAATGGTGCCCGACGATGAGCGCGGCGATCTCAAGACTGCCGCTCTTGGCGCCGATCAGAATGGTGACAGCTTTGCCGTCGTAAAAATTCGCTTGCGCCCAAGCCGGCGCGCCTGAAATGATCCACCAAGTTAAAAGCGAGAACACCATCATCTGCCGAGCTATCTTCATGCAATCCTCCCATATTACGATTAGATTCCTACCAACCAATTACCTGCGAAACAAATCCGAAATCCGAATATCGAAATTCGAAACAAACAGCGGTCAAATAAATTCCAAACCCGGAAAATCCAAAACCTCGATTCCGATTAATCCTTGTTTGGAACATTGAGGACTTAGTTTTGGTCATTCGGATTTGTTTCGGATTTCGTGCTTCGGATTTCGTGCTTTCGAAGCGTGCCAAGGGTATGTGATTCGGACGACGCGAGTCAAGCCAATTACCAGGTTCACAGGCCGAGCCACGCTTGCAGCGCGCCTTGCTCGAATTGCAAGTGTACTAGTTTCTGAAACAGCCCATAAAACATTGCCCACGTGATTGCCGTTGCCGCGATCGTCGGCAGCGCACCGACGGCGCTTTCAAAGCGGAGATAAAAGCAAATAAACAGCGGCACGGTGAGCGGAAAGCCGATTAGGTAAACAGAGAGAATAAAACCCGCGATCCAGCAAAACGCCGTGGTCACGCGGCGGCGTTCGATTTCAGGAGGCACGTCACTGGAGAATTCAATGTCGACCGCGGCGCTTTCGATGGTTTCTTCTTTGCCGACCAGCAACTGCAAGAGTTGAATCCCGGCGAGGAGCAGCAGCGGAATACTTACGGACAACGGAAAGAGCGCCGCCTTGAACGGCCAATCGAGCGCCAGGTAGATCGCGCTGGCGGCGACAATGATTAGAAAAGCGCAGAAAATTATCCGGCCCTTATGCATTAGCTGTGCCCTGGGCGCGCTGGCGCCGCTGCTGGATGTAGGGGTAGGCAATTACAAAGGCCATTAGTATTATAAGGGCAACGACCATCGGTTGCCCGAGCCAGGTGAAGCCATAGCGCGCCACCGAAATAAAAAAATAGGTCTCGATGACTTTGCCCAGAACGAAGCCGAGAACGAAGGGCGGACGGGGCCAACCGAACAGCACCATGAAATAGCTGAGCACGCCGAAGATCAGCGTGACCAGCAAATCGGTGATCTGGCCGTTGGCGGTGTAACTGCCGACGAAAACCAGCAAGAGGATAAACGGGATGATCAGAGCGCCGCGGATGTTGGTGATCTTGGCAATTTGGTCGAGCACGGTCAAACACAAAAGCACGGCAATGACATTGGCAATCGCCAAAGTCCAAACCATCGAGAACGTGATCGACAGATGCTTGGTTAGCATGTCCGGGCCGGGTGAGAGGCCCATGATCAGAAAGGCGCTGAGCAGGATCGCCATGGCGCCGCTGCCGGGTACGCCGAAGGCGACCGTCGGTATGAGCTCACCACCTTCTTTCGAATTGTTCGCCGCGCCCGGTCCCAAGACGCCGCGCACGTCGCCTTTGCCAAATTGTTCACGCTCTTTTGCGTCCTTGGCGCTTTGCACCGCATGAGCGTAGGCCATCCATTGGGCGACGCCGCCGCCCGCGCCGGGAAGGATGCCGACGAACACGCCGACCATCGAGCAGCGAAACACCAGCCAGAAATGGCGAAAGGTATCTTTGATCCCTTCCATGACGCCGCTGCGCAAATTCTCCGCCGGCCGCTCGCCGGCGATCGAGGTGCCGCGCACGGCGAGATCGATAATTTCCGGGATTGCGAAGATACCGACCAACACCGGCACGAAGTCCAGGCCTTCCCACAGATACATTAAGCCCATGTCAAAACGCAGCGAACCGGACTGACGCTCTTGCCCGATAGTCGAGACCAGCAGACCGAAGAGACCCATGGCGAAGCCTTTGATCTGGCCGCGCGCGCCGGCGCCGCTGAGTGAAGTGATGCACGAGATACCGATCACCGACAACATGAACAGCTCCGGCGAACCGAAGGCGAGCACCAGCGGACGGACGATCGGAATCGCTAGCGCGAGCGCTACCGCGCCGATCAACGCGCCGACAAGCGAGCTCATTAATGCCGCGCCGAGAGCGCGCCCGGCCTCGCCCTTCTTCGCCATCGGGTAACCATCGACCACCGTGGCGGCCGAGATCGCTTCACCAGGCACGCCAAAGAGGACCGAAGTGATGTCACCCGTGGTGGCGGCGACGGCGTGCATGCCAAGCAGAAATGCGAACGCTTCCGCTGGTTGCATTTTGAAAACGAATGGGATCATCAAGGCGAGAGTTGCCGCGCCGCCGATGCCTGGAAGAAGGCCGACGCAGAAGCCAAGCAGCATGCCAACCAGCATCAAGCTGAAGGCTTTCCACTGCAGAACTAAAAACAAACCTTCGATGAACGCGTCGAACATTGATCTCGCTTAATGTCTCTGTCGGGGATGGTTGAAATCCCTTGCCTTCAGGCGAAGTAAGCTTAGCGATGCATCCAAAGGGGACAAGCGCGATCACCCTCGCCCGCTTTGCGGGAGAGGGCAGGGGTGAGGGTCCGGCACGCATTACGCCCTCGGCGCATTGCCCCCTCGGCGCATTGCCCCCTCACCCTAACCCTCTCCCCCACGCAGACGTGGTGGAGAGGGAAAAATTCTTGTCGGCTTCAAGACGAGGGTTGCTCAATCGCGTTCCATTGAGCCGAACAACTAGCACATCTGGCGATGGCATTGCGAGGCAAAAGGGCTGCGCGGCGAAGAAATTGCCGAATTAGAAAGATTTTTCGGTGAAATTTTATGGCGGCGGGCTCTCAATAGTGGCGCTCGCTGATGTTGCCGGCAGTTTGGCGAGCAGATCCATGATCGCGGCGAAATTCACCGGCTTGGTCAAGTGGGCGTCAAAGCCGGCGTCCTGAGTGCGCCGCCGGTCCTGTTGTTGACCCCAGCCAGTCAAGGCGATCAGGACCATAGGTTTGCCCCAGGGCTGGGCGCGGATTTTGCGCGCCGCTTCGTAACCATTGAGCTTGGGCATCGCGATATCGAGCACGACCACGTCGGGACGAAACTCGGCCGCGATCTCAAATGCTTCGGCGCCATCTTGGGCAACGCGAACTTCGCTGCCGTCATGGCGCAGCAGGCGCGCCAAGGTTTCCGCCGATTGGGGAAAGTCGTCGGCGACCAAAATGCGCCGGTAGCGAACCGCGGCCAGCTCGCCGTGCCCCTCGGTGGCGTGACGATCGGCGGTCTTTACTTGACGGTGCGCCATCGCCAACTGGACGATGAATTCGCTGCCGCGATTGACCCCAGCGCTGCGGGCCTCGACCTTGCCGCCGTGCAATTCAATCAAGCGGTGCACCAGCGTCAGCCCCAAGCCCAGTCCACCTTCCGAGCGAGTGTAGGAACGGTCCACTTGGTAAAATAGCTCGAACAAGTGCGGCAAATTCTCCGGCGCGATGCCGAGACCGGTGTCTCTTACCCGCACTTCGACGACGGCGCCGGCGGGTTCTACGTTTAACCAAATATGGCCGGGGTCCGGCGTGTATTTGGCAGCGTTGTTCAGTAGGTTCATGAAAACCTGGGTCAACCGGACGCGATCGGCATCTAGGTAAATTGCCTCCTGCGGCATGCTCACCGTCAATTCATGCTGCCGCTGGCCGATCAATGGGCGGCAGGATTCCACCGCGGCCTTGATAATTTCCGCAAGATCCACGCGTTCTTTCTGCAGCTCAAGTTTTTCCCTGGTGATGCGGCTGACATCGAATAGATCGTCGGTCAAGCGCGTCAGGTAATTCACCTGGCGATCGATAATATCCCTGCCCCATTGCGGGTCGCTCTCCGGCGTGCCGGGCGTCTGTTGCAGCGTGACGATATTGCGCATCAGCGATAGTGGATTACGTAGCTCATGGGCGAGAGTCGCCAAAAATTCATCCTTGCGCCGGTCGGCATCGCGCAGCGCCGCGTCGCTTTCGCGCAGCGCCCGGTCGAGGTGCAGCTTTTCCACGGCTAACCAGGTGCGTTCGGCAACCATATTGATCGCGGTGACCTCGCGTTCAGGCCATTCATGCGGTTCGGCCATGACGACCACGAATCCCGAATGCAATTTGCCGTCACGAACCAAAGGTACTGCGACGTAGGCGCCGACGCCCAATTTTCCATAGGCTTCGACAAACTCCACCGTCCGGGAATCACTGCTCACGTCATTGATCACGGTAGTTTGGCCCAACCGGCCCGCTTCGACCACGGCGGGACTGAAGGCGCTGAGCGAATAACTGCCGACCAGCGACGGCACATGGGGGTGGTAATCCCGCCGTACGGTGAATCGATCCTCGTCGGTGTCGATTTCGATAAAAGCGCAACGGCTGGCTTGCAAATGTTCGCCGAGGGCAACCGACACCGCCCAGAGAAGTTCATCGGCATCAGCGGCGAAGCGAATACATTCGCCGACATCGAGTAGAAACAGCGTGTTGGCCTCGGCTTGTTTTTGCTCGGTAATTTCCCGCACGGCGACATTGACGCCGAGGAGATCGCCGCTCGCGTTGTGCACCGGATAAAAGCTGCAAAGCCAGTAGCGCCGTTGGTTGGACTGGGCGGCGGTTGCGCCACTGATCTCGACGTCGATGACCGGTTGCCCGGTATCGATGACTCGTCGATAGTGCGCCTCAAGCGCATCCGCCAACTTTGGAATCGCCTGACGCACCGTCTTGCCGAGAAAATAGTCGGGCGCATGACCGTGCATCTCGGCGAGCGCATTATTGATGGAAACATAGCGCAGATCACAGTCGACAAAACATAAACCGACCGGCGCCGAAGTATAGATAGTATCGATCAGTGCTAGACGTTCATTAGCGATCCGTTGGTTGTCGCGCATGGCTTCGCTGACGCGCCGATGGCGCAACCCCAAGATCGCGACACCCCAGATCATGACGACCGCCAATCCTTGATTGACAATCTGAGCCCATGCCGGACCGGTGACGTTACGAGGCGAAAACAGAAAGTCGACGACTAAGAGAATCGTGCAAACGGCGGCAAGCAAGATCTTTTCCCGCCGGTCTGGCAACGCAACCACCAATACCATGGTCGCGACGTAACAGATCGGGATAGCTAAGTCGTCAGGCGCCCACTGATCGGCCAAGAAAACCACGATCACCGACGCCAGGAGCCAGGAAAACGTTCTGCGTGCGCGGGAGTCCGGGGTTTGGAGCGTTTCCACGGGTCGGCTTTCGCCATTGGAAAGGTTTAACGATTGTGGGGCGCTCGACATAAACTCACGATTACATTTACGAAGCCACTTCGCGACCGGGGTTAATACCCCGGCGCCAATTTAAATAATCGCAAAGGGGATGCTCGCCCCCTTTGGAAACCCCATTTAATGGTTCCACGCCGAAATCGGCGTGATCAACAACCAACCGAAACAAGCATGTAGTTTACCAATTTACCGAACCTAGGCACAAGGATTTCTGTGGTGGTTCAGTTTGGCAAGATCCCTCACTTCGTTCGGGATGACAACCGCTCGAAGTCTGTCATTTCGAGCGAAGCGAGAAATCTTTCCCACTCCATGCACCCGAGCCACAATCAAACTGAACCGTAACCCGCGTACCCCGCCTGCTTGACAAGCCCGTTGGGCCAGACAATAGATGACATGAGCAAATTTCATGGGGAGACTTTGATGGCTGAGAGCAAGCAATACTATCGCGATTTTCGCGAGCACTTACAGGCGCTTGAAGAACGCGGCAAGCTGGTGCGGATTAAGCGTGAGATCAATAAAGACACCGAACTGATGCCGCTGGTACGCTGGCAATTTCGCGGTCTGGAAGAGCGCGACCGCAAAGCATTTATTTTCGAGAACGTGATCGATTCCAAGGGGCGCCGTTATTCGATGCCGGTCACCGTCGGAACACTGGCAGCGACCACCGAGATTTACGCCATCGGCATGATGTGTGATCCAGAGCAAATCAGCGAGCGCTGGACGCAGGCGCAGCTCCATCCCTTCGATCCCGTCAAAGTCGCCAGCGCGTCGGCGCAGCAGGTGGTTTGGCAGGGACAAGAGATTCACAACGGCCATGGCCTCGACATGCTGCCGGTGCCGATTTCGACACCCGGTTTCGATAACGCGCCTTATTTAACCTCGGCGAACTGGATCACCAAAGATCCGGAAACCGGCATCTACAACATTGGCAACTATCGCAGCCAGATCAAGTCGGCGGACCGCACCGGCGGCTTGTTCACGGCGCAACATATGGGTCAGCACTGGCGCAAGTGCAAGGCCAAGGGTCAGCGGCTCGAAGCCTGCATCGCCATCGGCGTGTTGCCGAGCATCGCCTACTCCGCCACGGCTAAGATTCCCTACGACTTCGACGAGTACCGCCTCGCCGGTGGTCTGGCCGGCGAGCCGGTCGAAGTGGTGCAGGCGAAGTCGGTTGACTTGCTGGTTCCGGCGACGGCGGAAATTATCATCGAAGGGACGATCCCCACTGACATCGTCGAGCCGGAAGGCCCCTTCGGTGAATATCCCGGGTATATGGGCCACCGCACGGTATCGCCATTCTTAGAAGTGACCTGCATCACGCACCGGCGCGATGCGATCTACACTGCGCTCATGAGCCAGTTTCCGCCCAGCGAGTCGAGTAAAATCAAGCACACCGGCACGGAAAAAATCATCTACAAGTTTCTCCGCCACGACAGCGGCAACGCCGCGGTCATCGACGTGGCGCTGCACGACGAGGTCAGCGGCAGCGGCCAGGCCTACTGCGTGATCAAGATGAAGAACGCCTCGAAAGCGGACGGCTGGCGGGCCTTGAACGCCTCGGCCGGCTTCACTGGCAGCTACGCCAAGATTTGTGTCGCCGTCGACGATGACATCGACATCCACGATCCGGCGATGGTCAACTGGGCGATCTGTTTCAATGTCCGGCCGGAGGAAGATGTCATGGTCGTCAAAGGCAAGTCGCCCGGCCTCGATCCCTCTTCCCATCCCCCTGGAATGGACAGTCTCGAAGCGCGAACCGCGAACACCAGCGCGCTGCTAATCAATGCCGTGCGTCCCTGGCCATACACGCCGGTGTCTTTGCCGAAGAAGGAGTTCATGGAGCGCTCCAAGCAGATCTGGGAAGAGTTGGAGTTGCCGCCGTTGAAACCGCGCATGCCATGGTACGGTTACAGTCTCGGCGCGTGGACCAAGGAAGATGAGGATGAAGCCGATCTAGCGGTCAAGGGGGATTATTTTGTGACGGGAGAGAAACAGACAAAACAGCGGAAGAAAGCCTGAAGATAACCGCGTCTAGCGTCTTCGGTCTAGCGTCTAGCGTTCAACACCAATGAATCGCGGCGGAACCCTAGACGCGAGACGCCAGACCCTAAACGGCTTAGAAGAGACCCGGTATCCAGCGTTTCACATTACTCAGATAATCAACGTACGGTTCGCCAAGTCGTTCGATTAGTTTTTTCTCGTCGCTGACCACTCGCATGTGAAACCAGATTGCCGTGCCGATTGTAATTAGCGCGGCGAGCCAGGACTTGAGCGTCAGGGTGAGGCCGATCAGAAATATGATGTGGCCCAAATACATCGGATTGCGCGTGAGCGCATAAGGGCCGGTGGAAACGAGCCGCTCAGGCGGCGTTTCCAGTCCTGGTCCGCCACCGCCGATGCGAATTCGATAACGGCCGCACAGACGATATTGTAAATAGCCCCAGAGCATCAGCGGGATGAACCAGAAATTGGGCTGAAACTGATGTCCATTCGTGCCGACCTCCCATAAGAACGCAACGACAGGATAGACAACGAAGGTCCGAATCGGTGTGCGGCTTAAAAATTTCATAGCTCTAAATTCACAGTGTCTTTCGATCTAACATATCTTCTCGTCGGCGTCGCCCTGTTATTCGCCTCCTTCGTCAAAGGCGCCACCGGTTTGGGTTTTCCGTTGATCGCCACGCCGACGGTGGCCCTGCTGCTCGACATTCGCGTCGCGGTTACGGTGCTCATCCTGCCTAATCTGTTGATGGATATAACCCAGGTGTTTCGCGATGGCTTTCCTTACGCCACTTTGCGCCGCTTCCGCTCGATGATTGGCTTGACCGTCATCGGAGTTTTTCTCGGCACCATGGTTTTGGTCAGAACTCCGCTGTGGGTTTTGAATCTCTGCTTGGGGATCATGGTCATCGTGTTCGTGGTTGCCAACCTGCTCCAGTATGACTTGCCGATCTCTCCGGCCGCGGAGAAATTACTTTCGCCCATTTTCGGCTTCATCAGCGGTTTTCTCAACGGCATGACCAACGCGGCTGGACCAACGCTGGCGATTTATTTCTACAGCCTAAAACTGGAGAAACGCTATTTCGTCAAATCCATCGCGACGATTTTCTGCATCACCAAGATCGCCCAGCTGGCTGCGGTATCGACGTGGGGTCTTTTCAATTGGAATACCCTCACGCTGTCGATCCAAGTGGTGCTTATTACCTTGATCGGCTTCTACGCCGGTTTAAAAACCCAAGACCGAGTGAATCAGAAAACTTTTAACCGTGGCCTGCTAGTCCTGCTGACGGTGATCGGCATTCTCTTGATCGCGCGGGCGCTGACGCAGACCGCGTGAGAGATTCCGCTGAAAAACCCTTAGGAATGCTTCGACCCTTCGAGGGGCCTCAGGGCAGGCCCCCTCGACAGCCGTTAGTCCCGAGCCTGTCGAGGGGTCAGCATGAACGGAAAATTCTTAAGATTATCAATCCCCTCCCCGTTCGCCCTGAGCCCTGTCGAAGGGTGAATGCGAGTTTTTCAGCAGAATCGTGACAATGGTCTAACCCCACAGGGTCCGCACTGTGCTCGTCACGAGCGCCATTTTTTTCTGCTGATCGTCCGCGCTAATCTTGTTGCCGATTACAGAAGAGGCAAAGCCGCACTGGGGACTTAGCCCCAATCGATCCATTGGCAAATAGCGGCGGGCGTCCGCGATGCGCCGCGTCAGCCATTGCATGGTTTCAAGATCAGCCTTCTTGGTCGTGATCAGGCCGAGCACGACGAACTTATCTTCGGCGACATCTTTCAACGCTTCGAAGGAGCCGGAGCGAGCATCATCGTATTCCAACAGCAAGCGCTGGGCGTGAATTTTGCGAAACAATTCCCGGCTGATCGCCTCATAGCCGCCTTGTGACAACCACCGGCTGCCCTGATTGCCGCGTCAGATGTGGAAGCCGAAAGTTACTCTGGGAAATCCGGCGATCACCGCATTGTCGAGCTCGATGCCGAGGGCAAGCCATTGAGCCAGTTTCCAACCGAGCTTTTCATAAAAGGCGCGTGTTTTGGGATCGAGCAAGAGACCGTAATGGGGCGCGTCCAGTTGAATATAGCTCGCTCCCAAGCGAGCCAGCTCGGCGACTTCTGCGCGCAGGATCGCGACAATGTCGGCGAGAAAAAGTTCGAGGGTTGGGTAGGCAGCGCGTGAATATTTCGGCGACCAGAAATTTGCCCACAAGCTCGGGCTGGGAATAGTGATCTTGGCGATACGCTTGGTTTTGCTCTTGAGGTAGGCGAACTCGTCCGCCGAGAGATATCGCCGCGGCTGCAATTTCTCGACAGCGCCCAAGCCTCGCGGGCGGGGCTTCTTCGCTACGCCGTCTTGGTCGTACCACTCGCCCCAGAGAAAGGCGTCGAGATCGAATGAGCCGAAGCCGTTGACAGCCGCCGTCATCTGGCTCTGAAACGACTGCCGGCGCATCTCGCCGTCGGTGACAACTTCGAGGCCGACACTTTCCTGTAAAGCAATGGCGTCGTCGACGGCGCGATCTTCAATTTCATTAAATTGAGCGGCAGTGATCGCACCGGTAGCGAGTTGCTGTCGGGCGTCAAGCAG
>CAYZJE010000289.1:0-1976 GCA_964478485.1 uncultured Syntrophobacter sp. | reverse complement strand
ATGTTCATCGAAAAGCCTTTGTTCTCTTTCTTGGCTCTTTTCGCCGCGCGCTTTTCCATCAAGGTTTTGAGCGGTTTCTTCTTCTCTTGTTTCTTGGCGTCCTTACCTTTACTCATGTTCGTCGCTCCTATTGACTGAGGTTAATGGGCTTTGCGTAAATCCACGCGCCGCCCGTCGATATTGGCCATCGTTGACTACTTGGACTACTTACCACAGCAGTGCTTGGATTTTTTGCCGCTGCCGCACGGGCAGGGTTCGTTACGCCCGGCTTTCTTTTCCACGACCGTTGGTTTTTGTGGATGCAGCAACCGCTCCAGATCGCCGACATCCTCGGCTTTATCCGGTTCGACGCCAATGCGACAATGCCAACCGTGCTTTGCGCACATCGCACTCACTTCCTTGAATCGAGCCTCCGATTGGACATGGATAATCGCCGGATTCTTCGCGCTGCCGAGCTTGACGATTTTTTTGGGAGCAGAGTTGTTCATCCAACTGTCCGCGTCGACACGGCTGCGCATCGTTCCGATATCAGAGATTCGATTGCCCATAGCGGCATTATCCCAGTTATCGCCGCACTTAGCCATACGGGTCGCTCAGCAATTCTCATGGAAATTGTTTCTTTACCACGAAAAATATGAAAAAGGGGGTTCGAGTTTCGTGCCTTTCGTGTGTTTCGTGGTTGCATCTTCTTTCTACTGCCGCAGCTTATACTTCCGTTCGATCTCCTCGACATATCCGCTCTTCACTACCTTAGTCAGTATGCGCTGATCGAGAAGTTCCTCGACATTGAACTTCGCTATTTTGGGATCGCGCAGAGCGATGACGTCCTGGGCGGTTTTTAAGCCTTTGACGGTGACAAAGGTGTAGGGCGTCAGATCCTCGAGCAAAAATTTATAGCCAAGCTCCGCGAGTTGCCGGTCCACCTTGATATATTTTTGCAGAATGGCGAGGCCCCGCTCTTTCTGCGCGCGCATGATCGCGCTGGCCTCGATGAGCGCCTTGATGAAGTTCTCGATGGTCTGCGGATTCTTCTGAATAAAAGCCTCGGCGCACATGAACGGGCTGGACGGCAGAGCAATCTTGCTTAAATCGAACAACACTTTAATGCCTAGTCCCTGAAGCCGAGCGGACTGCAATCTATCCAACGCCGCGCCGTCGATAATGCCGCTCGCCAAAGATTGGGCGATCACGGTGCTATCGCCGATCGCCAGAATATTGATATTATCCTTTTGCGGGTCGAGTCCCATTTCCCTCAGCGACAGCATGGTGAGGCTCCAGAGCAGACCGCTGAAGTCCTGCACGCCGATTTTTTTGCCGCGCAAATCGCTCGGTTTGGTAATCGACGGCGCGACCAGAAAATCATACGAAGCGCGCTCGGCGAACAGCGACATGATGATCTTGAGCTTGGCCCCTTGGGCAGCGGCGGTGAGCATACTGGACGCGCTGCCCCGGACAAACTGTACCTCGTTGGAAACCAGCGCCGTGACTTGCAGCGGCGCGCTGCGCACGGCGACCAGGTCTGCTTCCAGTCCATGCTTGGCAAAAACCCCCTCGTCTTTGGCGAGCCAAACCGGCGTCCCTGACGCCGACACACCGGAATAAGCGATTCGAATCGGCTCGGCGCTGGCCGGCCGGACAAACAACGCCAGGGCCAGAATGATCCAGAGTTTTTTAGCGACCATAGTAATTACCTCCCTAACATGTTGACAGAGAATTTTAATCACGGAGCTGAGCGATTCGTTATACGAACCGCTTCTAACATGCCGGTTGTAGCCCTATCAATGGGGTTCTTCAGGCTTTCCTGTGAAGCACGGCTCGGGGGTTGCACCGCCGACGCGCGTCCTTCGACTAAGGCTCAGGATGCGCGGCTTTCCTCCGCTCATGGTGATTCCTCGACAGGCTCGGAACTGAAGGCCGTCGAGGAAGCCTGCCGTGAGGCTTCTCGAACGGTCGAACTATGTGAACTCGGCGTCTCT
>CAYZJE010000288.1:0-3545 GCA_964478485.1 uncultured Syntrophobacter sp. | reverse complement strand
ACGCACCGCGGCCGTCATGTCTCGCGCAACCCGCGCGGCGGCCATCACAACATTAGCTTTCGTTGCGCGCGCTGAGGTTTTCAATAAACGAAGCCACTTCGTAGGCGGGGTATTGAACCCCGCCGCCAATTAAAATATCGCAAAGGGGATGCTCGCCCCCTTTGGAAACCCCATTTAAGGGTTCCACGCTGCGACCAGCGTGGTCGACGGTAATTCACTAGCCATGTCGGTCTATCTCATCATCCAAGGCGTGCTGATCGGTTTCGTGGTCGCGGTGCCGGTCGGCCCGCTGGGTCTATTGTGTATCAACCGGGCGCTGGCGATGGGCGCGATTTGCGGGCTCCTATCCGGGTTGGGCGTGGCCAGCGCCGACGCGCTCGCCGCTTTGCTCGCCGCGCTGGGCATCTCGTTCGTGTCGAATTTTTTTACCGACCATCAAACTTTATTGCGCCTGGCGGGCGGCGTGTTTCTTTGTTATCTCGGCTGGCAAATCTACGGCACTAAACCCAAGGAACAACCGGCGCCGAGGGACGTCAATGGCTTGTTGAACGCCTATGTGACGACATTCTTCCTGACCATTTCCAATCCCGTGACGATTCTATCCTTTATCGCGATTTATGCCGGCTGGCATGTGCCGAGCTTGCAAGGGCGCTATTTCGCCGCCGCGCTCTTGGCTTTTGGAGTTTTTATCGGCTCGGCGCTTTGGTGGATCGGATTGTTTATCGGTATGATCGCCTTTCGCGGCAAATTCAGCTTGCGGGCGCTCGGTTGGGTCCATCGCGTTTCCGGCGTGCTGATTCTCGGCTTCGGCGTCATTGTCCTGCTCAGCCTGTCGCCGCTCAAGCAAAGTTTTGGGATCGAGTTTCAACATGGTGCAGGAGTCGGTCGCTTTCGCCAGCCGTAGTGGCGGTCTTCCGGCTGCGCTCAATTGCCTCCTGGCGCTTTTCTACATTGCGGTGAATGTTTTTCAGTTTACGATCTTACCGCTGTGGCTCCTGCCGGCACAGCACAGCTGGGCGTGGGTACTCTTGCCGCTGGCGCTGTTGAGCAATCCTTTCTGGAGTCTGATTCACGAGGCGATTCACGATCTGTTCCATTCCAGCAAGTCCGTCAACGGGTTTTTCGGCCGGCTTTTGGCGATTCTGTTTGGCTCGCCGTTTAGGATTCTCAGGCTGAGCCACTTGCTGCATCACAAGCTCAACCGCATGCCGGTGGAGGGCACGGAATATTACGATCACGGCAAAGGTACGAAAAGCGCGGCGGCGCCGGGATATTTTTTTCAAATCTTTGTCGGCTTGTATCTGGTCGAGGTGGTGAGTCCGGTGGGTTTTTTTCTGCCGCGCAAGCTGCTCGGAATATTTCGCGAAAGATTTATGCCGGCGCACAGCGTCAGCAGTATCTTGATGCAAAATTGGTTGGGCACTGAGTCTTTGCGCGAGATTCGCCTCGACGGCCTGCTGACGGTGTCGTGGTTGTCGTTGTCGTTTTACCTTTACGGCCGATACTGGCCGATGCTTTTCGCCGCGTTATTGGCGCGCGGTTTATTGATTTCCTTTCTCGACAACGTTTATCACTACGAAACTCCGGTGAGCGATGTCTTTTACGCGAAGAACCTGCGCCTGCCGGCAGTGCTGGCTAAGCTGCTGCTCAATTTCAATCTGCACGGCATTCACCACATCAATCCGGCGATCTCGTGGATCAACCTGCCGAAGGCTTTCGCAGTGCAAGGCGGCAAATTTCAAGGCGAGTACTTTGCCGGGGCGCTACGGCAGTTGCACGGACCGATCGCGCTGCAGGACTTGCCTCAGGGCGAGCCGGCGTTGCGCGTGCGGCCGTAGTCCTCGCTGGCGCTCGGAATTTCAAATTGCAAATTTCAGATTTCATATTTGGCAATCCCCAAGGGCATGTCTTCACTATTCCAGGCTCGCGCCTCAGTCGGTGCACCAAGCAACTTCAACTGCGGAACCCGGGATTAACCCTGTTTGCGAAATAACAGCACGGAGAACCATTGGTTGGGATCGGTGAAATGCTCCACCGGGGTGAGGCCGAAAAAGCCCAATTGTTCTTGCAGCCGATTGGGTTCAAACTTGCGGCTGATCTCGACGAGAATTTTTTCGTCCTTATACCAATGGAAGCCGGCGTTGGCGTCAGGAAAACGAATCTCTTGCGCCGCGCTCGCCACCGCATACATTTCAATCTGCTGCCACTCCGGATTGAACCAGGAATGATAGCGCATTTTCGCCAAGTCGAAATTGCCGCCGAGCAGCCGGTTGATATTGCGAAAGACGTTTAAAATAAACTCGGCGGTGATGCCACGGCTGTCGTTGTAAGCGGCTTCGAGTAATTTCACCGGTTTGACTCGGTCGGCGCCGAGCAGGAGATAATCGTTCGGACCCATGGCCGCCGAGAGGGCGCGGAAGAAACGCGGGAACTCGGTTTGGTTGAAGTTGCCGATGGTGCTGCCGAGAAAGACGAACAGCGTCGGTAGACTTTTTTCTATGGCGGAGAAACCCTCTTCATAGCGCGCCTGGATGCCGTGAAAGTCGATTTGCGGAAACTCTTTGTGCGCGGCCGCTTGTGACGCGCGCAGCCCGGCGACGCTGACATCTATAGGCGCAAAAATACTGGCGCCGCGCTGGCGTGCTTGTTCGCTTAGTAGATGGATGGTTTTTTTGCTGTAACCGGCGCCGAGCTCGACGATACACTCAACCGGCGCGGCGGCGATGATGTGTTTTGCATTGGCTTCGAGTATGCCATTTTCCGTTCGCGTGAGGTAATATTCCGGCAAGTCGCAGATCGCTTCGAACAGCTCGGAGCCGTGCTGGTCGTAAAGATGATAGGCTTCGAGCCAACGCGGCTGATCCCACAGGGTCGTCAATATCGACAAGGTCGGAATCGCGTCAGGATCAGTGCCTTGCAAAGACCAGATGTCTGCGTGGCTTGAGTGCCAGCGCGAGCGCTGATCGGCGGCGAAGATATGTGGCGCGGTTTCTTGTGTCATAAACGGAGAGACTATAAAAGAAAAATGAACAGGATGCGACCACGGGCTTAAGTGTCAGTCCGGCATGATTGAAATTGCGCGTGTAGGGGAATGGCAAGTCCGTCATGCCCGTGAAAACGGGCATCCAGGTGATTCGACGTAGGGGCGGGTCGCGACCCGTCCTCGCCTGGATTCCCGCGTGCGCGGGAATGACGGAGGGGAAAGTGAATTCTTCGCTATGATGAACAGTGCAGCAACCACGATAAAATTTCACGATGTCAATTTCATCCTGCCGGGCGGCAAAAAATTGCTCGCCAACCTCAATCTTGAGGTGGCGCGCGGCGAGACCTTGGTTTTGCTCGGCCGCAGCGGCTCGGGCAAAACAACAACGATGAAATTGATCAACCGGCTGATCGATCCGACTTCGGGGCAGATTGAAGTGGAGGGCAAAGCGACGGTGGAGTGGGATCCGATCCAGCTGCGCCGGCGCATCGGCTATGTGATCCAAGAAATCGGCTTGTTCCCGCATCTGACCATCGAGCAAAACATCGGCGTCGTGCCACGG
>CAYZJE010000287.1:0-17465 GCA_964478485.1 uncultured Syntrophobacter sp. | reverse complement strand
AAAAGCGGCGATATTTTTGTTCACTTGACGCCGTACGTCGTCTGGAGCCGGTTGATAAATCCGCTCTCATTCAGCCGCCGCACGATCCGGTCGTCGATCAACTCTTCTACTTTGATGGTTTCTAACTTGGGATTGCGCGGCTTGAGCAAGCGCTGGGTGTTGCGCAAACCTTCGACGGACGGAAATAGTTTTCTTTCCAGCCCGCTGGTTAGGTCCTGATATCCCTCCTCTGCCGTGGCCGAATCGTGGATGCGCAGGTGCTGTGTGATTGTCTAAAGCTCCGGATATTCCTCATGCCAAGCGCGCCCAAGGCACCAAGTTCGAAACATTTCATTCGAGACCTTTGCGCCTTAGCGCCTTTGCGGGAAATATTCCGAGTTTGATCAGCCGCCGACGCTGTCTTCATCGTACCCTGCCAAACATTTATCGACCAGCGCCTCGGCCGCCGCCCAATCGAAGTTGCGAAATTCACGGCCTTGGATCGCCGCGGGCTCGCCGGCGTAGAACATCTCATACTGCAGATGACGCGAGGCGAATTCCGAGCCGACGGCGTCCCATAAAAGTTTCAGCAGCTTTACTCGTTCCCGTCCTGACGCGTGCGGCCAGCGCACGTAGCGTTCTATGTCGGCTGCCGAGCCGGGCGCGCGCAGCTCACCCACCGTGGCCGGCAACTGGATCAGGCTGCCGCCCATCATTGCGCGGATCTGGTTGAGCAGCGCCGGATACATTGCCTGCTGATACACTTGGCTCGCGTAGAGTAGAGAATCTTTGGGCCGCATCACGCCGAACTGGTCCGTCCCGGCCGCGGCCTCAGCACCGAGAATCATGCCCTCGACGAGCGAAACACGAGTAGCCAAATCACCAAGTTGGGCGCTGATCTCGCTGTTGGCCGAGCGCCCGCTCAAATCCATGCAGCGCTTCACCAGACCCACCAGGAATTGCAACTTGGCCCAGGAGCGAATATGCGACTGGGTATTGCCCAACACATGCGCCGCCGTGACGCTAAACTGCCCCGCCGTCAGCTCGATATTTTTATAGATAAAAACATCCTCCCAAGGCACGAAGACATCGTCAAAGACCACTAGCGAATCAGTCTCGTCGTAGCGGCTCGACAGCGGATAGTCGAACACACTGCTGGCACCGAGCGCATAGGGCCGGCGCGGGTAAAGCTTCAAACCCGGCGCGCCATTGGGTACCACGCAGGAAATCGCGTAGTCTTCGTCGCCGGGTCTGAGCGGCAAGATCACCGTGACAAATATGTAGTCCGACATCACCGAGCCGGTGCCGAGCATCTGCGCGCCGCGAATGACGATGCCGTTATCGCGTTCAGCGGCAACGCCGGAGTAGAGGTAGGGCTCGACTTGCTGGTGTGCCGGCTTGGCCCGGTCGACGGTCGGATGGACGATCACGTAGCTCAGGTATAAATCTTCGTCGGCGGCCTTGGCGGCAAAGCGCAGAATATTGTCAGCGAACCGTTGCCCGCCGCGCGCGAAAAATTCCGGCGAACCGGCGAAGCCGGCGAAAAACGACGCAACGTGATCCGGCGAGCGGCCGAGAAAGCCGTAACTCGCATCCGCCCAAAATTTAATCGCGCGCCGCCGCGCGGCGAGATCGTCGCGCGTGCGTGGCACAAGCCACGACATGTTAATCGGCCGGCCGTCGCGCGGCGAAGCATAAGTCATTAACTCCCGGTTCGCCGGGTCGTGGGCGAGGTCGTAGAGTAGCGCGACAGTGCGTATGCCGGCGGCGAAGGCCGGATGAGCCGTCACATCGGCGACACGCTCGCCGTTGAGCAACACCGTGCGGCCATCACGCAGGCCGCGCACATAATCGTCGCCACTCCGAGTCATGGGGCTCCCTCTCTTCGGCGCTGAGCAACCCTCACCCCAGCCCTCTCCCGCAAGCGGGCGAGGGTGAAGAATCAACTCGCTACGTCATAGCGAAACCATCTCACAAGACATTTTAAGTTCGATCATTGTTCAGCCTAAACATTTTTCCACTGCGCCGTGCACGAGATCCGCCTGCCAGCGCAGCAACCCGCCGCACTGCATAATTTCCTCGACGGTCCGAGGCCGGCTGCGGGCGATGGCGTCGAGCGCGGCCTTTGGCGCCAGCGTGGACGCGGCGATCTCCAAATCCTTGGCGATCGCTGCGCATGCGCTGCGCAGCGCATTCACCTTCTCCAAATCGTCGTTGCTCAATGGCTCTACTCGCTCGCCTCGCTTGCGTTCCGGCCATTCAGCCTCGGCCATGCAAGCCGCCCGCGCGAGCGCTTCCTGTAGCGTCGTCAGCAGCGCGCCGCGAATGTTTCGCGGCAGCTTCGGTCCCTGCTCCAGTGGCACCCCGGGATGGGACTCCAACCATTCGAAAAGTTCGAAGATCTGTTGATTGCCAAAGATCATGAAAGCCGGCCGGTTGGCGCGCCGAGCATGCTCATCGCGCCACCGCCAGATCTCCCGCAGGTAAGCCAGTTGACGCCGGCTCATCCGCCCCGATCCCTTGATGCGCCAGGCCTCCTCCGGATCGCGCGACCGATCGCGCCCGGTCGACTCGACCATAGCTTGGCAACTCTCCACATGCCAATCCAAGCGCCCGCGCGCGCTCAGATCGGCAGCGAGACGCTCGGCGAGCGGTTCGAGATAACACGTGTCGTTGACCGCGTAGTGCAACTGCTTCTCGCTCAGCGGCCGGCGCGACCAGTCCGACTTCTGTCCTTCCTTGCCGATGGTGATCTCGAAGAACCGCTCGATCAGCGCCGCCAGCCCGATCGCTTCGATGCCGAGCAACTGCGCCGCGATCATGGTGTCGAACACTTGACGGCGCGGTCTAAAATCGAATGACGCCCGCATCATGCGCAGATCGTAATCGGCGCCATGAAGAATCATCGGTTTCTCCGCCAAGGCCTGCAAAAATTCGCCCAGCTCCAACCCCACGAGTGGGTCGATCAAGAAGTGCGCGCCGGCTAACGAAAGCTGGACCAAGCAGACCTTTTCGAAATAGTTGTGCAGGCTGTCCGCCTCGGTGTCGAGCGCCACCCGTTCGGCCCTACCGATGCGCTGGATCACTTCATCGAGCGCAGCTGGTTCTCGGACATAAATGAATTCCTTGGCTTCCGGTGTATTCAACGAATCGCTCGCCTCCATTGGGACTTAGCCCGCAATTTTAAACTCTGGAAGATCACGTCCACGACCTGATTATTATCGGAATCGACAGCTTCACTGAAAACAAATGCCACGTTGAGCGGTCGTGCTGCTTATAGCAATGGCAAATCACAGCGGGTTAAGTTTGCCGCGCAAGCCGCCAGCGGCCGTAGGCGACGAACGCCGAGAGGATTCCCACCACCAGCGGGAAAAGCGCCATCGCGATATCGCCCGTCATCAGCGTAATCACCGTCGCGCCGATCATGATGATCACCAAGCCGGCGGCGGCGAGCGGTGTCAGGCTGGGGCGAATGCGCATGAGCCACGGGAGGATCAGACCGATAGCGCCGAGCATTTCGCACAGACCGATGAAGCGCAAAAACAAACCCGGCATCGGCATCTGCTTGGTCATCTCTTCGATTGGCAAGACCAGTTTCGTGCCGCCGGCGAATAGAAAGAGCGCCGCGAGCAATCCTTGAACGATCCACAGTGCAACATTCATGATCAGTCTCCTTCGCGGCGACTCGCCGCCGATTCCGCTCGACAAGGTTTTCCCGCGGCCCTGCGATTTTCTCCTCCGTCAAGTCTTTTCATCCTTCTGCCAACCGTTATCCACCGGCTATTGCCCCCACAATCATGAAAGGCTCGGCACCCGTGGTAACTGCGTCGGGCAGCGGCGCATCGAGCGGTTCGTGCGAAAGATCCTGCCTGCAAGCGAAAAAACGCACGAACGCGCGGCGCCGTTGCGTGACGTGATCGCGTAGCGTCCCCTGCAACATCGGGTAGCGGGCCTCCAATGCGTCGAGTATTGAACCGAGCGTAGCCTGCCCGTCCACGTGGAGCATCACCTCGCCGTCGACTTGCGCGAGCTTGCATAGATGCGCCGGTAGCGTGACGCGAATCATGGCAGAGTTTGAACCTCGACAGATACCACGGCCGGAAGATCCCGGACGATGGGCGCCCAGCTATCTCCCGCATCGGACGATGCATACACCTGTCCGCCGGTGGTGCCGAAGTAGACGCCACATTTATCGAGGGAGTCGACGGCCATCGCGTCGCGCAGCACGTTGACGTAGCAGTCGCTTTGCGGCAGACCATTCGTCAGCGCCTCCCACTCGTTGCCGCCCGATCGACTGCGGTACACGCGCAACTTTCCCTCGGGCGGAAAATGTTCCGAGTCGCTTTTGATCGGCACGACGTAGATGGTATTCGGCTCGTGGGCGTGCACCTCGATCACGAATCCGAAGTCGGTTGGCAGGTTGCCGCTCACTTCCTGCCACGACTCGCCGCCGTCGTCGCTACGCATGACGTCCCAATGCTTCTGCATGAATAGCACGTTCGGACGCGACCGATGCGTGGCGATGCGGTGCACACAGTGGCCGATCTCCGCGGTGGGATCGGGAATGTGGAGCGAACGCAGACCGCGGTTGATCGGCTGCCAGGTTTTGCCGGCGTCGTCGGTGCGGAACGACCCAGCCGACGAGATGGCGGTAAAAATCCGGTTCGGGTTGCTCGGGTCGAGAAGGATCGAGTGCAGGCACATGCCACCGGCGCCGGGCACCCAGGAAGACCCGGAGCCGTGACCGCGCAGACCGGCAAGCTCCTGCCACGTCTGCCCGCGGTTGGTCGAGCCAAACAAGGCGGCGTCTTCGACGCCGGCGTAAACCGTGTCCGGATCTGTGAGCGACGGCTCGAGATGCCACACTCGCTTGAACTCCCATGGGTGCGGCGTGCCGTCGTACCACTGGTGTGTGGTGAGAGGTTTACCGGTTTCAGAAGAGGTGTCGTAAACGAATTTGTTGCTTTCGCCCTTGGGCGAGCCGTCCGGGGCGGTGGTTGGTTCGCCGGCAGGCGTTCCGGGTTGGTGCCATGTCTTGCCGCCGTCATCCGAGCGTTGAATGATCTGCCCAAACCAGCTACTGGACTGCGACACATATATCCGATCTGGATCGGCGGGAGATCCTTTGAGGTGATAAATTTCCCAGCCCGCAAAATTCGCCCCGCTGATATCCCACCGTTGTCGCTTTCCGTCCGACGTGAGAATGAACGCGCCCTTGCGTGTGCCGACCAATACCCGAACTCCGCTCATAGGTTACTCCTTTAACCGTAGTAATTTTCGCGCAAAATTTCTCACAACCCGCGCAGCCATTCTACCGTCGCCCACGCAATTAAGTGGGCAGCTCCAGGATTTCAATCATCGGCCGGCCCCCCTCACATCACGCTGGATATAAACCAACACCGGTGCAACTTCGATTCGTCATTGAGATGAAGCTGTCCAGTATGTTAGATCCTTTGAAATACGTTTCGAAAGACGTAACAAACATGCTTGAGTGACGTTGTTATTTCAAATCGCTAATGCTTTTACAATTAACTGAGGGAGGATAATCATGACACTCGATCTTTTTAGGCTTATCGCCATACTCTCGGGTTCGGCCTTGCTTATAGTGAGATTAAGCGTGCCTGTGGGGGCGCAAAGCTCTGCATTGCGTCAGGCCAAGAGCGCGGCTGAGGCCAAAGGTTACCTGTTCGAATCCAATCACGATGAGATCGTGGCGAAAGCAAAAAAAGAGGGAAAATTGCGGTTCCTCAGCTCCTGGGATTCGAAAGTCATGGAACAAATGGGCAAAGCCCTCAAGAAGAAATATCCCTTTATCGATGTCACTGTGGGTGAACACGGCTCGGTGGAGTCGGCCCAGCGCTTCATGCTGGAACTCAAGGCGGGAAGGGGTCAAGAATGGGATGTAACCCGGCTCTACACAGAGTTTTACGATCAATACACACCATTTTTGAAAAAATTCGATTTTCGCGGCATGGCCGAACAAGGGGTTCTCGCAGTACCGCCGAAGATGGTGGATCCGCAAACTCGAAATTCGATTTTCCTTACCAGTGAACCAAGCGTTGTCGCCTACAATAAGAAACTCATCGCAGAGGACAAAGTGCCCAATAGCTGGCAGGATTTTCTTAAACCTGAATTTAAGGGGAGAAAGTTTATCACGGATATTCGACCGCTTGCGCTTGCAGTATTAGTGCCCCTATGGGGGATGGAGAAGGTGCTCGATTTTGCCAAAAAAATCGCGGCTCAGGATCCTATCTGGGTCCGAGGACATACCAAGCCTTTGACTGCCGTGATGGCCGGCGAATACGCATTGTTTCTGGGGCCCAACTACGGCTCCGTTGCGGGGGTTCAAGTTAAAGATCGTGCAGGTGTGGTCGGCTACAAATTTGTCGAGCCGGTGCCGCTGAGAATCCACCAGGCCAACGCGGTCCTTGACAGCGCGGCAAGTCCCTACGCAGGCCTGCTGTTGCTGGAATTTGCCGCGTCCACTGAAGGTCAAAAGATCATGGATCAATACGGGCCCCTCTCCGCTTCGGTGTTCGCGCCCGGATCGCACCAGGAGCAAATTTTGAAAGGCAAGACGCTTTCTGTTGTCGATGCGGTTCATTATGAAAAATTGGATGACTACATGGATAAGATTGTCCAAGCCTACGGCTTGCCGAAGGAAACAAGATAAAACAAATAATCGCTAAGAATGCTTAACGGCGCAGATCCAGTCTCGATGCCCGCGAGAGAAGAACTCAACTAGCTCTCACTGAAGAGTATGCCCCATTTGTCACACACACTGTGATCCAGCAGCGAAAGTCCGCTTCGGTTGACACGATTGACCGTTGTCGGATACGGTTCGGCTCAATCAAAATCGCGACTTTCGGCGGCGCAATCCTATCGACCTCCGGCAGGCGAGTAGTGATAGCGAAACTTGACCATTACGAGGCTTGAAATGAATATGGAAAATTTTATTTCCGCAGACTCACATGTCAATGAGCCCGAAGCGGCTTACCAACGGATCCCCAAGAATTTGCGCGTGAAGGGCCCCCATTTCGTCCAGAATCCTCCCGGCAAAAAAGGCCTTTACATTGTGTTTGATGGCCACAGTCCCGATCCGGTCGGCAACACGTTCCTGGCCGGAACGGGGCGAGAGCCCAGCGTCGTCCAGGACAGAGTCGAGAACTTCACCTGGGAGCGTTGGCGCGGACCCTGGGACCCGAGCGCGCGTCTTGGTGACATGGACCTGGACGGGGTCAAGATCGAGGTGCTCTATCCCAGTATGGCGCGCAATTTCTACAGCTTAAAAGGCCAGGACACGCCGCTCCAGCTCGCCGGCCTCCAATCCTACAACGACTGGATGGTCGACTATTGCAATGTCGCTCCCGACCGGTTGTTCGGTCTGGGTCTGTTGTCCGTGCTCGACCCTGAATGGTCCGTCAAGGAGATGGAACGTTGCACCACGTTGGGCCTCAAAGGCGTAATGCTGCCGGCCAATCTGCCCTCCGACATGAGTTACTCCGAAGCCAAATTCGAACCGATCTGGGCGGCTGCCGAGAGCATGGATTTCCCGGTTCATTTCCACATCAATGTGCAGCAGAGCGCCGATCGGGACGCCTATGAGTTGGCGCGAAAAGACCCGAGCATGAAGGAGGCGGGCAAGCGCTTCGTCAACCGGTCGCTCTTTGAGGGCCCTCGCTTGTTGACGGATCTCATGTTCGGTCTAGTCCTCGAACGGCATCCGCGTATGCGTGTGGTCTTCGCCGAGTACGAACTCCTTTGGATCCTACCGTTTATGATGCGGCTGGAAGGCAATGTAGCGCGCTTCGCGATGGAGCATCCCGATATTCCTCACATGACGGCGACACCGAGCGAGACCATCCGGCGGCAAGTCTACATCACGTTCCAGAACGATCCGGCCGGTGTCGCGGCAGCCGAAAAACTCGACCTCTTGGACAACCTCATGTGGTCGAGCGATTACCCCCATGGCGGTTCCACCTGGCCCAAATCGCGCGAAGCCGTCCAGGCTCAGGTCGGCCATATGTCCGATGAGATGGCGTGGCGGCTCACCGTTGGCAACGCCGCCAAATTTTATAATATCGCGGCATGATCTGAACGATTGGTATCTCAGCGCGCAGCCAGCAGTTTCTCGATTTCGATAGTAATCCGGCGGTCCTCCGGTTCGACGGCACTTTCGAAGGCGGCCACTGGCTGGCCTGCTTTGTCGAGGAGATATTTGTGAAAGTTCCACTGCGGCGGCTTTCCGGTCTTCGCGGCGAGCTCGCGAAAGAAAGGGTTTGCGTTCGGGCCGACGACGGATGTCTTGGTGAAAATCGGGAACGTGATGCCGTAGTTCAGCCGGCAGAATTGCGCGATTTCCTTGTTCGATCCCGGCTCCTGGCCGCCGAATTCATTCGAGGGAAAGCCTAAGACGGCAAATCCTTTGTCGCGATAACGGCGATATAATTTTTCCAACCCCTCATACTGCGGCGTGTAGCCGCACTCGCTCGCGGTGTTGACGATCAACAGCACTTTGCCGCGGAATTGGCAAAGCGAGATCGGCTGATCCAGCAAATTCGCGAATTTGTGATCGAGGATGGCAGGACAGGACGACTCCGCAGCGCCGATTGGCACCGGAGTCGCCGTCACTGTGATTGCGCCAATAATGAGCAATGCGACAAATCGGACGAACATTTTTGTGATCGCCCTTACGCCGCGCTTGCGCGCTGTGATTTCGACAAATCGAGCCCGACAATGAACGCCGGGTTCACCGTACACATGGTGTAAATCTCGTCGGGCGTCGAGCCAAACGCGGTCATGTGGCCGCGCAGCAGCCGGAGCGATTCGACTGAATTGGGAAATAGCGGCTCGCCCGCGTCCGAAGACAGCGTGCAGTGCTCGGGGCCGACCGTGCGAATCGCCTTGTACATGTTGCCCGGATCGATGCCGAGCAGCGGCGAAAGTTCGTCGTAGGTAAAATTTATCCAAAGGCCGGCGGCGCCCGCTTGCTGCATTTCCTCGATGGTCAAACTGACGAACGGGCTGAAGGGATGATCGACCACGCCTCTCTTGAAGCCAATCTTTTGGCTGTACTCGGCCATCGCGCGAAACTCGGGTTTGGTCGGGTGGCCAAAGAAGATCGCCGCGTTGTGGTCATGGGCCATGCGGAAGATTTCTTCGATCTCGGGCAGGAGCCGGCCTTTGTCGTCGAGCAGGTAATGGCCGTATTTGAGCGAGTCTTCCCACGACAAAGGCTCGGTATGCGCTTTCGGATCGGCGTTCGGATCCCAGGCACTGGGCTTGCCGCCGACGATGTTGAGCGTGTTGGCGGAGGTATTGTTGGGCATCCACAGTCCAACCACGCCGGCTTTTAAATGCTTCGCACACCACGCCGGCTCGATCTTCGAGAGAAAGCCTTGGGTGACGGAGCAGCCAGGCCAAAGGTGTACTGGAGTGAAACCTTTTTCCGCGCACCAGGATTCAAGCGCGGTGCGCACGCTGCCAACCGTCCCGGCCGGGTCCTTCCGTCCGACAATCGTCTTGTAAAGAATTCCCATCATGCCGCTCTTCGAGGCAAGCTTGGCGACGCCAAGCGCGTCCTGCTGCCCCTCATGCGCATGGCAGTGAATATCGATGGAGTCCTCAACGCCGATCACATAATCGAGTGACGGATCGACGGGCCCCTGCTTGAAGCCGCGACGGGCGGGATAAGAGGTCACCGAGCGAATCGAACTCGGCGTCGCATAGTTGGGTCTGGTATCGGCCATGGTCAATCCTCCTGATTAGCGAATTCTTTTGGACAATATCGCGTCATGACGTGGTCGGCAAACGTTTTTTTGTTCGGCGGCCAATCAGGTTCGGCGCTTCGCCGAGCGCCTCTCGGTTTGACGCTCTCCGGTCGAACGGCTACATTGGCGGCACCGCATATTCCGCGTTCCGAGCAACCGAGTGTCAGAAACATCTGGTAATCCCTCCCCCGATCCGTTAACCGGTCCAATCCGCCCCTGGTCGTCGTTATTGATCCGCGATTATCGTTTGATCTTCATCGCGATTCTCTGCGGCAGCACGTCGAACCACATGCGTTCGGTGGCAAGTCTCTATCAGGTCTATCAACTATCGGGATCGTCGGTGCAGCTCGGCCTTGCCGGCTTTTTCCAAGCGCTCCCGTCCATCGTCTTTGGACTATTTGGCGGTGTGCTCGCCGATACTTTCAATCGCAAGCGGCTGATCGCGGTCACCAACACGCTGAATATCATACCCGGATTGCTGCTCGGCATTTTGACCGTCACGGGAACCGTAGAAGTGTGGCATGTCAACGCGCTGAATGTTCTCGCCGGAGCATTGCAAGTGCTCGGCGGCCCGGCGCGTCAGGCGATCGTGCCGAGCTTGATCCCCCAATCCCATCTCTTGAACGCGGTGACGATAACGATAATGTTGATGCAAGGGGCGCAATTCACGGCGCCAGTCATCGCCGGATTTCTCATCGACTTTTTTGGCATTGCGACTTCCTACTTCGTCGACGCCGCGCTAGCGGTCCCGTCGATCATTGCGGCACTGCTAATTCACGCTTCCGGCCAACCCCATGGCGAACGCCGCCGGATCGGTTGGCGTAGTTTGATCGAAGGTTTTGAATTCCTCTGGCACACGCGAATTATCTTGTCGCTTTTCCTGCTCGATTTTTTCGCCGTCTTGTTTGGCTTCTTCCGCCCGATCCTACCGATCTTCGCCGAAGAGATTTATCACGTCGGCGCGCGCGGCTTGGGCATGCTCTACGCCTCGCCAGCCATCGGCGCGGTCATCGGCTCGCTGCTCCTGTTGGGCTGCGGCGACATCAAGCGCAAAGGCGCCGTCGCGGTGATCGCGACGCTTGCGTTCGGCCTCAGCCTTGGCTTTCTCGGTTTGTCGCAATGGTATTGGATGGGGTTGATCGCGGTCGGACTACTCGGCGTCGGCGACTCGATTAGCGTCGCCATGCGCCGCACCGTGGTGCAAATACTCGCGCCGGACGACATGCGCGGGCGCGCAACGGGTTTCTTAACCGTCTTCGCGCAAACCACCAACGCCACCGGTGCGGTCATTGCCGGCGCCGGCGCGGCGCTGCTCGGCGCGCCCAACGCCGCGCTGGTCGGCTGCGTGCTCTGCACCCTGACGGTTTTCGCAACCTGCTGGGCGATTCCGCAGCTGTGGAGTTATCGGTCGGAATGAAGCCAGTTTCGAGTTTCGGGTTTAGAGTTTCGAGTTCCCCGCACTCAGCCCAGCACGGAAAAGCCCCAATCAAAAGGAAAATCCGGATTCACCGCAGAGACACAGAGTTCGCATGGTTCGACAAGCTCACCATGAGCGGAAGAAATCCGCGCATCCTGAGCCTTAGTCGAAGGACGCGTCTCTGCGGTGAACTTTCCGAATCATTTATTAATCAAATCACCTTTCCAACTGCACCACGGTCTCCACTTCTTCCGTCTGGGGAAACATATCGAAGGGCTGGACGTTTGACACGCGGTAACCATCTTGCGTGAGCTTGTCGAGATCGCGCGTCAAACTCGTCGGCTCGCAGGAGACGTAAATTATTCTCCGCGCGCCGATCGCCAACAACTCCGACATCGCTTCGGCCTGCACGCCTTTGCGCGGCGGATTGAGCACGATCAGATCGATGCTCGGCAACGATTGCTTCCACTGGGCTAATGTCTTGGCGACATCGCCGGCGATAAAGCGGCAGTTGCCGCGCCCATTGCGACGGGCGTTTTGCTTCGCCGTCGTGATCGACAGTTCACTGTCGTCCACCGCCCACACCTGCCGGGCCGTGGGCGCAAGATAAAGCGAGATCGGCCCGACGCCACAATAGAGATCGAGCACGGTCTCAGCGCCGGATAAATCGGCCAAGCCGCGCACATGCTCGTAAAGCTTTCGCGCCATAAACGGATTGGCCTGAGAAAACACTCCGGCGGGAAACACCAGCTTCAAATCGCCGATCCGTTCCATCAACGTGTCGCGCCCGCCGAGCGTGCGAAAGCTCTTGCCCCAGATGACGTTGCCGCGCGCTTCATTGACGTTCTGGATCACACCGGTGACGAACGGGAAACGATGATGCAACGCATCCGCCAGCTCTCCGCCGTGGGGCAACGCGCCGTGGCGCGTCACCAGCGTAACGCTCAATTCTTTGCGCGCGAAACTATAACGGAAATCGAGATAACGCACCTCACCCGTGTCGTCACGCTCATCATAGGGCGCGATGCCCAGCTCCTGAATCTTCTTTTTGAGATAGTAGACAACTTGATTCACCGGCCGCGGATGCACCGGGCAAGAGGAGATATCGATCACGCTGTGAGTTTGCGGCATGTATAATCCCGCCGCGACCTCGCCGCGATTGCGCCGGACCACGAGTTTGACCCGCGCGCGATAACCCAGCCGCTCGGGCGAAGGCGCCACCGGTGGAATCTCGACGGACGCCAGCGCAGAGTATTCGGCGAAGGCGCGCCGAACAATCTCGCGCTTGCGCGCCACCTGTTCCGGATAGGGAAATTTTATAAACGGACAACCGACGCAGTTGGGGAAATGGGGGCAGCGTGCCTCGTATTCGCCGCTGCCGCGCGCCGCGCCATCGCGTCGGTCCCGTTGCGAGTTAGCGGCAGCTCTCTTGTTGAAGGTTTTTTCCACTGGGACACCATAGCCGCGAAAGCTGCGCCAATCAATTCGGCATGACACTTCTCAAACTCTGGGCCGAGGTGATAAGCTCCAAAGCGCAAAATAGTAACAACCGAGGTGCCCATCATGGCCGAACCATCCAACGATCCATTTCGCGTCACATTGTTAGGCACCGGCGCGCCGCCGCCGGTTCTCGACCGCTTCGGCCCGAGCACGCTGGTCGAAGCGGGCAAGGAAAAATTTATCTTCGATGCCGGGCGCGGCGCCATGCAGCGGCTCCATCAATTGAACATTCCCTTCGCCGACATCACCGGCGTGTTTCTCACGCACCATCACTCGGACCATGTCGTCGGGTTCGTCGATCTCTGGCTGACCGGTTGGATCGGCCGGCCGTGGGGCATGCGTAAAACTCCGCTGCGGGTTTGGGGACCGGACGGGACCAAGCAGATGATGGAGCATTTGCCAAAAGCCTTTCACGTCGATATCCGCGTGCGCAGCCACAACTATCCGCCCGAAGGCGTCCGGCTGGAAGCGGACGGCGTCAACGAAGGCATGGTATACGATCGCAATGGCGTCAGAATCTTCGCCTTCGAAGTCGATCACGGCGGCGAAGACTTGCCGGCCTTCGGCTACCGGATCAATTACCGCGGCCACTCCGCCGTGCTTTCCGGCGACACCACTTTCAATGAGAATCTCATCCGTTACGCCAAAGGCACCGACCTGTTAGTGCACGAAGTCACCGCGGCCGCCGGCGCGGCGGCCGAAAACCAGGAACAGCTCAAAAGAATCGGCGCTAACCACACGACGCCGGACCAAGCCGGCACGGTCTTTTCCCGCGTGCAGCCGAAGCTAGCGGTCTACAATCATCTGCTGCTGTTCGGCGGCGCGAAGGCCGATGATTTGATCCCGGCAACGCGCAACAACTATTCAGGCCCTCTCGTCGTCGGCGCAGACTTGATGCGGATCGACATCGCCGACAACTGCGCGGTCGAGCGCTTGGCTCCTGGGGTGAATTCTTGAGCGCGGTTTGTTCGCCTTTGAACTTATGATCACAAATCCATACAAACTACCGAAGGCGAAGTCACCGCTTCAATCCGGCGATTTGAACTTTTTGAACGGCTTGAACGCTTTGAACGATTAATGCTGGAGGAAGAATGACCAACGAAGTGCGCTTCATTGATACGACAGTGCGCGACGGCAACCAGAGTCTTTGGGCGCTCAATATGAAGATCGGCGCCATGCTGCCGGCGCTGCCGCATATGGACGAAGCCGGCTTTGAGTCCATGGAATTCTTTCTCAGCGTGATTTTCAAAAAATATGTCCGCGAGCATAAAGAGAACCCTTGGTACTGGCTCAAAGAAGGCACAAAGCGAATCAAGAAAACCCGCCTGCGCTACCACGGCGGCATGCACAGCGCCTTCGAAAAAACCCCCCATTGCATCCTCAAGCTGTTAGTTGAACGGCTGGTTTTCTACGGTCTCACTTTGACTCGAACCTCTAACTGCTGGAACGACTACGGCGCTTTCGGCGAAGAAATCACCGATCTCAAAAAGCATGGCATGGACACCGTGGCGAATCTGATTTACTCGGTCTCGCCGCGCCACACCGATGAATACTACGCACGCAAAGCCACGCAAGCGGCGGCCGCTAAGCCTTGGAGAATTTGCTTCAAAGACGTTGGCGGCCTGCTCACGCCCGATCGCGCGCGCACGTTGATACCGCTGGTCCTCAAAGCCGCCGGCGATATCCCTGTTGAGTTTCATGCCCACTGCAACAGCGGCCAAGCGCCGCTGAATTATCTTGAAGGCGTCAAACTCGGCATGCGCATTCTACACACCGCCATCCCGCCGCTTGCCAACGGCTCGTCGCAGCCTTCGGTATTCAATATTGCAAATAATCTAAAAGCTCTCGGCTACCAACCGCAGGTTGACTTGAAGCCGCTCGAACCAGTCGTGAAACATTTCACCGAAGTCGCCAAGCGGGACGACCTGCCGATCGGCAAACCGGCGGAGTACGACGAGGCGATGTACCAGCATCAGGTGCCCGGCGGCATGATTTCCAACATGCGCCACCAATTGAAATTAGTCGGCAAAGAACACTTGATGGAAGCAGTCTTGGAAGAAGCCGGCGTGGTGCGCAAGGACTTTGGCTATCCGATCATGGTCACGCCGCTGTCCCAGTTCGTCGGCACCCAAGCGGCGATCAACGTCATCGTCGGCGAGCGCTACAAAGAAGTGCCGGATCAGAACATTCAATACGCCTTGGGCATCTGGGGCAAGGAAGCGATCGAAGTGATGGACCCCAACGTGCGCGACAAAATTCTCAGCCGACCGCGCGCCAAAGACTGGACCCACTGGGAACAAAAGGAACCGACGCTGCACCAAGTGCGCCAGAAGTTCGGCGCGCAGCTTTCCGACGAGGACCTGATTCTCCACTACTTCGCCGGCGAGGATTACGTCAAGGCGCTGCCCGATCACGGCAAACCGCGCGAGTATATCGACGCCACCCAGCCCCTGATCAAAATCATCGAGCAGCTAGCGAAACGCAAAGACTCCAATCAGGTTTATATAAAACAGCCGGGGTTTACGGTGAGAATGGAGAAACGGTCAAGCGTCAACTCTTGACCGTTTCAGTGTGGAGTTTGGCCTCGTAGGATGTGCTGAGCGTAGCGAAGCGCATCGATCGAAAAGACGGTGCGCTTCCTTCGTCAGCACACCCTACGCTTTCTGAATCAACCAGCACTTCCGAAACGGCCTGAACGATTTAAACCGTTGGAACGTTTTGAACGCCGTAGCGGCGGCAACGCCGCCGCTACGGATCGTCCCCCTCGGATGCCGCTCCCGGCGCAAGATGACTCACATCGCCCCAAGTAAGCAGCATCCAGTGACCGTCCTCATGGACGAATACGTTAATTCCGGCGTTGACGAACTCGAAGCGGCGCGGCGCTTCCAGAGAAATCTCTAGGGTATGGCGAAAGAATCCACTCACGACACCGCCGTGGGTAACCACGACGATCTGCTCGCCCTGATGTTTCGCCGCCAATTCGTTTAAGCATTCAATGTTGCGCTCCACCTGCTGGACCATGCTTTCGCCGCCAGGAATCACGAAGCCCGGCCCTTCAGTGCGCATTAGCCGCCGCTCTTCAGAATACTTGGCACTGATCTCATCGCCATTGAGCCCCTGGAAGATGCCGAGATGGCGCTCGCGCAGACGCGCGTCGGCGATGATCTCATGACCGGTAATGTCGGCAATTTCCCGCGCTGTGTCCACCGCCCGGCCGAGGTCGCTGCTGTAAAGCGCGGTAAATCTCTCCCGTCCAAGCCGCGCACCGAGGGCTTTCGCCTGCGCCATTCCTTTAGCCGTTAACCGGCTATCGAGATGGCCTTGGCGAATGCCTCTGATATTCCACTCGGTTTCTCCGTGACGAACGATAATTACTTGAGTGCGTTGCATCGATTTTATTTCCGGCAAAACTGATTTCCGTGCCAACATCCATTTTGTTCGTGAGAATGTCAATGTCCGCCGCCAAATTTGCGCTGCGAACGCATAAAGCAGCTTGTCGTCCAAGCCCCGCTCTGGTATCCAAAGAAACAGTTTCGCAGCATAGGCGCAAGAATATGCCCAAAGACAAAACTCAAAACTCTTCCGAGCTCCGGGTTGTCGGCCATTCCGTCACCCGCGTCGACGCCCATGCCAAGATCACCGGCGCCGCTGAATTTTCCGCGGATCGCTCATCGGCAAAGCATCTGCTGCATGGGAAAACCCTGCGCAGCCCCCATGCTCATGCGGATATCATCGGCATCGAGACAGCGAAAGCCGAGGCTCTGCCCGGCGTGCACGCGGTGATCACATATCGAGATGCGCCGGCGATCCCGTTCGAAGCCGGCGACGATTCAGGGCCGGACGCACCGGTAGCGCCGGTTTATCTGCTCAATAAAACCGTGCGCCATGTCGGTGACGAAGTCGCGGCGGTGGCGGCGCACAGCGAAGCAATCGCCGAAGCGGCGCTCGGTTTGATTGAAGTTCAATATCGCTCCTTGCCATTCGTATTGAATGAAGAGAAGGCGCTCGAACCGAATGCGCCGTCAGTGCGCGGCGGCGCCAATCTCGCCGGCAAAGAACCGATCGAATTTTCGCGCGGCGATGTCGACCTCGGCATGAAGGAGGCCGAGCTGATCGTCGAGCAAAGCTATCGCACTCAATCCACCAGTCCGCTCGCGCTTGAGCCGCGCTACGCCGTGGCGTCTTGGCAAGGCGATCGACTTACTGTCTGGAAAGCCAGCCGCAACGTCTATGGCGACCGCGACAAACTCGCTAAAATCTTCCAACTGCCGCACGAACAAGTGCGGGTGATCGCCGCATATCTTGGCGGCGGCTTTGGCAGCAAAGACGAGACCCGTTTGGCACCGATCACCGCGCTGCTCGCGCGCAAGGCCGGTAAGCCCGTGCGTATGGGCTACACCCGCGAAGAAGAACTCGGTTACGGCAAATGGCGCCACGCCACCACGACGCGCATCCGCATGGGACTCAAACGGGACGGGACGATCACCGCCATCGACGCCACAAGCGCGCTCAACACCGGTCCCTATGCACCAGGCTACGGCGTGGCGTCCCGTTTAGGTCATGGCCTCACTTATCTTTACAGCTGTGCCAACGCGCGCTTCGTCGGCAAGGTCGCCTACACCAACAGTCCGGTGGCCGGTTCCTACCGCGGTCTCGGCGCGCCGCAGGCGCATTTTGCCCTGGAGTCTTTCGCGGACGAAGTCGCCGAAAAGTTGCGCATCGACCCGCTGGAATTTCGCCTGCGCCATTGCGTTCGCCCCGAAGGTCAGCCCGGCGCGCGCGTGACGTCAATTGACAGT
>CAYZJE010000286.1:0-9736 GCA_964478485.1 uncultured Syntrophobacter sp. | reverse complement strand
CCTCGTGTCCCCTCGGGATGACGGGCATCGCCCGTCACCTTTGCGCCTTAGCGCCTTTGCGAGAGATAATCCGGCTTTCGGTTGCGGCTGTTCGCCGGAGGCGAACCTCTTTTTCCCAGCGCCGTCTGGGGAAAAGCGTGTTCTGCTATCCATGAGAATTCGCGTCGACTGTGCAACTTTTCGGAAGGCTCACCGCGGCGGCGCGGAGGACGCAGAGTAAAGAGTCTTTGATTAAGATATACTCCGAACTCTGCGAACTCCGTGTCTCTGCGGTGAAATCTCTTCTTCCCTTTGGTTGCGGCTCTGCCGCGTTAGGCATTTGCGCTAATCGCTGCCCGAAAGCTTCAAACCAAATTTTCGGCCGATCAGCATCATCGCGCCGATAATTAGTGTGATTAGCAGCCCCAGCGCGGCGGCCCGTTCGAGCTCGCCGGTGAAACTGTATTCCAGCAATAAAATCGCCAGCGGCCGCGAGTCATGGCTGTAGAGTAGCACGGGAGTGCTGATGCTGGTCAAGGCGCTGCCAAAATTCATCAAGCCTACGGCCGCTGCGATGGGCGCCAAAAGCGGCAAGAGAATCCGCCGGTAAGTGTATGTCCAACCAGCGCCGCTCACCCGCGCCGACTCTTCCAAATCGCCGCCCAACTGCATCAAGCCTGCTTTGAAGGCCTGGGTGGTCACCGGACTGTCGGCGAGTATCAGCGCGAAAGCTATGCCCCAGACCGTGCCGTAGAGGAAAAAGCGCAAAGGCGTGGCGAGAAACAACCACAGCACGCTCAGGCTCAGTAAGATTCCCGGCAGCACATGGGGAATCCAGCAGAGACTTTCGAGCACCGGCGCGAAAATCGCGCGCCGCGACACGAGCAAATAGGCGAGCGTGGAATAGAGCAAAATACCGCCGATGGCGGTGACGCTGGCGATGATCAGGCTATTTTTTAAAGCGACCAAAAATATCGGGTCGGCGAGCATGTTGTGCCAATGGTTTAAGGTAAACGGCGAAGCGATGTTGAAAAACCCATAGCGCCGCATGAACGAGCCGAGCACCAGGAACGCCAGCGGCAAAATCATCATCACCACGACATAGAGCAGGCATCCGGCGAAAGCGGCGTTGCGCCATCTGCCGAGCTTGACGCGCAAGGTCGAATAACCTTGGCCGGTCACGACGGTGAATTTCTTGTTGCCGCTAAGAAATTTCCAATAGAAATACAACAGGATCGCGAGCACGAATAAGAATACCGAGCCCAACGCCGTCGCTTCGCCGTAGGCGCGCGGCTCGCGCTGGAGGAAGTCGTAAATCTTCGTCGAGTAAACGTAGAGGCCCACTGGGGTGCCGAGCAAAAGCTCGGTATTAAAAGACTGTAAGCCGCGAATGAAGCTTAGCACCGAGACCGCGAGTATCATCGGCGCCAACACTGGGAGCGTGATGCGCCAGAGCATGGTCGCCGTATTGGCGCCGGCGACTCGCGCCGCTTCTTCCAGGGTCGCGCCCAAACGGCGAAACACCGGCACCAGCAGCATCACCTTGAACCAGATGCCGCCGGTGGAAGTGTGCACCCAGACGATGCCCCAGAAACTGTATGGATTGAACAGCGCGCCGTCGACGAATGGCAGACTCTTGGCCAGCGTGTTGAGAAAACCAAAGTTCGGATCGAGCAGCAGAATCCACGCGAGAACCAATGGAAAATCGGGAACGAAATAAGCGATCCAGCAGATCGATTCGATGAATTTACCGCCGGGCATGTCGGTGCGCGCGATCAGCCAGGCGAACAACACCGATAGAATCATCGCGGGAATAAGCCGCACCACGGAGAGCATAAAACTCATCCCCAGGGCGTTCAACGTGCCGGCGTCGGTGAACGCTCTCACCCAATTGTCGATCCCATACACCGCCACCTTGCCCGGCGCGGCGAGGTTGAAGCTGCCGGAAAGCAAGAAGAGCAGCGGCAATCCCATCACGACTATGAGAAAGATCAAGAACGAAAACTCGGCGATGCGAATCGGCTGCAGACGAAAACGGCCGGGCATCGGCAGAAGTATTTCAGTGGACGCTTTCATGGAAAATTTACAATGGGCGAACATTGAGACGGGCCGGATCGAGCGCCAGCCGGACGGCCTCGCCGGTATGGAACCGCTGTTTCTTCGGCGCCAGCAAGACCAAGGAAACTCCCGCCGCTTTAACATGATATTCAAAACGATCGCCGAGATAGGCGACCTGTTCGATGGTGCCCGTGAGCTGATTCGCGTCGCCCCCGCCGCTTGTGGAAATCTCGACATCCTCCGGCCTGGTAAAAACTCTCGCCATCGCGCCGTCGGTCAACGCATCGGTCATAGCATTGCTCAACGCACCGGTAAGCACGCACCGGCCGGCGCCGTTGGCGAACTCGATCCAGCAGCCGGCCGTGCCCTTGGCGATCTTGCCTTCGAAACTTACCGTGTGTCCCAAAAACTCCGCGACAAATGGCGTCGCCGGTTTTTCATAAACTTCTTCCGGCGTGCCGACCTGTTCTAAACGGCCACGGTTAACCACCGCGATCCGATCCGATAACGTCATCGCTTCGGCTTGATCATGAGTCACGTAGAGCACCGTCAGATTGAGTTTTCTCTGCAAGGCGCGGATTTCGACGCGCATCTGCTCGCGCAGTTTGGTGTCGAGATTGGACAGCGGCTCGTCGAGCAGCAGGATCGCCGGCTCGTACACCAGCGCGCGCGCCAACGCCACGCGCTGCTGTTGACCGCCGGAGAGTTGCGTCGCGCCGCGCTCGGCCAAGCCGGCGAGACCGACGACATCGAGCGCCGCCAGCACGCGCCGCCGCACGGCATCGCCGGACTCTTTGCGCACGCGCAATGGGAACGCGATATTTTCGAAAACCGAAAGGTGGGGCCAGATCGCATAGGATTGAAACACCATGCCGAGTTGGCGTTTTTCCGGCGGCGCGAATAAACCTCGCGCTGGCGCAGCCACGGCGCTGCCTCGGATTAGGATTTCGCCGCTATCCGGCTCTTCTAAGCCGGCAACCAGCCGAAGCGTAGTCGTCTTGCCACATCCCGACGGACCGAGCAGAGTGAACACCTCACCCAACGCGATCGAGAAACTTACGCCATCGACGGCGTTAACCGCGCCGAACCTTTTGATGACAGCGCGAAACTCGAGAACGGGATCACTCATAGCGGGCCACGGAAATAACGATTGCGACTTGGCGCCAAAGACTTAGATTCTTGCCTTCCGAAACGATTTGAACAGTTTAGACGATTGGAACGGCTTTAACGGGATTCGGTTACTCTTCATCGAGCAGCTTGCAGTAGTAGCGCCAGTTGGAGCCGGCATGCACCGATCTGCCGCTGCCACGCGATTTACCGACGAGAATGTCGATATCCTCCTGTGGGATCGGCTGCGGCGTGCCGAGCAGGCTCGCTTGATAGTTGATCACCGCCGCGTCGTTTAGTTTGATCGCCGTCAGAGTCGCGTCTTCGATGTCGGCCCCGGCGCTGGTGATGCCATGGCCACGCATCACGCAGGCTTGTTTGTCGCCCATCGCCTTGGCGAACTCTTCGCCCAATTGCTCATTCGACACCGTAATGCTGCGCGGATAATTTGCCACGCCCTCGACGAGCAAACGCAAACCAGACGGATCGTACGCGCCGTAAAGGGGCAGAATGGTTTTATTGCAAATCGTAAACAGCACCACGGTCAACGGATGGACATGCACCACACACTGCACGTCGGGACGGGTTTTATACAACCAAGTGTGAATGAAGACTTCTTGCGGTACGTCGAGGCCGTCGTCTCCGCTGATCTTCTTGCCGTTGAAATCGACCGTGATGATGTCCCGCGCCGACACAAACCGTAGTCCGGACTCCTCCGGCCCGCGCGCCTTGATCAGCGCCCTTTCCTCGCCCGGCAGCCGCGCGCTCACATGGCCGCTCGGTTCTTTCGTTAGGTTTAATTTGCCGAGCATCCGACAGGACTGGGCAACCTGCTCGCGCAGTTTGGCAAGATCAACCATAAAATGATTCCTCTACTCAATATAAAATTAGATTGAACCAACGATTAAGCGAGTGGATCATAATCTCGCTCGCCGGTGATGGCAAGAGCGAGAGGCGCGGTTAGATTACGGGGAGAATATTTCGGCCGGCGTCGGCGAGTGCGGTGGCATTCGTAGAGCACGGCCACGATATCCCTACTTAGGCGTGCGATGCACCATTCTGAAATCTGCAATCTGAAATTTGAAATTCCAGGTTACGCGGGGGGCGCGTAACCTGGACAGGCTATTGGTTGACGGCGCGCGGCGCGCGATCGTAGCTGCCCTGTTCTATGGACTCCATCAGATGAGTATCGATGACCGGATTATTCGCCGGCTCGCGAATCACACCCATGGGATCCTGGCCTTGCTGCACTTTCTTCATTTCACGGAACATCACTTCGCGGAGCAGGATAACGCCGCGATCGGAGCTAGTTAGACGTTCTTGGGTACGGTCGCAGATCGGCCCCTGGGTTTCCCAAGCCATGTGGTCCTGGGCCTGCACCGCGTCCATGCGAAACTTGGTGAAAGGGTGCAGAGCGTCCGGCGGATTTTTATAGGGCTTGATGTACTCCACCGGCGGCTCGTCATGCTCGACGATCTCGCCGTTTGCAGTCGGGAAGAAGCGCACGAAGTAAACTTTCGTATGGGCGTCGTCCATCGGCACGCGGATTTGACCGACGTTGCCCTGACGCAGAATGTTCGGGAAGATCACCGGATGCTCGTCGATCATACCGTTCTTGTAAGTGCGCCGCTTCATCAAGCCATAGGAGGTTTCGTAGAAATCGAACTCCTGGACATCGTCGGTTAAACCCCGCGTCGAGTCTTGGATTGGCCGGCCGCGGTTGGCGGTTTCCTGGTGCAGAATCTGCAAATGCGCCGGGTCCATGGAATTTTCCATCGGTTGGAACCAGTTGCAGTCGAGCGGCGGTTGTATGAAGATTTTTCGATGGCCGTCCTTGCGAAACCAAATATCAAAATTGGCCATCAGCGGCGCCGGCAGCGGGCCGAGATAAGCCCAATACAAACCAACCAGCTTTTGCACCGGATACGCCTTGTGTTTAACGGTTAGATAGAACTTGCTATCGCAGGGCTCGGCTGGGGTTTCGAGACAGTTGCCTTTGGTGTCATAGAGCCAGCCATGATAGGGGCAAGCGATGCCGCGCGTTTCGACCCGGCCATAGGTCAGCGACGCGCCGCGATGCGGGCAGCGATCGTTCAGTAGGCCGACGTTGCCACTCTTGTCCCGGAACAAAACCAACGTCTCGCCGAGAATCCGCACCGTCTGCGTTGGGTTCTCCGACGTCAGCTCGCTCGCCACGCCGACCGGCAGCCAGTAACGGCGCAACAACTCGCCCGCCGGCGTCCCCGGTCCCACTTGCGTGAGCCGATCGTTCTCTTCTTTGGTTAACATGACCCTATCCTCCGTCTAAGCGGCAATCGCAGGTGACCGCGCACTTTCAGCTGCGGTTGGCAATCCAAGAGCAGCACACAACCCGACCCAACGACATAGCCCCGAATGATAATCGAACGGACCTCTAATACGCAAGGCTTTTAGCGAAATAATCTTTTAAAATCAATAAGTTATGTTAGGTGTAAAATATGTATACGTTAACGATTGCAATGGCGGGGACGCGCGCGTGATCAACGACAAGCGGAACTAACACGAGCACCACTTCACTAGCTGCGATCAAAAAGCGATTGAGCGGCCGAGAATGGATTCCGCGGTCGTTACGGGAGCGGATGGAAGAACAGAATATGGAATTTACGAAGCGGCGCGATCTTGCTGAGCGCCGTTAGCGAAAAGTCCGATACGTTCGTTGATGACGCCGAGATCGATTAGCTGATTTTTTGCTGGATCGCGGATGACACCCAGCGGTTCGAGCCCTTGCTGCACCCTTTCGATCTGCTCTTTCAAAAGTTTGCGCAGTTCAATGACGCCTTCGTCGCCGACGCCCAGATGTTCAGTGGCGCGGTCGGTGAGGTAACCTTGGGTTTCCCACGCCATCGAGTCCTGTGCCGAAACCATATCCATCTTGTATTCACGAGGCGCGGTTTTGAGCGGTGTGAAGCGAAACGGCACCGGCCGATCGGCTGGCGATCGCTCGGTTTCCGACGGGACGAAATTGGCGCGGAAAACCTGCGTGTGATGATCGTCGATCGGCACGCGAATCTGCAAATTATGCCGCACCGACTTGCCTTCGTCGAATGGCGCGACGTGGCGCAACACGGAAGGAAATAGCAATGGGTGCTCGTCCACTTCCGATTTACCGCCGGAAGAAAGCGCTAACGTCGTGCGCCGTTTTCTGATGCCGTATTCGAAACGAATGAATTCGTGTTTCTCGGCGTACTTCTTAACCCGTGGCGCCAGATGCGCCGTGTCGCCGTGCAGCCAGAACAGATGGGATGGGTCGACCGAATTTTCCATCGGCTGAAGCCAGTTGCAATCGATCACCGACTCTTTGACGATCCAGCGCCGGCCATGTTCCCACACCAAAACATCCCAGCGCGGCAACAGCGGCACAGGCTCAGGACCGAGATAGGCGTAGACCAGTCCGCCGAGATATTGGACCGGATAGGCGATCTGCTTGATGCGGTCTTTAAAGGTGCTGTCAGCCGGTTCGGCAGGTTGCTCCAAACACTTGCCGGCGCCATCGAACTTCCAGCCATGGTACGGGCAGCGAATTCCCTCTGCATCGACTCGTCCGTAGGCAAGCGAAGCCAAACGGTGCGGGCAATGCTCACCGACCAAACCGTAGCTGCCTTTCTTATCGCGATAAATCACTAACTCCTCGCCAAGAATCTTCACCCGGCGAATCGGCTTTTCATCGGTTAACTCAGCCGCCGCCGCAACCGGATGCCAGTATCGGCGCAAAAGCTCACCGCACGGCGTGCCCCGGCCAACTTGTGTGAGCAGAATGTTTTCTTCATGTGTCAGCATAATCGATCTTCACGATTGGCAGCATTAGAACAGACCATCCTCCATCCTCGGCCTTCCCACCAATCCATCACTCCATCACTCCATCACTCCAGTGTCCGTAGCGTCATTTCTTCGTCAGCATCTGCTCGTAGCCAAGCTTCTCGAGCATTTCGAGGCCGGAATAACCTTTGCGGATACCAGCGGCCATCTCTTGTTCCTTAGCGTAAATCGCTTCCGCCGCGGTCACTACCTCGTTTTCTTTTTCCTTGGGAATAATAATCACGCCGCTGCCGTCGGCCAAAACCAAATCGCCGGGATGACACTGCACACCGGCAAACTGAATCTCCTGATTGTAAGATTCCTGTATCACCCGCCCGCGCGCCGTCATTGGCACCACGCCGCGGGCGTAGACTGGAAATTCCAAATCGCGCGCCTCGTCAATGTCGCGCGAAGCGCCGTCGATCACCACGCCGCTCACGCCTTTTAATTTCGCCGACAAGGCCAACAAACCGCCCCAACAGGAAAATTCCAGCTTGCCGCCGTTGTCGATGACAATGACATCGCCCGGCTGTGCCGCCTCGATCGGCGCCGTGCCAAGATGCTGGGTTGGCTGCTGCAGGCCGGCGGGCTTGATCTTCATCGTCACCGCCCGCCCAGCGATCTTTGGACACAGCCACTGCGGCCGCACCCCCCAAGTCGCGCCCTTTAGATTCAAACTGTCCAAAGCATCCGACACCGCGCAGGTATCGAGCTTCGCCAGTCTTTCAATTATCGCTTCACGCGCCATTGAATATCTTCTCTCTGGTTCTTCACGGGATTTCACCACGAAGCGCACGAAGGGCTCGGATGATTTTTTTCCAAACTTCGTGCTCTTCGTGTCCTTCGTGGTGAATTTTCTTTTTTGCGCCCTTTGCGTTCTTTGCGGCTAATTCTTTTTCAACTCACATCCAGTAAGCGAATCCCATCCCGCAGCCCGTGGCCGCCGGCGAGCGATAAGTCGTAACATACTCCAAGTATTTCAGCTCGCGGTCTTCCATCGCTCCGGCGAGCGCGACCCAATTAAGAATCTCCGACGTCCCGCCCCACAGTCTTTCCCGCGGCAGTTGAAACAGCGCTTCCGGCTTCTTGTTCTTCAGGCCGTCGATCACCATCGCGTCGATTTCCTCATCGATAACCACGTGGCTCAGACCGCCGGAAGCTAACAGCGCGACGCGCTTGTCGCTGTTCCAAGCCTCGATCGCTTTGCGCACTGCCTGGCCAAGAGCGTAGCAACGTTTGGGTGTCGGCTGGTTCGGTGGATAATAAGTATTCACCATGATCGGCACCATGGGAATTTTTCCACCCGGCAAGATGCGCCGGTAGACAAAACTAAAAGCATGGCCGACACCGATCTCGGCACGCAGCTTATTGCAGCGCGTAATGTCGAACTCGGCATCCGTCAAAGCGCGAATCAAATGATCAGCCAGCTCGGATGCAGTATCGTATTCTGGTTGGGTTTCAGCCCACCCCGTCCTCTCGGCATCCTTCCACCCTGACGGTCGAAGCCCATGATCCTTGACCACCGGCAGCGACTTGCCGTGGTAGATCGCGAACATCGGCATGTTGTCGTCGTGAAACTGCTCCTGCTGATCGTCGCCGAACACAACCACGATGTCGGCATTGGCCTTTTTTAGCGCCTCGCCCAAGTTCCCGACCGCCTTCAGGCAAGCTTCATCGCGCTCGCGAAATTTCTCCGGCGTAAGCTCCGCCTCTAATCCAGGCTTCGCCCGTTTTAACAGAGCGGGATAATCCAGCCGCGGATCGGTCTGGTCCTTTTTTAACAGATACTCCCAGTCCTTCGCACGGATGCTTAACTGGGGACTATGCGACGTGCCGATGCCGATGACCACCTGTGCCATAAACTGTTCACTCCTTTTTGTGTCCCGCTTCGAGGCAGGAACGTAGAGTTCTAATGAAATTGGTCTACAAGCAAAGTTCACCCTCTGTCAAGTAAGACACCTGCTCCTTCTTTCTTTACACATTGCCCACGCCGAGTCCCTGACTCGGAGACGGTTACAATTCCATTCCTTTCCGTCATGCCCGCGGAGGCGGGCATCCAGGTTCGTCTCTTTGCGGCGAATGCAGAAGAGTAAATTCCCGCTGGAGCTTGTCCTGAGTCTAACCGAAGGCCCGGAATGACGAAATGGGGTAAAAGTCGATTTCCAATCAAATTTCTCCAACGCCCGACGAAGCCGAAAAATGCCTCCGCGCCGTCGGCGGCGAGATTCCGGGGCTGTATCCGGTGAAGGCGCGGATCAAGCCGTAAAGAAAGTTACTGTGGACGCGTACCATGTCGGTGAAAATGTATTTTGTTGGTCGCGCCCCTCACCAGCCGAGCCGTTGTATTCTCGACACCTGGTCGAAATGGCCGTCGTTGCTGAGAATGGCCAGCCGATGCTGGCGCGACAGTGCGGCGATCCACAAGTCATTTTCTGGGATTGGTTGGCCGGCCAAGCGCAACTGATGGCGTATATCCGCATACGCCCGGCTTGTCGCCGAGTTGATATTGAGAACGATCGAACTTGATTCCAATTCTTCGAGCCATTTTTTCCGAACTGCTCTATGACGGGAAGATTTCAATCCGTAACGATACTCGCCTAATACGATCACCGGCAGGTGGACACCCGTGGACGGATTTTGTAGATGGCGCAGAATTTCTTTATCCCCATCGGCAAAGGCTGAGACGGCATTGGTATCCAGGATCACTTCCAGTCCTCGGGATCGATACGTTCGAACTCGCCGTCGATGAGTTTCTGGA
>CAYZJE010000285.1:0-3849 GCA_964478485.1 uncultured Syntrophobacter sp. | reverse complement strand
TATTTTGAAGGAACTGGACGCGGTACCACGGCAGGTGCTGCTTGACGTGGTGGTCGCTGAAGTAACGCTGACAGATGACGAGTCCTTTGGTATCGCGTACGAAATCTCTCGCGGCAATACCACAATATTTAATCGAACATTTCCCTCCGGAGGCGCTGTGGTGGGCCAGGTAGATGCAAGATCACTTGCGGCGGATGCAGTCACGGCTGCGTTAACCGGTTTTGCCCCTGGCATAAGCGGTATTGTCGGACGGAGTAACATTATTCGCGCATATATTAACGCGCTGGCGACGCAGAACCGCATAAAAGCCCTAGCTTCGCCGAGCGTTTTAGCGATGGACAATCGACCGGCTCGAATACAGGTGGGAAGTGAGATTCCAATACTTTCTGGAACTTCACAATCCACGATAGCAAATAGTCAAGTCATCAACAGTGTTCAGTATCGAAACACGGGTGTAATTCTTACGATTATTCCCCAAGTCAATTCGCAGGGGCTAGTCAACCTACAGGTCAAACAAGAGGTCAGCGACGTTGGCAGCAACTCCTTTGGCAATACCAATTCACCATCGTTCACGACTCGCGACGCCGAAACAACCGCCGTCATCCAAGACGGTGAGACCCTGGCTATTGGGGGCATCATCGCGGAACGAAAAACCCGAGACCGCAGTGGAATACCTTATCTGATGGATCTTCCCGTGTTGGGTCGTTTCTTCGGCACGACGTCGGACCATAGCACTCGAACGGAACTGGTTATTTTAATCACCCCCCACGTGATCCGAAACATCAACGAATCGCGGTCCGTGACTCAAGAACTGAAGAACAGACTTTCCGACGTGAGAAATGAGATCGAACGGATGGAGCGAGACCGTGCTAAGTCGCAGCCCAAGTCATTGCCACAGGCACTGCCGCCAATGCCGGATCCCAATACGATTGAGCCAATGCCCCAACCCGCGCCGAGCAATATGGCGCCTCGCCAGGGCGCTTCGGTGCCGTCAACTGCGCTTTTCGCCGGCGGTGCTAGGTTCTCGGATCGAGCCCAGGCTGGCACGACGGTTCCGATGGAAGGGCGCGCCGAGGAGCCTGCGGGCAATTTTCCAGCTCCTGAAATTAACCGTGAGGTCGTAACTCCGAAACCGCAGGGCTTTGCGCTTTCGCTCGCGCCGGTTGAAGTCAGGCCGTCCGTTGCGATTGCCGTTACCAAACCTGCTGCCGGTAAATCCGCCGATAGACAAAATCGCATTTGGGCCGTGCAAGTTGCCGCCATGGCGGAAAACAAGGATGCGGAATCGGTCGCGGCAAAGCTGCGCAAGTTAGGGCATCACGCCTATGTCTTGACGACCCAGGTAGCGGAAAAAATCTGGCATCGGGTGCGCATCGGCAAATTCGAAAACCAAAGTGACGCCCAGGAACTCAAGAACGCCCTCGCCGCCAGTAAGGAATTTCGCCAAGCTTACGTTACGATGAACTAAACAACTCTCGCCTTGAATGGCGCAGGTTTTCAATTATCGTCGGCTTGAAACCGTCAAGAAGTATCCCCTCTCCACCACGTCTTCGTGGGGGAGAGGGTTAGGGTGAGGGGGCTGTACGGTGCGCAACGAATGCTGACCCTCACCCTTCCCTCTCCCATCGGAATGGGCGAGGGTGATCTCGCTTTCCTAATTTGCCAATTACCTAGCAGCGCAGGGTCGAGTCATCCTCTCACCCAGTGCCCTGCCATTTTCTAAGTTGACCTGCTTTGTTATGATGATTGTAAGCAGGTCGACTGATGACGTTTAATCCGTTCGATATCCGAGTGTTAATTCGTGGCGGCGGTGAGATGGCCAGTGGCATCGCGCACCGCTTGCGGCAGTGCCATATGCAGGTGCTGATCACCGAAGTGGCGGAGCCCACGGCGGTGCGTCGCAGGGTTGCGTTCGCCGAGGCGGTTTATCGCGGCTGCCACACGATTGAGGGCGTGACCTCGGTTCGCGTCGCGAGCTTAGCCGAAATCCTCGCCGAATTGCGCTGCGGCACGATTCCTTTGCTGATCGATCCCGAAGCGAAAATACGCCACCAAGTTTATCCTTCGGTGATCGTCGATGCGACCATGGCGAAAACCGGTGGTGACACAAGACTCACCGATGCGTCATTGGTGATCGGCATCGGTCCGGGTTTCACCGTGGGGGAGAACGTTCATGCCGTGGTCGAAAGCAATCGCGGCTACCATTTGGGCCGGGTGATTTGGCAAGGTTCGGCCGAGCCGGATACCGGCGTGCCCGCTCCGGTGGCGGGCCACACCGACGCGCGCGTATTGCGGGCGCCGCGCAGCGGCCGCTTTCACGCTCTGCGCGCCATCGGCGACCGGGTTCAAGCCGGCGAATTGGTTGGTGAAGTCGACGGCACGCCGGTGCATTGCGCGATCTCGGGGATGGTGCGCGGGATGCTCCAAGACGGCATTCCGATCGGTGCCGGTATCAAGGTTGGCGACGTTGATCCGCGCTGGGAAACGGAGTATTGTGACACGATTTCTGACAAAGCTAGGGCCATTGGCGGAGGGGTTGTCGAGGCGATTTTCCATTCGTACCAGAGGCTGAAAAATCCTGCCACGTGACCAGCCGGCGCTAAAATCCAACAGGTGAGGGCGAGCGTGAATCCAAAACAACTGACGATCGAGCAAGTTCAGGAGATCCTGCTCAAAGAAAAATATGTTTGTGACCGTTCTCTGGCTACGGTGGTTTATCTGTCCCTGGTGATGGGCAAACCGCTGCTGCTGGAAGGCGAGGCGGGCGTCGGCAAAACCGAGATAGCCAAAGTGCTGGCCAAAGTGCTCGGCGCCAAACTGATCCGCTTGCAGTGCTACGAAGGGCTCGACGCCAACACTGCGCTCTATGAGTGGAACTATCCGAAGCAGATGCTCCACATCAAGCTCGAAGAGATCGAGCACGGCGACAAACAAAAGGTCGAAACCGAAATCTTCACTCAGGACTATTTGGTCAAACGGCCGTTGCTCGAAGCGATTCAGTGCGAGGACGCCAATCCGCCGGTGCTGTTGATCGATGAAATCGACCGCGCCGATATGGAATTTGAAGCGTTTTTACTCGAAGTATTGTCCGACTTTCAAATCACCATTCCGGAGCTCGGCACGATTGCCGCGAAGCACCGGCCCTACGTGTTTCTGACGTCGAACCGGACCCGGGAAATTCACGACGCGCTCAAGCGCCGCTGCTTGTATCATTGGATCGAGTATCCGAGTTTCGACAAGGAATACGAGATTATCACCACCAAATTCCCCGAAGTGGAAGCCAAAATGGCGCAGCAAATCTGCGCTTTCATGCAGAAAGTGCGCGAGATGAATTTTTACAAGCGGCCGGGGGTCGCCGAAACTCTCGACTGGGCGTCGGCCTTGATCGCGCTTAACCGCAAACAGTTGGACGATAAATCGGTGGTTGAAACCATGGGCTGTGTGTTTAAGTACCGTGAAGATTTGCATCACTTGCGCGAGCAACTGGAAAACCGCCAGTTCAGTCTGGACGCACTCTTGCGCGCGTCGCCGGAAATGGTCAGCTAGATTGTCAGTAACTCCGCCTCTTGTGGTTCGATTGCCCACACCATCCTGAGGCTCTCGAAGGGAGGCGGGAACATTTAAATGGGGTTTCCAAAGGGGGTGAGCATCCCCTTTGCCAATTTTTAATAGGCGGCGGGGTTCAATCCCCGCTCGCGAATTCAATTAATTATCGCGGCTAGAATTAACGTATACGAATCGGAGGAAGGCAATGGCAAACGCAAAACGAGACGGGGCATCACCGGAAGAAGCACGAGACCTACGCAGTGCCATCGAATGGATGAAAAAGGAAGGGGATATCATCATCAC
>CAYZJE010000284.1:0-4157 GCA_964478485.1 uncultured Syntrophobacter sp. | reverse complement strand
TGTACAATCATGCAGGCTTGCCCCAAATAGCGCAGATACGAAGAAAGATATGACCGGCCACGGCTTTCGCAGCATGGCGTCAACGCTGCTGCATGAACAAGGCTGGAATCATCAAGCGATCGAACGCCAGCTTGCGCACGCCGAGCGCAACGCCGTGAGCGCGGCCTACAACTTCGCGGAGCATCTGCCGGAGCGGCGCAAGATGATACAGGCTTGGGCGGATTATTTGGATGGGCTGAAAGCTGGCGCAGAAGTGATACCGCTCTTCAAAAAGGCGTGAACATTATCTGGCATCATTGACCAAACCGGCCCCCCCTCGCAAGCAATCGCCGTTGACTCGCTCAGAGTCGTGATAAAAGACCCGCTCGTGGTCTCGTTTCTGTATACCTCGCATCGAGATCCTACGATGGCCAGTTGTTAGGCGTCTCAAGCCCGTTGTTTGTACCAGAAGTCCAGCCCCTGTCGTTGCATTAGAGATTTCTGGCCGCGCCACGCCATCGCGGCCAAGACGCGCAACAATTTCGATGCGGGATAATCACGCAATTTGCGCCCGGAGGTGATTACTGATTCTCTGAGCACGATGAAGCGTCCCTGCCGTTTCAATGCTTTGCCGAGCACGAGCTCCTCGGCGCAGAAAAATCTTTCGTCAAAGCCGCCCACCGCTTCAAAGGCGTCACGGCGACAAAAAAGAAAACAGCCGGCCGCCAGTCGCGCGGCGCGGGCAAGCCAGATGCTTGAGGGCTGGAGCAGTCTGGCATAAAGCGGCAAGCTGCCTTCGAAACGAACCGATGCGCCGCCGCCGACGGCGCCGTCGCGCAGGGCCGTGACGGCCGCCTTGACGACGTTTTCGTCTGCCAGTGTGTCGGCGTCGACGAAAATAAAGATATCGCCTTTGGCCGCGCGGGCGCCGGAGTTGCGGGTCGCGGCGATTTGCCGGTGCGCGACGCTCACGACCCGGGCGCCGGCGCTTCGCGCCACCGCGGCGGTCTGGTCCGTGGAGGCATCGTCCACGACGATTAGCTCGTAGGCTTCATGCAAAGCCTGCGCTGCCGAATCCAGGGCTTTGAGCGTGCTTCCAATTAACCGCTCTTCATTGTATGCGGGTACTATAAAAGAGATCATTTTGGCGTAGTGGTTTCCATTCTTAGCGGTGTTTTTTGCAGGTTAGCCATATTCTCTAAGGATCTCAAAGTCGCGGAGCTGGCGACGGCGTTGAAACTTACGGCGCTAATTTGCGCCGCGAAAATATCGCGCTAAGACTGAAAACCCCCCATCACCTGAGCGAAAAACTATGAAAGCGCTGATCTATAGACTAGTCCGACCCGTGGCCGAAAAGGATCATTTGGCATCCACACGCCATTTCGACTAGTATCTCGGGTGCGCCGAGCCGGTAGTGGTGATTTCGTCCGTGCTGGCTTTCCGAGCGCAAAGCCGATCACTCTCGGCTGACTGCAAGTAGGAAATGATTGTATAAATTGACTTAAAGAAGAGAGTCACTGGCCTGTATCTAGCGACGCGAAAAGCGGAGCGTGCGCCTAAACACGCATCGTGAAAAATTAGTATTGCGTCCCCGGAATTGTGCCCCTTGGACTCTTGAATGCCATCTGAAAATCGATCGCGACTAGCACTTGAAACAGCCGCCATAGTCCAACAAAAACAAGCCCCAAACGCTGCCGCAATAAGTATATCTTGGGGCTTGTATCAGGCATACGAACAAAAGGTGAACAACTGAACATTTAGTACCCGCGATCAGAATGCAAATGTTCGAGGGTCGGCCCGGCTCTAGGAATTTGACATGCGGCAATGGGGTCGGGTAAGGTTCGCATTGACCACATCATGAATACGCAATCCGTTCCTAACGCCATCTTGGGTCTACCTGGAAGACCTGTGAACGGAGGCTCAAATCCACGGTTCTACGATTTCGACGACGGCGTTACACGGTTAGTCAAATGGCACCCATCTCCACATGGGGTTAAAGCATGTTACAATGAACTCGTAGCGTCGAGACTTGGCCAGTTAATTGGTTCACCGATTTTGAGAGGCGGAATCGTTCATGTGCCAGCTGAGATTATTCCACCCGACCATAAAGCTCTAGGCGCAACTGCTGGGTTTCATTTTGGCGTATTTATGATGAACGGGACGAATTTCATTCCGGCGCAGCATTACACCGACATTGCTAACGCTTCAGAGTTGCCGTTTGCAGCGGTTTTTTTGGCATGGCTTTCGGTCGGTGATCAGGACGGCCACAACCAATTCCTACAGCAAGTTGAGGTGGCCGGAGCGGTAACGAAACGATTCAAATTAGTGGATATGGGTTTCATGTTTGGAAACTCTAGTTGGTCTGAGGCTAATGCCCGCACCGTTCACGCGTCTTATAAAATACCGGAGCATTGGTTCTTCAACTATCACTGGCGAAGCTGAAGCCGGCAATTGAGACGCTTCAAACGATCCCTGACGATCTCATACGAGAATGTTTTGATGATTACCCGGACAGCTGGAACATAAAGAGCGCGGATAGGGATGCGGCAGTAGCGAGGGTTTGCGAAGCCCGTGACAGTATCGAATCAATAATTCGCAATGGGAATCCGTCGATTACGTAACTGGGGGTATCTATGGCGTTCGGCGCCTATTCAGTTGTGCGATTCTGCAATAACGCGAGCGATCAGAGAATAAATCTTGGCGTTATCGTTTGGCACCCGATCGACGGAGCTAAATTTAAATTTTCTTCATCACTGGATCGAGTTCATGCCATCGATCCTCGATTCCACATCGCCTCTGTCAAAGAGCAATTAGACGCCATTTGCGGGGAGTTATCGGAGTACGCGAATGCGGAAGGGCCGGTGGCACTTAATAAACTCTCGTCCTGGTTTAGAAACGGCGTGGAGGTTAGCGCCCCTTACCCCGCGAAAATTTCGAGTGCTGACGAACTGTTAGATCGGCTTTACGAAATTCTTGTGTATCCTGTCGCAGAATTTCAACGGCTAAGTTCGCAACGACAGTTTGAACGGTCCTTTGAAAAAGCTTTAAAGGACGCCATAGAGCATGTTGCTCCCAAATTTAAGTTTGAAAAGATTGGAGCAAAGAAATTCGGTGATGTCGTTGTGAATGTGGGGATAAGGACAGTGGGGCCACATCATAAAGCTTTATGGCATCCGTTGTCGTTGTTGTCTAAGAAGCGACCCGATGAACAAATAGCACTGTCCAAGGCAATCGCTATGGATATTAACGTCATCCGCGCATCCGGGAATGGATTCAGTAACCACAAGCACGTTGTCACCGTTCAGTCGCCTCGAGTAAAGGATGCTCATAGAATAAAAGAGTCGATGGATTGGCTAAACCATGAAGCGGATCAGGTGATCCTGGTAAAAGAGAATCAGGACCTGACGCGACAAATTGAACGCGCTTTACCCACCACCACTTCGGGGTAATCTGTGTTCTCATACCATCGCCGTAAGCAATTCACCTCCCTCTTATTTGGCGGCGAAGCGGTCCATCGTAAGTTTCAACAATAAAGCACGTGTTTATCAGTGGTCGTGCGACCTGGTGAATTGCGCAAATCACAGTGGCCAGAGATCGATCTCGAAAAAGCTGAATGGCGCATCCCAGGCGAGCGGATGAAGATGCGCGAGCAACATATCGTCCCGCTGTCGCGTCAAGCCGTGGAAATTTTGCGCGAATTCGAGCCTCTAACAAACCGGGAATTTTTGGCAAGGTCCAGTGCCCCGCGCTATGTATTTCCGAGTGCCCGCACGTATGAGCGCGCGATGAGCGAAAACGCCGTCCTGGCCGCACTGCGCCGCATGGGCTACACGAAGGACGAAATGACCGGCCACGGTTTTCGTAGCATGGCGTCGACACTCCTACATGAACAAGGCTGGAACCATCAAGTGATTGAGCGTCAACTCGCCCACGCGGAACGCAACGCGGTGAGTGCGGCTTACAATTTTGCAGAGCACTTGCCCGAGCGTCGTAGGATGATGCAAGCGTGGGCCGATTATCTGGACGGACTGAAAGCTGGCGCAGAAGTGATAGCGTTGTTCAGGAAGGCGTGAATTCTTTACACCATGCCCCCCTGTCGCCCAGATCGCCTATGCGGCGCGGCGACGCTTGGGTTCTTCGATGGGTGCGAGACTGAGCTTAAGCTTGAATGGCTTTAG
>CAYZJE010000283.1:0-8107 GCA_964478485.1 uncultured Syntrophobacter sp. | reverse complement strand
CCGTTCCAAAAAAAGTTTGACATCCTGGGCATGGCCGAGCAGGGCGTGCTGCAAATCTCGCCGAAATTGATCGATCCTGCGAACCGCCTCGTCGTCGCGATCCAGAGCAATATGCAAGTGATCGCTTTCAACAAAGAGATGATGAGCGCGGACAAAGTGCCGGATAGTTGGGAAGGGTTCTTAGCGCCCGAGTTCAAAGGCAAAAAATTCCTGCTCGATGTCCGGCCCAAACCGCTCGCTGCCCTGGTTCCGCTCTGGGGGCTGGAGAAAACCGTCGAGTTCGCCAAAAAACTGGCGGCGCAACAACCCATCTGGTATCGCGGCGAAGCGCGCCAGCTGACTCAAATGACTGCCGGTGAATATCCAATCATCCTCGGTCCGAACTACAAGTCGGCCAAGGCGACGCGCGATCCGCGCGGCATTCTCGAAGTCAAAGTGGTCGAGCCGGTGCCGGCGCGCTTTAGCGAAGTGCAAGCAGTGTTAAACGCCGCGGCCAGTCCGCACGCCGCGCTGCTCTGGCTCGAGTTCCAAGCCAGCGCCGAAGGGCAAAAAATCCTCGATGACGTCGATCTCGCCGCCACCATCTATACTCCGGGATCGGTGCACGAAAAATTGACCCGCGGTAAAAAAGTATCCGTGCTGGCCTGGGAGCACTTTCCCAAAATGGGCAAATACGAAGAGGACATCATCAAAGCCTACGGTTTCCCGCGCGCCGAGGCCAAGTAGCGCCGGGCAGTAACGAAATTTCTCACCACGAAGATTTCGGAAACCGGATGTTATCCCGCAAAGGCGCAAAGACGCTAAGTGACGGGCCGTGCCCGTCATCCCGAGCCGAGGCGAGGGATCTGAAAAAGATTTCTCCCTTTGGTCGAAATGACAATTGTTCTTTTACTTTGCGCCTTAGCGCCTTTGCGGGAGATATTCCGGTCTCTTTTTTTGCGTTCTTTGCGGCCAACTTTCCCTCATTTACTTCGCGCCCACCGCCTGAGCTTTGGGAAAGCCGTACGCCTCAAAAACTTTCTTTTGCAGCTCTTCGAGCTTGGGAGCATGTTCCCAACCTACCAGCGTAACTTTTCTTCCCTGGGTCAATTGATAAGGTGTCGTGCCTGGAAAAAACACCGAGCCTTTATCGTCGCGATTGATGATGTTCTGAGTTTCAGCGCTGGCAATGAACTCCAGCCAGAGAAGGCCGGCGTAGGGCGACCCGGCTTTCGCCAAGACAGCCTCATGATCGGCGATCCGAATCGGCACGGGCTCCACGACCTTATAATCCAACGACCCGGTGCGATCCTTAGCCATGGCCCGCTTCGTGCTATTGAGATTGGCGCCCAATAACATCGCATACTCGCCGCCGACCATGGCCGCGAGAATACGCGAGTGACCGCGGATCCAGATCGGCTCCTGCGCCGCGATCGCTCTGGCGAATTGCATTGTCTTTTCCAACCCCCAAGCGGGCACCAGATTGGCTACCTCTTGCGGCCGAATGTCGACGAGGAATTTTCGCCCTTTGAATTCAGGCTTCAAGAAATCTTCCCAGGTGTTGGGCACCTTGTCCTCAGCAATTAGTTTCTTGTTGTAGGCCACCACTTGGGTGTTGGTGCTGTAGGAAACGATGTTGCGATTGACCGGGTCGATCATCCCTAGCGGCATCTGCAGCACGCCTTGTTGCGCCATGCCGAGAACGTCGAACTTCTTTTGGAAGGGAAAGTAGTCGTCGTAATAATCCGTCGTCAAGTAGTTCACATCCCAGCCGCTCGCCGCGCCGGATTTCATCTCCAACAGCATGCGCTGATAAGTATCCGTGCCGGCGATCTCCTCGGCGCGCAGTTCGAGAAACGGATATTTTTTCCTAAAAGCTTCGGACACCGGCTTCAAACTTTCCATTTCCAGGGAAGTCAGCACTCGCAACTTGCCCTCTTTGCGCGCCTTGGCGACGATTTCGTCGCGGCTAGTTTCGAAAATAAACCCTTTCGCTTCGGCATCCTGCTTAGCCTTCTGCAGCGCGGCGGGCGCCGCAGCGTTGAGCGCGGCAGGAATTCCGAGGAATAACACAATGGCAGAGAGCAACGATTTCGTTTTCCCAGCGGGTTGCCGAAAAATCCTTTCGGAGTCCTTCGACAAGCTCAGGACGAACGGAGTGATACTTGAAATGGTTGTAATAATTCCGGTCATGCTGAGCTTGTCGAAGCATGGTCCGACTTCTTTTAGCAACCTGTTAGAAATATACACAGTGAACCTCCCGTGTTTCGTATGAAACTGAGCGAAACAAATCACAGACTCAGTTGACTCGCAAGTCGCGCGACATCGCTCAGGTTTTCCAAATCGCGCGCCGACTCGACAATCGCCTTGGAGCGCTGTTCACCCATCACCGGCACGCTCAGCATGAGAAATTTTTCTTCCACCTCGGCGGCGGAAAGAGGATTGTAGGGCGCTCCCGGCATGCGATCGAGCAGGATTTTAAAATGGCCGCCATCGCCGGTGTCGATCTCGACGATGGCCGAGCGCACGGCGGGAAAGATCTTGGTGAGTTCGGCGTCGGCGATGATTTCGACCCGCTTCTTAAAATCGAGCACCTGTGGGTCATGCATGCGCTCGAAATCATGGGAGTTCTGGAAATCGATTTTGCCGTCGAGCATGGCTACCGCCAGCATGTACTGGCAATTCACGTCGGGCATGTGGCGATCGTTGATCGTGCGCGCTTGGGTATCGGGTAGCCGCACGACGATCTTGCGAATTTGCCGGCCGTCGATGCGATGTTCTTTGACGAGCCGGAAGTAACCCTCCAGCGTCGCTTGGATGGGCTGCCCGGCGGGATATTTTTTGATGCTAGTGTCGAGCAGTTCGTAACGCGAGCCTAATTCTTTGACCGTTTCTTCCGGCCGTGACTCTTCGGAAATCGCTTTGAAAAAATTTTCCTCGCCTTCGAACACGCTTGCTGTGCCGGTGAATCCGGCGTCGGCCATCAGCGCCGCGCTGACGCCGTTGCGCGCCGGCGCGCCCGAGAAACAGAGCGCTTTGTCGATATGTTCTGGATCTTGACGCCACGTATTGATGCCGCTCGCCTGCGAGCCAGCTAGCGCCAGGGCGTGGCGCACCTGCAAAGCATTGGCGCCTAACAAACGGCTCGCCGCCGCCGCCGCGCCAAAAATCGCGCAGAGCGATCCGGCGTGGAGCCCGCGCTTGCCCATCCAGGCGCGATCGAAGGCTTTGTTGATCCGGCACATCACGTCGTAGCCCAAGACGACAGCGTTAATGAGCTCGCGCCCCGAGCGATGGCGCATTTCCGCGATGCCCAAGCTCGCCGGTAATATGACCGAACCGGGATGGGTCACGGTGGGGAAATGAGCGTCATCGGTCTCATCCGCATGGGCCGTCATGGCGTTGGCGAGCGCAGCGAGCATAGCGCTCGTACGCAGATCGGTGGCGACCACCGTCGCTTGCGCCGGCCCGCCCTGACTGCGCACGAAATCGACGGCGACCTTTCCCGGTTTGAGCTCAACTCCGGAAATCATCGCGCCGAGCGTGTCGAGAATATGAATCTTGGCGCGCTCGACGACCGGCGCCGGCAATCGGCTCGCCTGATCGCTAACGATGTAGTTGCTCAATGTTTCAGTAATATTCAGCTTATTCGCCATATCAACTCCTCATAGTGTGTCGCGCTAAGTTCGGACCGGAAGACTCCTTGTCATTTCGACCGAAGGGAGAAATCTTTCTTAGATCCCTCGCATTCGCTCGGGATGACGGGCCTCGGCCCGTCACCTTTGCGTCTTTGCGCCTTTGCGGGAGAACCATCCGACTCCGAGTATATCCCCTCTAAAGCCTTAACAAGTCTGTCAAAGCATTCACGTCGGCTGCTTCTTCAAGCTTGTCCACCGTCGCGATGATCTTTTCAATGTTCGCTGCTGGCAGCACGCGCGTGGCGTTGGCGCGAAACTTTCCGACCCATTCTTCGCGCGGCAACGGATAGCGCCAGTGGCTGCGCGGCAGCGGCTCCGAGGCGTTCACTTCCCTGCCGTCGGTGAGCTTGATTACAACGGTTTCGTAAACGATATCCGAATTAATCGGAATCGCCGCATCGACGCGCACGGTCATTTTTTTGAGCAGCTGTTGCACGTCGTCGGCCAAAGCGCGCTCATCGTGAAAGCTCTCGATGGTCAACTGCTGATCCAGGATCGCCATGGCGACGTGATACTGATAGGAAAATTTTCCTTCTAATCCCGTGCCCACGGTGGGCCGGTTAAAATGACCGCGGCGCGGCACGATGATCTCAATCGCGCTGATCTGGCCAGCCTGAATGTGGTGCTGCTTGACCAGCTTCAATGCTGCTTCAAAAGGGTGATGCAGGTGGTAGCCGCTCGGATACATCTTGACGCCGATGCCCGGGGTCGCCAGATGAAAAGGCTTGCCCAGCGTCGCGGTCAGTTGCCAATTCTCGTTCGACCCGTTGCCAAAGAAGGTCTCAAAGAACACGCCGTCGAGCACGTTTGGATTGGCAGTAAAGCCATCGGCGGCGAGCATCGCCGCGACCACGCCGTTGCGCGCGCCATGGCCAGAATGAAACGGTTTGGTCATCGTGCCGCTATGCGCACCGATGCCGCTTGCTTCAGACGAAGCGATGCCAAGGGCGAGCTGCACCCGGCGCGGGTCTAAATTTAATAGCTTCGCTACCCCGGTGGCCGCGCCAAAAGTGCCGAACACCGGCGTCGGATGCCAGCCAGCGCGCTTGTCGGCGCAGACATGAAGCTTGCCAGTGATCTCGTACGCCGCCACCTGCGCAACCAACAGTTGCCGTCCCGATGCGTGGATCGATTCGGCGACGGCGAGCGTCGCCGGAAACGTCACGCCGGTCGGATGAGCGCCTGGCAACCACATGTCGTCGTAATCCGTAGCGTGGCAGAAAATGCCGTTGGCGAACGCCGCCTGGGGCGCCGAAGTGCGCAACTTCGTGCCCCACACCGTGCAATCCGGCGTGCCGCCGGTGCGCTCGACGAACTTGAGCGCGATCTTGCCGACCTCCTGGGTGCTGCCGGCCAAGGCGACGCCGATGACATCGAGAATCTGTCGCTTAGCGCGCTCGATCACCTCGCGCGGAATATCTTCATATTTAAGCTCGCTGATAAAGCGAGCGACGAATTCCGTAGTGCGTTCCATGAGACCTCCCTATCTCGCGACATTGTCTTAATCTTGACGTAATTCCGATTACCACAGACACGAATCGAAATTCTACAGACGGAGAACTTATTAACCGCCCATCCCTGGCAGCTGGGTGCGCGCCAGAAGTTTGCGCGCGCCTAATCCAATGACCGCGGTCATGAGGATCAGAATCACGCCGATGGCCGACGCTTGTGGTATGAAGCCGTCCTGCCAGTGGATCCAAAGCCAGACCGATAACAGCTCATTGCTTTTTCCCGACAGCACCAGTGGCATGCCGAAAGCCCTCGACGCATGGGCGACGACCCAGACCCAACCGGCGACTAATGACGCGATCATTAGCCGAGCGGTGATAATCCACATCGTTCGCAACCGGCTCGCACCCGAGACCAAGGCGGCCTCTTCCAATTCTTTGTGGATTTGCAGCAAGCCGGCGTTGGTGGTGCGTGTGGCGAAGGCCAAATATTGTGTCATCAACCCAAGCACGATGATCCACGTCGATCCATAGATGCCGAAGTAGCGAAACGGCGGCTGGAGATAGACAAACACCATCGCTAGTGCCACCACGACGCCGGGAATGGCGTAAGAAACAAACGTCAGTCCGTCGAGAAGAAAGCGCACGCGAAACCGGGTGCGCACGGAAATCCAGGAAATCAGAAATGCCACGATCATGGTGGCGCAGCCGGTAGCGAGCGCGACGCTCACGGTGTTGACCAGGTCTTTGACGAAGCGCGGATGGCGGAATAAATCGAAATAGTTTTGCAACGAAGCGGTTTTCATCGCCTCGATCGATGGCACCACGTAAAACGGCAAAAGCGATGCCCAGGCGAGGATGAAGAGCGGCGCCAGGATCGTGAGAGAAAAATAGAGCGCAAACAGCCCCAGCGCAGCGAAGCGCCAGCGTCCGATCCGGTAACGAATCGGCTGAAAGCCTTTGCCCGTGATGACTGCGAAACGTTCCGAATGACTGATGGAGCGCAGGTAAAACGCCGCAAGCACTGCCATAATTGCCATGAAGAATACCGAATAGGCAGCACTCAATCCGTAATCAAAGGGCGCATTATAACGCGAAGTGAAATAGATCAACGTGCTCAACACGAAGATGCGCGCTGCCAGTCCCAACACCAAAGGCCCCTCGAAAGAGTCGAGATGATCGACGAACGAATAAATCCCGGCGGCAAATAGCGCGGGACCGGCGAGCGGCAATGTCACTCTGCGAAAAACCGTCCAGGGATTGGCACCCGACAAGCGTCCGGCCTCTTCGAGGCGCGGGTCCATCATGCGAAACACGCCGACGATCATCAGAAAGATCGTGCTGATGCCGCGCAACCAACCGAGGAAAACGATCCCCGACAACGATTGGATATCGAAAGGACCGCGCTCCAAAGAAAAACCAAAATAACTGAGGAACCAACGAATTACGATATTTAGCAAACCAACTTCCGGCATCAGCAACAACATCCAAGTCAGAGCGAAGATGACGCCGGGCATGGCTAAGGGAAGCAGCATGATCACCCAAGCGGCGCCGCGAAACGGCATATCGCTCCTCTCAATCAGCCAAGCAAACAGGATCGCCGTAGCGAGCCCGCCCGCCGTAGCGACAACTGAGAAGATAACCGTATTGGAAAGCGCGCTTAGGAAAAAATCATTGCTGAAGGCCGCGATGTAATTCCGCAGTGTCCAAGTGCCGCCAAAAAAGGACGGCGGACCGATGCGAAAACTATTGAGAACCAGCAGTGCCATCGGCAGCACGACCAGCCACAGCACCAGCAGACAGGCGAGCACGAGGCAGATGGTCGCGGCATCGAAACGAAACCTCGACGTTTTGTCATCTGTCCGCCAGCCTCGCATGATGAAGGGTAAACTCCGGAGATCGAGCGATGTTGCTAAGAGATGCTGATCAAGGACAAAGAAACGACGGTACTTCGAGACCAGGGGGGGTTAACACCACCCGAGGACTAAGTGACGGTCGGAACTATTTTTCTGCCCTAGGGAAGCCCCAGATCTCGACGATTTTCTTCGACACTCGTTCAGCCTGAGCCACAGCATCCCAATCCGCGACTTTAATCTGGCGCCCCTTCATCTGCGTGCCCAGCTTGGTTTCCGGATGAAACAAACTCTCGCGCCCGGTATCGAGATTGGTCAACCCCTTGGTCGCGGCCCAACCAACGAATAAGATCGCGGTGTTGGGACTGCCCGCCCCTTTCATCGGAGAGAGAATCAGTCCGCGGTCGCCCAAGATTGTCCCTTCAGGGAACGCCCAGCCGACGGGGAAGTTGGGATTGCGGCTCGCTTGCCGATACCAAGTGCCGTAGCTGGTCGGACAGAGCATGAGTATTTCACCGGCAACGATCAGCGTCAGAGCCGCCGTGCCGCTGCTCACCCATTTCGGCTTGTTGGCGGCGATTTTCTTGGCGAAGTCCATCGCCCACTCCTCGCCCTTATCCGCGGCGAGTTCGGTGAACTGCTGCGGTCGCACTTCCGTGGCCATTTTGCCGCGGAAGAACGGATTGAGGCAGTCATTCCAGCTTTTCGGGATGCTTTCCTTTGGCACCTTATTTTTGTTGTACATGATGCCCGCCAGAGTATTCGCTATCGATACCCCAAAGCGGCGCGGATGAATCATCCGCGGGTCGATCTTGAACAAACCGTTCCAGTCGATCGGGTCGACGAGAAATCCCAGGCTTTGAAAACGCGGGATCAGGTCTTCGCCCACATGCACCATGTCGTGGGAGAAGACTCCCGACTGCATCTCGGACAAGAGCTTTTCATTCTCTTCCGGGCCGCGCATGCGCGTGTACTCGACGCTCTTGATGAACGAGTACTCTTTCTGGAAGGCTTTGTTGAGCGCGACCACTTCTTCGTCGACCAAGTTCGAAGCCCAGGAGAGCTTCCCCTCCCTTTTTGCGCCCTGAACAATCCCGTCCACCGTTAGCTTCGCCTCCGCCGCGTCGCT
>CAYZJE010000282.1:0-16121 GCA_964478485.1 uncultured Syntrophobacter sp. | reverse complement strand
CGCGCGCTGGCCGGGACGCTCGGTGTGGCTGCTTCAACGCTGAATCGCATTCTTACGGGTACTAGCCGTATCAGCCCTGAAATGGCGCTGCGCCTTTCCAAGGCTCTTGGCCGTTCTCCGGAGAGTTGGCTTGCCATGCAGTACAACCACGATCTCTGGCAAGCCAAGCGGCATGTGAAACTCGCCAAGGTCGGGAAAGTCCGGCTAACAGCGGCGTAACAGGCGCTTCGAAGCGGACGCGGTGAAACGTCGCGGAGTTTCCTGTTACGCTCTTGGCCTGCGCCGCTCAAGCTTTTCGTTAGGCACTTGCCCGCTGCCATAAAGAGGAAAACAATGACGCAATCCAATCCATTACGCGTAGGCCTCATCGGAGCAGGCGGCAGATGGGGGCCGCGGGCGCATGTGCCGGCGCTGAAGGGTGTGGCCGAGGCTGAACTCTATGCCGTGTGCACGGCGCATGCGGATACGGCGCAGGCAGCGGCGGATAAGTTCGGCGTGACGCGCGCGTACGGTAGCGACAAGGCGTTGAACGCTGACACGCAGGTCGAAGCAGTGGCGGTCGCGGTGCGCGTGCCGGCGCACTATGAGCTTAGCAAAAACGCCATTAATGCGGGCAAGCATGTCTTCTGCGAATGGCCCCTCGGCGCGAATACCAAAGAGGCCGAAATCCTTGCCGCGCTGGCGCGCCAGAAAAACCTGCGCACCATGGTCGGCTTGCAGCGTCGTGCGTCGCCCGCTTATCTGTATATGCGCGAGCTAATCCAGCAAGGTTACGTCGGACAGGTGCTATCGGTGAACATGATGCTGATGGGCAGCGGCGTGTTGACCCGCACCGCGGATCGCACCTGGCAGCGCGATGTGACGCTGGGCGCGAACACGCTGACGATTACGTTCGGTCACGTGCTTGACGCCATGTGCATGGTGGTCGGCGAGCTAACCGAAGTGTCCGCGATCGTTAGTACGCAGGTGCCGCAGTGGTTCGAGACCGACACGGAAAAATACGTGGATGTCACCTCGCCCGACAACATCATGGTTCAGGGTCGGCTCGAAAACGGTGCTATCGTCAATGCCTGTTGCGGCGTACATCCGTACCACGGCAGCGGCCACCGCTTCGAGATTTACGGCAGGGACGGCACGCTGTCGATGATCGGCGGCGGCGAGGGCGGCGAGGAGCGCCGGCGCAAGATCATGGGGGGACACAAAGACGACAAGGCGCTCAAAGAGTTGCCCGTGCCGGAAAGGTTCACGTGGGTGCCGCAAGCCGTGCGCGATGGCGGTCCGGCGTACGACGTGGGCCAGATGTGGGTCAAGTTTGCCGAAGCGATACGCACCGGCTCGAACGATGATCCCAACTTGCCCGACTTCGATCACGCGGTGCGCCGCCACCGAATGCTGGATGTCATCGTGCGCGCTTCACAGACGGGGCAACGGCAGAAAGTTGTGTCGTAGGTCGATCGAACGACTCGGCGAGCGACAGCCGAGGACGAGACGCTTCGACGGGAGATCGGCAAGTTGAATAAGAAAATCGAGAAATAAAGTCTCACACCTTAGCCCTCGCACACTTCATCTTCCTTGGGCTTCCTAGCATGAGTCGCTTGCGAATAGGTCGCGGAATTTCGAATTTGACCGCAAGAACCGGAGTGCGAGAGGCTCGCGTCGTTGCTAGATTCATGGGTAATATGATTGAAAGGAGCGACCATGAGTCCGTCAGCAAAAAATGCGCGGCTCGTAACTTCAACGGAAGACGACCCTCGTTGGCAATTGCTCGCCACCCACGATCCGATGGCGGACGGGGAATTTTATTACTCGGTCAAAACCACCGGGGTGTACTGCCGGCCGTCCTGCGCGGCGCGGCTGGCGAGGCCGGAGAACGTTCAGTTTCACGCGAGCAGCGAGGACGCCGAGCGCGCCGGCTTTCGTCCGTGCAAGCGCTGTAAACCCAAGGAGCCGCCGCTGCTTGAACAACATGCGAAGACAGTTGCGAATATTTGCCGCTTGATTGAGAGTTCGGACTCCGTGCCGCCGCTCGAAGAATTGGCGAATCATGCGGCGCTCAGCCCGTATCATTTTCACCGGCTCTTCAAATCCATCACGGGCCTTACCCCGAAAGGCTACGCCGTGGCGCATCGCGCGACGCGCGTGAGAGATGAGCTGGGCCGGAATCGCTCGGTCACGGCGGCTATTTACGGCGCGGGATACAATTCGAGCGCGCGCTTTTACGAGCAGTCCAATAAAATACTGGGCATGACACCAACGAAATTTCGCACCGGCGGCGCCGGTACTGAAATACGCTTCGCTATCGGCGAGTGCTCCCTCGGATCTATTCTAGTCGCCAAGACCGAGCGGGGTGTTTGCGCGATCCTCTTAGGCGACGATCCCGAAACGCTGGCGCGCGATCTCCAGGATCGCTTTCCCAAAGCCGATCTCGTTGGTGGCGACGGCGAGTTCGAGCAACTGGTGTCGCAGGTCGTCGGCTTCGTCGGCGATCCCGCGCGCGGACTCGCTCTACCTCTCGATATCCGAGGAACTGCGTTCCAGCAGCGGGTTTGGCAAGCCCTGCGGGATATCCCAGCCGGATCGACGGCAACTTATAGTGAAATTGCTCAGCGGATAGGCTTGCCTAAAGCGGTGAGAGCAGTGGCACGGGCGTGCGCGGCAAATGCTCTGGCTGTGGCGATTCCATGCCATCGCGTGGTCAAGACTGACGGCAGCTTGTCCGGTTATCGCTGGGGCGTGGATCGTAAGCGTGCGCTGCTCGACAAGGAAGGTCACTGACAACCCAACGATCTCGGTTTGCCGTTTATCTACAGTTCGCTGTTCACCAACTTGAAGACCCTGAAAGAAAGACCGGCAGTGGTGCAAAAGGTCGTCGCATTGTAGTGTCGCGCGGCAGGAGCCGATCCACGCAATTGCCGGTACAGCGCTTTCTTCCTATGTAATGCGGTTATCGTACGGACAACCATCGATGGACCAATTCAAAATTCATCCCCAGTTGTTGGCCGATTGCCACACCTTCGGAAAATTTGCTCTCTGTCATCTTTTGCTGCATAAAAATGGCGCGCTGCCTTGGTTTATCTTGGTGCCCGAGACTGACGCGCGCGACCTGTTCGACCTGCCGGTAAAGCTGCGCACGACGGCGATCAATGAAGCGGCGGCGGTTTCCGACTTCGTTAAAAAGATCCTCCACTTTCCGAAAACCAACTTCGCCGCCATCGGCAACGTCGTGCCGCAGCTTCATCTTCACGTCGTCGGCAGAAAACCAGGCGATCCCTGCTGGCCGGCGCCGGTGTGGGGCCATCTCACCGATGGGCCGGAATATTCCGCCGCAAGGCTCAAGGAAGTCACCTCGCTGCTGGTGCGCCACTGCGGGCTGAATCTTCTTAAATAGGCGGTCGGTGAGCGGCGGCAACAAAAGGATTCTAGCGGGTTACCAGGGCCGACGTCACATAGGTCTCGACCATGGCCGCGACGAACAAGAGCGGTACGATGACGCTACAGAAAAATTTCAGCGCGTGACCAAGCTCTATGCCGATCTTGGTTGTGGACTTGGCGAAAAGTTTGCGCGCGATCGAGGTTCCCATCATGATGCCGATGGCGGTTCCGAGAAAAACCGCTGGGAGTTCAAGAATCCCATGGGGCAGCACGCTCAACAAAGAGACCCAGACCCCGCGCGTCTGGCCCGAGAGGCTCAAGACCATGCCGAGCGCCGCGCCATTAGCGATCAGAAAGAACGCCGGAATCACGCCCAACAAAGTGCCGAGGAAAATCATTGCCAGGGTTTTTACCGTGTTGTTGACAAAAATGGCGGCAGCGAGTTGGAGTTTAGGCAAGCCCCGAAAAACTTTTGTAAAACTGGCCAGAGAGCTTTCAAAGCTATCGGCCATCTGCGGGAAACGATTGACGATCATCAAGCCGATCACCAAGCCGGCAGCGAAAAAGACCACGCTGGTGACCAGATGGGGACGGAGCCGGTGCAAGTAAGAACGGATTTCTTCGGCGGGCATGGGATCACGGCTGTGTAATACGGCGATTGTAACAGAAGCGGGCAGCGGCGTATATCTCGAATCGTGCGCGGCGTATTCCTATTGCAAACATCGCGCTCAGGGAGCAAGAGAAACTGTGGGACAAAGCGCCGCGTTTTGGAGGATTGATGAAGATCAAGTCAATTACATCGCAGGTCGTGCGCCTGCCGCTCGATGAGCCTCTGGCCGACGGACCGGCCTATAATCGCACCCATAATATGTTCGTGACGGTTAAGATCGAGACCGCCGACGGTATCGAGGGCATCGGCGCGGCATTTTTTGGCGGCGCGCTGAGCGCCACGCTTAAACATGCGATCGACCAGCTTGGCGAAATGATCGTCGGCGAAGATCCGCTGCGCATCGAAGCGCTCACGCAGAAATTGCGCAACGCCGGCGCCAGCGCCGGTCCCGGCGGTATTCTAACTGTCGCGATCGCCGGCATCGACATGGCGCTGTGGGATATTAAAGGCAAATATCTTGGCCAAGCGCTTGGAACCATGCTGGGTGGTCTGCGCGAGCGGGTGCCGGCCTATGCCAGCGGTGCGCTGGTGCGCGCCTATCCGCTCGATCATTTGCTCAAAGCCTGCCGGACTCTCGTCGAGAGAGGTTTTAAGCAGATGAAAACCCAGATGGCGTTACCCGGCGAGACGACGCCGGCAAAAGAAGTCGAGCGCGCCCGGCTCACGCGCGAGGCGGTCGGTGCCGATGTCGATCTTATGTGCGACATCAATCAGCGCTGGTCGGTCAACCAAGCGATCGATATCGGCCGGCGCGTCGAGGACGTGCATTTTTTCTGGCTCGAAGACGTCACGGTGCATGACGACTACAGCGGCTTGGCGCGGGTCGCCGATGCGCTAGCAACGCCATTGGCCAGCGGCGAATGTTTGTACGGTATCACGCCGTTTCGCCATATGATCGAAGCGCACTCGGCCGACATCATCATGATCGATCTGATCCGCGTCGGCGGCATATCGAACTGGATGAAGGTTGCAGCGCTAGCGGAAGCATTCAATCTTCCCGTGGTCAGTCATTTGTTGCCGGAGATTCACGTTCATCTCATCTCGGCGATTCCCAATGGATTGACGGTGGAATACATGCCCTGGTCTTTTCGCCTCTTTGAAGAAGTGCCCGTGCCGGTGAACGGCGAATTGATCGTGCCGACGAAGCCGGGGCTGGGATTGGAGTTTAGCCGAGAACTGAGTCGATATGTCGTCAGTTGATATCTCTCAATCGAGGTCAGCGTGAATTTTACTTATTCGCCCGGAAGAAAATCTCCCTCGATCCCCCTTTTTCAAAGGGCGAGGTTGTCGCGCGGGAAAGTATTCCCCCCTTTGAAAAAGAGGGGTAAGGGGAGATTTTGGATTACCGCGGCACTGCGCTTTATCCATGCTGTCGGCTGGTTCGGGAGTGCGTCAATTGGTCAAGCCTCCGCCGCCGATCTAACCAAAATCTACGTCGGCTACGGCGGCGTCGCCGGTTACCAGTTGCCGGTCTGGGTAAATAAAGAAGCCGAGATCGGCAAGAAATACGGTCTCGACATCGAACCGTTATTGATCAGCGGCGGCGCCCTCGGCATGCAAGCGCTACTCGCCAACAGCATTCAGATGAGTCATAACTCGGCGTCCGCGGCGATCGGAGCGGCGTTGCGTGGGGCACCGATTACGATGGTGGCAACGTCGGAGAATCGCATGGCAGCGGAAATTGTCTCCCGGCCGGAGATCAAAACAGCGCAGCAGTTGATCGGCAAGAAGATCGGCATTCTGCGCTTCGGCGGCTCCAACGACACCGGCGTCCAATGGGCGCTGCGCGCCTGGAAAATCGATCCACGTCAGGTAACGATTCTGCAGTCCGGCGCGACCAATGCGCGGCTATTGGCGCTGACCCTGGGGCATATCGACGCGACGATACTTTCCTACCCGGAAATCCATATCGCCCGCAAACGGGGCATGAATGTGCTCGCCGACATGAGCGAGTTTAGCGCTTATCCCAATACCTCGGTAATCCTCACCCGCGCCTTAATTGAAAAGCAACGGCCCCTGGCGAAAAACCTGCTCAGGTCGGAGATCGAATCGATTCACTTCATTCGCACCAACCGGGAAGGCAGCATTAAGATTCTCAAAAAATATCTCCGCGTCGACGACCTCGAAGCAATCGAGGCGACCTACGAGTTCTTCGCGCGCCGGACCGACGCCGTGCCGCGCACGAATTTGGAAGGCTTAAAGAATATTCTCAGGGAAATGAACGCGCCGCAGCGCAGTCCCGCCGAGTTCGTCGACATGAGCCTGCTCGACGAGATCGAGAAGGAAGGCTTTATGCAAAAACTGCGATAGAATCTTCACTTAAAGGGAACAGGGAGATTAACCGTGCAACGAGACAACCCGACCGGCGCGCTAGTTGCGTTGACCTGTCTAACCGTTTTTGCGGTCGTCTTTGTGATTTACACGACGCGCTATCTACCCGACAGGGTCGCGACTCACTTTGGAGCCGGCAATTTGGCCAACGGCTGGATGAGCCGAAATTTTTATTTGTTGTTTATGTTGTCGTTTATGATCGGCATCTCCGCCTTTGTCAGTTTCGTCGTCGGCACGTTGCCGCGCAAGTTTCCTCAGTGGACCAATGTGCCCAACCGCGACTACTGGTTGTCGGCGGAGCGCCGCGATGAGTCGTTGGATTACTTAAACGCCCACGGCAAGCGGCTCGGCTGCTTGATCGTTATGATGATGCTGGGCATGCACTACACGATTCTCCTCGCCAATCATACCCGGCCACCGACGCTACCGCTGCCAATCTTCTCATCAATTCTAATCGGGTTTTCGCTGGCGCTGGTTTGGTGGATCGTACGGCTGTATCGGCGGTTTCCCAAACAAACGGCATAGTGTATCCCATCGGGAAAGAATTCAAGCCACTTAAGAACGCGGGTATCAGATGAACAACGCGGCGAGATTTCTGCAAGTCCAAGAAGAATTTGGCAATTTTTATCGTTATATTCGGCCCCCCCCGGCCGCCCGATCGCACCGTAAGAAAAAGAGTGTCGGGCCGCCAGTCCCGAGCTTAATGTGTTGAGCAAGGGATCAAGTTCACTTGCACGAGTGAAGCCGCCGCGCATCCGTCCCTCCCAGCGAGCGTCAAATAATCATAAGCACGCATATATTCTGCGCATCATCATTAACCCCTTCTGACCTTTCTGTCACTGCTTGCCGGTTATTCTTACCAAAAACGAAATACTCGCTCAGCAATTGTCGTGGATGATCGCGATCTGCCAGCCCCTCGAGCGATTCGCTGCTGGCCCTGGTTTTGCCCTTCTGCCTTTTCGTCGTTAGAGAAAAAAGTCATGGCGCAAAATTGTTTTGTCGGTGACGAGGGAGATATGAAGAGGAAAAAGTATTTGTTTTCGAAAGCATTGAGGCGGTTGGGTCGCGCAACCGGCCAAGGTGCAGTCGAGCTGACCTTTGGTTTTCTATTTTTCTACACGGTGCTGATGGCCATCGTGGAATTTTCTCACATGCTTTACACGAAGATAACCTTGCAGCATGCCATAGCGGAAGCCGGCCGTTACATGATCACCGGCCAGGGGACCGATTTTAGCGGCAAGAATCCCAACGCCCGTCTGGAAGCCGTGCAAAATAAGTTTTGCAACAATCTCATAGCTACCGGTATTTCATGCACGAATGTTTCTTCTCATCTCACGCTGTCGTGGATCGGTGGTTGCGCCGAGGCTGCGGGTGGGGCTGGGCAAACCGTGACGCTGACCGCGACCTACCAAAAAGGCTGGTTTACCGGCATGTTCAACCATATCTTGCCGAGCCCGGTCACGCTTAGCGCTAACACGACTTGGAAAAACGAGCCGTATAATTAACCGATTGGCGAGGTCATTGTGTACTCTATGCGTAAATATTTTCGTTCGAACCGCGGTCAGAGCTTGGTCGAGATGACTTTGATCGTCCCGATGCTCGTAGGGATAGGCTTCGCAGTCATCGAGACCTGCAACATGATCAACTCCTATCTCGTTTTAACTCATTTGACCCGTGAAGCCGCCAATATTGCGTCGCGAGAAGGCGGGGTCAAAGGAACTACGACGTGGACATCGGCCGTCAACGCGGATTTAGCCATGGTGATCGGCAAAGCTAGCCCGGTCATCAAGACTACCGGCACGGGAAGCACGGGACCAAGTCAATTTAAAATCTATTACTCGATAGTCGAGTGGGACACCGCGCCGGGCGCGTGCGCCGGCGGTCCAATGAAGAATGGCCAACCCGACAACTATAGAATTCGGCGCGCCAATACCGGTTGGGCCGGCAGTATCACCTGGCAGTATGGGACGTTGAACCAAGCCAGCGCAGTCGGCAATGACGGCGACTGCGCCTATGTGAAGTTACCGGAAGTGAAAAATTTGTCCACCCAGGGACTTACCCTCCATGTTGTCGAAGTCTTCTACGATTATGCCCCGAGTAAACTAACGCCGGTGGAGGCCTTCATTGGTGTTCTGGCGCCCGGTATATTTTATCGACGAACGGTTTTTATGGACGTTGTGGGGTGATGGGCAACGACAGTAATCCAAGGAGATTGTGACAGGGAGCATGACTATGAAAAGGTTAAACGAAAAAGGCCAAGCGGTGATTTTTCTCACCTTAGCATTTGCCCTGCTGCTTTTTTTCGTTGGGCTGGCTAGTGACGGGGGCCGGGCGTATCTTCTCAGAGCGGAGCTGCTCAGAACGGTCGATTCGGCGGCGCTCGCAGCCGCGGCAGAGATCGATACTGGCGGTCTTGCGGCTGCGCAAAACGCCGCCTGCGACGCGGCGAGAATGAACGGCGTTAACAACTGCGCCAACCTCGTCGTCACCCAGGTGACTACCAATGACGCCTCCGGTAAGCCCAAAAAAGGTGTCAAGGTTTCAGGAACCGCTTCAACACCGACGATTTTCATCGCCGCGGGAAAACTCTTCGGTTGCGGTTCTAGTTGTAATTTAATCAATGTCGGGGCCGAAGCGGTGGCGGCCGCCGGGGGCATGGTGGATCTGGTCATGACTCTGGACGATACCAAGTCTATGTTCGATGGCGGTTGGCTTGGCCCGATGAAGACCGGCGCCAACGCATTGGTAGACGCAATACTTCCCGTGAGCGGTTCCTCAACCGGCCTGGCTTCCATGGTGCCTTTTCGAGGATGTTATAACACCACTGGAGCGAGCAATTGCAAGAAGAGTCAGGACTACCCAACCGGGCATATCGCATCGCTCACCAATAGTACTTCGCAACTCCATAATGCCATCAACGCGCTCCCCGGCACCGGCGGATCTGGCACCAACGTTTGTGAAGGTTTAACCCAAGCGCGCAACAAACTTTTTCAATTCGGCTTGGCCCGGCCTAACGGCCAAAAATTTATGGTGCTCCTGTCGGATACCGACATGAACTACAGCACGCCCGCGAGCTTCGCCTCATGCACGCCAACGAGCGGTGGTGTCGCCGAAGAAAAAGTCAATTTGTTAACTTACAATGTGGCTCAAGACATCAAGAACGGGACCAACGTTGGAGCAACCGGCCAACTTGACGGGCAGACAGTAAAGGTGTTCGTGATTTTTTATGGCAGTGCCGGTCCGGCTCCCGCTAACTGTACGCCGCCGTCGGTGGGCGCGACGTCCTGGAGCACCACCCCGCTGAACCTCGGGCGTTGTATCGCGTCGAGTGCTGGCGATATGTATTTTGCCCCCACCCCGGATGCGGTAACCACAGCCTTCCAGGAGATTATCAATAGGCTGCCACTTATGCTGATAAACTGATACCCGTCGAATCCTATCCTCTCTACTTCACCTTTACGGATTGCCCGCGTGGTGAAGTTACCCGGCGTACGGTTTGCGCCGCACGCCAGGTAACTAAGCGACGCTTTGTTGCGCCAAACGCTAAAAGACTGATATTCAATAAAGCAGGCATTTCGCCTGTGGGGTATTAACCCCGCAGCTTATTTAAATATCGCAAAGGGGATGCTCGCCCCCTTTGGAAACCCCATTTGATGGTCCCCGCAGCAAACTGCGGGGAATATGAGATTCTACTAGCGATATGAAAGGCTACCCAAATGCCAACCGCTGCCCTTGGGTCGATCTGAGCAAGCCGGATTACGTTGACTATCATGACCGAGAGTGGGGCGTGCCGGTACATGACGATCGAACCATTTTCGAGTTTCTGACCTTGGAAGCGGCGCAGGCGGGACTGAGTTGGTACACCGTGCTGCGCAAGCGCGAGGGGTATCGTCAGGCCTTTGCCGACTTCGATCCGGAGAAAGTCGCGCGCTACGGCAAAAAACAGATCGACGGATTGCTCAAAAACCCAGGCATCATTCGCAATCGGTTGAAAATCCTCGCCGCGGTGAACAACGCCGGGAGGTTCTTGGCAGTGCAGCAGGAATTCGGCAGCTTCGACAACTACATTTGGCGCTTCGTCGAAGGCAAGCCGATCATCAATCGTCTCAAGACGCTGAAAGATTATCCAGCGACCAGCCGTGAATCGGATGCTCTGAGCCAGGATCTCAAGCAGCGCGGTTTCAAATTCGTCGGCTCGACGATCGTTTACGCGCATATGCAGGCAACCGGCATGATCAACGATCACGTGACGGGCTGCTTTCGCCGCCAACCGATCATCGCCGTGTACAAGGACAAGATTTAGGAAAGGTAATCGTCGCAATGAAATTTTTGCCGCAACTATTTGCCAACAACCGCGCCTGGGCGGAGCAAATGAAGCTGGAAGATCCTCTGTATTTCGAGCGCTTGAGCCAGACGCAGACACCGCAGTACCCGTGGATCGGCTGCGCCGATAGCCGGGTGCCGGCCAACGAGATTGTCGGTCTCGGCTCTGGCGAACTGTTTGTGCACCGCAACATCGCCAACATCGTGGCGCCCTTTGACACTAACGTTCACTCGGTTCTTCAGTACGCGCTGGAGGCGCTGCGGATCAAACACATCATCGTATGCGGCCATTACGGCTGTGGTGGGGTGCTCGCCGCGTTGCGCGACTGGTCCGGTCTGCCGCTGGAGAATTGGCTGGCGCATATTCGCGCAGTTTACCGAGCGCACAAGGATGAATCGGACGCGGCGCCGAGCGAAGAGATACGTTGGCGCCGGCTTTGCGAGCTCAATGTCCGAGCCCAAGTCCACGCCGTGCGGGAAACCGAAGTGGTAAAACAAGCTTGGCGCAAAGATCAACCGGTGATGGTGCACGGCTGGATTTACGATCTTAAGGAAGGATTGCTGCGGGACTTGGACATGAACTGAACGGTGGCTATTAAACGAAGCCACTTCGCGGACGGGGATTTAACCCCGTCCTTAACCAAAGGGGATGCCAACCCCCTTTGGAAACCCCAATTAATTGTTCTCGCCTCAAGAGGCGAGGTTTACATAGAATGAAGCTGCTTTGGCTGACCGTTTATTTTACCGGCCTGATCTGGTCGGTTATCCATCCACACGATTACTTTACTTGGCTTCTCGAAGCTCTGCCGGCGTTGGTCGGTCTCGCCGTTCTAGCGGCAACTTACAAGCGCTTTCCTTTAACGCCGCTGTCCTACACGCTGATTCTAGTCCACTGCCTGATTCTCTTTCTCGGCGCGCACTATAGCTACGGGGAAGTTGATACGTTCAAATTCATCCGCGAATTCTTCGGCTGGCAAAGAAACAACTACGACAAGCTCGGCCACTTCGCCCAAGGGTTTGTGCCGGCGATCCTCGCGCGAGAAATTTTGCTTCGTAATGCCGTGGTGAATGGGCGCGGCTGGCTTAACCTGTTCGTGATCTCGATTTGTTTCGCCTTCAGCGCTTTGTACGAGTTGTTCGAATGGGGCGTAGCCGTCGCCACCGGCGATTCCGCGGAAAGTTTTCTCGGCACTCAAGGCTATATGTGGGACACCCAGTCGGATATGGCGATGGCGCTGCTGGGAGCGGTGACGGCTTTGACGATTTTAAGTAAAGTGCATGATCGGCAGTTGGCGATACTCGAAAAGCGAGTCCGGCTTTCGCCTGCTGTGGTGATGGAACAGTTATGAAGCGGGCTTCATGGGCATGGATCGTTATTCCGCTTAGCGTTTGGGCGGCGCAGGCGCAAACCCAATGGCCGGCCGATGTGGCGCGCTTCATCGAGCGGCGCGACGCCTGCGATCATTTTCGCGGTGAAGATCCTTACGACCAAGAACGACGCGAGTTTTTGATGCAGAAAATGACCGAACTATGCGTGGGAACCGACGAGGAACTTTCGCGCCTGAAGAGCAAATATCGCAACGACAAAAGGGTCGTGTCCAAACTCAACGAATACGAGGCGCAAATCGAGCCGTCTAGTAAAAAGTAGTCTTGTTAGGATGCGGTGAGAAAGTAACCGCCTCTCCCATCGTTTTCAGAATACTCTCCCATCTTCGTCGGTTGGTATCATGTCTTCTTACGCCCCGCTCTGGTGCAAGAGTAACTTTTCTTTTCTCGAAGGCGCGAGCCATCCGGATGAGTTGGTCGATGAAGCGTATCGGCTGGGTTTGCCAGCGCTTGCGCTGACCGACAGAGATGGCGTCTACGGCGTCGTGCGGGCGCATGTGAAGGCGCGGGAGATGGGAATTAAGGTCATCATTGGTGCGGAAATTACCGTGAGCGATGGATCGACGATTGTCTTGTTGGCGCAGGATTGCGGTGGTTACGCCAATCTTTGCCGGTTGATTACCAAGGGGCGTCGCAGGTCGGAGAAAGGGGAAAGCGCCGTTAGTTGGGATGAGGTATGTGCGCATGCGCCTGGGCTGATTGCGCTGTGGGGTGGTGTGGGGACAAAACTGGATTCCCGCTTTCGCGGGAATGACGGAAAGGAGGGCGGAGGCAATTCAACTAGACGTGGAATGGACCTGGATCAGGTTGTCGGTAAGCTGCGCGACGCTTTTGCCGATCGCTTGTACGGTTTGATCGCGCGCCATCGGCGCGAGGAAGAAGTCGCGCAGGAAATGCGCTTGCGTGAGCGCGCGCGGCATTTTGCTATTTCGCTTGTCGCGGCCAACGAAGTGCTTTATCACAATCCGGCGCGCCGGCGCTTGCAGGATGTCTTGACGGCGATTCGTCATGGTATTCCGGTCGCTGCTTGCGGCCGAAAGCTAAAACCGAATGCGGAGTATGCACTCAAGCCGCCCTACGCTTTCGCGCGGCTTTTCGCTGACGATCTCGCGGCAATGGAGCGAACGCTCGAGATCACCAAGCGCTGCAATTTTTCGCTGGACGAAATTCGCTATCGCTATCCGTCAGAAAAATTGCCCGACGGCACGACTTCCGGTGAATGGCTGCGCCAACAGGCGTTCAACGGCGCGCGCTGGCGCTACGGCAATTGCATTCCTCAGACGGTTGCGGCGCAGTTGGAAAAAGAGCTGGAGATCATCGAGGCGCTCGACTATCCCGGCTATTTTCTCACCATGTGGGAGATCGTCGAGTTTTGCCGGGCCAATGGCATTCTTTGCCAGGGGCGCGGCTCGGCGGCCAATTCCGTTGTCTGTTATTGTCTCGGCGTCACCGCCGTCGATCCAGTGCGCATGGGATTGCTATTTGAGCGATTCATTTCCAAGGAGCGCGCCGAGCCGCCGGATATTGATTTGGACATCCAGCATGGCCGGCGCGAGGAAGTGATCCAGCATGTTTATCAAAAATATGGCCGCGACCGCGCCGCCATGGTCGCCAACGTGGTGCGCTACCGTTCGCGCTCGGCGCTGCGCGATGTCGGCAAGGCTTTGGGTATTTCGGAAACCGCGCTGGATCGAGTGGCGAAATTTCTCTCGTCCTATGAAAATGTCCGGTCGGAAGTGTTGGCCCAGCTGGGCATCGATCCGACCGGCGGTTTGCACGAGCATCTGCTGCAGCTGTCTAACGAGATTCTAGACTTTCCGCGCCACCTGTCGATTCATCCCGGCGGTTTTTTGCTCGGCCACGCGCCGGTGCACGACATAGTGCCGATCGAAAACGCCACCATGCCGGAGCGCACGGTGATTCAGTGGGACAAAGAAGACGTCGAAAATCTCGGGCTGTTCAAAGTCGATCTGCTCGGTCTCGGCGGGCTCACGCAGATCGATCTTTGTTTTAAGCTTTTGCGCGAACAGCGCGGCGTCGAACTTTCCATGGCGACGATCCCGCCACGCGACGAAGCGACTTTCGATATGATCTGCAAGAGCGACACGGTGGGCGTGTTTCAAATCGAAAGCCGCGCCCAGATGGCGATGCTGCCGCGGCTCAGGCCGAGAAATTTTTACGATCTGGTGATCGAGATCAGCATCGTTCGTCCAGGACCGATCACCGGCGGCATGGTGCATCCGTACCTGCGGCGAAGACAGGGCAAAGAGCTGGTCGAGTATCCGCATCCATCGCTACAGCCGGTGCTGGAAAAAACCCTCGGCGTGCCGCTGTTCCAAGAACAAGTGATGCGCCTGGCGATGATCGCCGCCGATTATACCCCCGGCGAAGCGGATCAACTACGCCGCGACATGGCGGCGTGGCACCGCACCGGACGGATGGAGCGCCATCGCGAACGCTTGATCACGCGCATGCAAGCAAAGGGCATCGCCGCCGAGTTCGCCGAGCGGGTCTTCGAGCAGATACGCGGCTTCGGCGAATACGGTTTTCCCGAAAGCCATGCCGCGAGCTTCGCGCTGATCGCTTACGCGACCGCCTGGCTTAAGTGTCATTATCACGCGGAATATACCTGCGCGTTGCTCAACGCCCAGCCGATGGGATTTTACACACCGGCGACGATCGTTGAGGATGCCAAACGGCATCATGTCGTCGTGCGATTCATCGATATTCAGGCGAGTGACTGGGATTGCACGCTTGAGCGCTGTGTCGATAGTGCGGGCGGTTTCGCCGTGCGCATGGGGCTGCGCTACGTCAAAGGGTTGGGCGAAGGCGAGTGGGAGAGCATCGGCTCGGCGCGGCAGGCCAAACCGTTCGCATCGTTGGAAGATTTCGTTCGGCGTACCGGACTCGGTGAAGGCAGCTTAAGCGCGCTCGCGGAAGCCGGAGCGTTCGAAAGTTTTGCCGTGGCGCGGCGCAACGCCTTGTGGGATGTGCGCCGGTTGATTCAGACGCGCGACCAATCGTTGGCGATGTCGGTGCGCGAAGCTAATCCGCGCTTCGCGCCCTTGACCGACTTCGAAGAAGTCGGCTGGGACTATCGCCGCACGGCGCACAGCGCGCGGCGCCATCCGCTGGAGCCGATGCGTGGGAATTTAATTCGCCAAGGTTTGCCCGATGCGCGCACTTTGGCGTCGATGAAAAACGGTGAAAAGATTCGCTACGCTGGTTTGGTCATTTGCCGGCAACGGCCGGCAACGGCCGGTGGTGTGGTGTTCATGACACTGGAAGACGAAACCGGGTTCGTCAACGTGGTGATTTGGGAAAGGGTATTTCAACGTTATTCAATTCTGGCTAAAACCGTAAGCTTTCTCGGCATCAGCGGCAAACTGCAGGTCGAAGACGGCGTAGTGCATCTAGTGGCGGAGAGATTATGGGAGCCCAGAGTGGAGTTGAAACCGGCAAGTGCGCGCAGCCGAGATTTTCATTAAGAGGATTGAACCACAAAGAGCCTAGCGCGGCTAGGCAGCAACCGATATTCGGAATATCTCCCGCAAAGGCGCCAAGTCGCAAAGGTAAAAAAGAACTAGATTCCGTAGGGTGCGCTTCGCGCACCGGTCACTCTCGGAATATCTCGCGCAAAGAACGCAAAGGGCGGATAAGAAGAAGTGAAATCATTTGTGGATCGTGTTTTTCTTCCGAACTTAGCGTCTTTGCGCCTTTGCGGGAGGAATATCCGAGTTCGAATTCTTACGCAACCGCTTTGCTTTCGCTCTTCTCGATACGCGCTTTGAGGCGCGGATAGAAACGCAGTGGATTGTCCCAAAAGATTTTGCGCTTGAGTTCATCGCTCACGTCTTTGCGGTTGATCAGGTTCGGGATGTCCTGGCTGAAGTCGCGTTGGTCGCGTTCGTGCGGGTAGTCGGACGCCCAGATGAGCGCGTTGGCGTTGGCGACTTGGGCAGCCAGCGGTAATGCGGACTCTTCGACTTCGACGGCGAAGTAGATGTTGCCTTTCTTGACGTACTCGCTCGGTTTGAGC
>CAYZJE010000281.1:0-4372 GCA_964478485.1 uncultured Syntrophobacter sp. | reverse complement strand
CCGGCGACCAGGTTGCCGGTTTTGGGATCGATGGGAATTTGTCCGGCGGTATAAATGAATTCGCCGACTTTGATCGCTTGCTCGTAAGGACCGATCGCTTTGGGCGCTTTGTCGGTGGCGACGGTTTGTTTGTTCATGATCTATCCTCCGGTTTGTGCCGCCATCCTACGCTGGCTCAAAGATGCTGGCAATTCGCGGCGAAAAAGACCTTGCGTCGGGTGAAAACTTCGTCCTATGATGCGTTCGGTCAATTGAATTCACGCGCGGGGTTCAAACCCCGCTCGTGACCAAAGGGGATGCTCGCCCCCTTTGGAAACCCCATTTAATTGTGCCCGCCTCAAGAGGCGGGGTTAGGTGGAATCTAGGGAGGCAGGGCGATGAAGTACTCGGGAAACATAATCAGCCTCGGTTTTCTCCTAATTGCTTCACTTGCCTGGGCACATGGCGAGCATGACGCCGGCGGGCTCACTGGCATCGCGCCGCTTTGGGTCTGGGCCGTCGGCGCTGCGCTGGTGTTGATCGTTGTCACGATTCTGATTCGCCAAGCGAAGCGTGGCACTTTGATCGGCGCGCGCTTTGGCGGCTTCAGCCGCAACGCGCGGCTATTGCTCGTGCGCAGCCCGTTTAGCGGTTTGTCAGCGAGCCTGCTCCGGCTGCTGTTCAATCTCTATCTTCTTGCCATCGGCTTCGACACACTCTTCGTTGCGAAGTTCGCGGCGATCAATTGGGCTTGCCATGGCTTATCCGTCATTCCTTCCGGTATTCTCTCCGACTTATTCGGCCGGCGCCGGGTTTTCTTGATCGGCTACAGCGGCAATTTACTTGCGACAACGGCGGTGATATTCGCCACCGACCCGACGCTGATGTTGATTCTCGCCGGCGTCATCGGCCTGTTCGAAGGCGGCCATGCCATCGTTGGGCCGCCGTTCATGGTCGAACAGAGCCGTGAAGACGAACGCGTGCATCTGTTCAGCCTCAACGGCGGCATCCAAGTCGGCGCGGCGAGCGTCGGCAATCTTGCCGGTGGCTTGTTACCGTTGCTGTTCGCGTCGCTGTTTCACGTCAGTCCTGACAGCGCGCCCGCATTGCGGGCGGCGTTGCTGTGCGCCTTACCGGTCATGCTTTGTTCGGTGGTGCCGATTTACTTGATTCGCGAAGAATGGCAGCAAATCGATATCCGCCGCTGGGTCAAAGGTATTGAGAGCTACGGGTGCATCGGCATGCTCGCGCTGACCGAAGGGTTGGTCGGATTCGGTATGGGATTTTCGGCGCCCTTCTTCAATCTTTTTTTCGACCAACATTTGAAAGCGACGGCGACCCAGATCGGCATGATCTTCGCCGTCGGTTCGATCGCGTCGGCGCTGCTCACATTATTCACTCCGCTAATCGTGCAGCGCTTCGGCCGGGTGCGTACGGTGACGATGGTGAAGCTGCTGGGCATTCCCGCGTTGGTTTTGTTAGGCATGTCTAATAGCCTCGCCATGGCCGGGGTCTTTTATGTGATCACGATACTTTTCGTCGGCGGACCTTATCCCAACAAAGGCATCTCCGATCCAATCTACAGTCTGTTCGCCATGGAAGTGGTCAAAGAGCGCGAGCGCGGCACGACCAACGGCATCATGCATGCCTTCGTCGAGTTCCCGATGGGTGTTGGCGCCGGCCTGGCCGGACCGTTGATGGCGACGGGCGACTGGCAGACCGCCTACTTGATCGGCGGCGGCGTGCTGGCGACGGCGTTTGTTCTGTATTATTGCTATTTCGCGCGCATCGACGGCCGGCCCGAGCCGGTGCTGCAACCGGCGCGCGCGCATTGACGAGGATTTGGCCGCACCCTTCGACGGTGCTCAGGGCGATCGGGACGCAAAGGGCGCAAAAGAATAAGAAAGATTCGAAGTCGGAAAGTTAGCCGCAAAGAACGCAAAAAAGATTTCCGAATTGTAGGGGCGGGTTTGAAACCCGCCCTCTTGGCTCCGCCGTAGTGATACGAACATGAAACTTCTTACCGCACACAAAATTCTGATTTCAAGCGCCGTGGTGTTTTTTATTTTTTTTGCGTTTTGGGAATTCCGCAACTATGCCAACGCCGACAGTTGGGCGGCTTGGCGTGGCTGCTTGTATCTTCTCGTCGCGCTGGGTTTCGCGGTCTATCTCAGAAATCTTAAACGCTGGTACAAATAACATCCGACCGGCAGACATGGAACCGCAACCGTTTCTCATCGAAGTCTCCGAGGAGCAAATCCGCCGCGAGCGGCAAAAGGCGCGGGAGCTGCGCGCCAGCCAATGGTGGAAGCGCAAGCGCGCCGTGGGGATTTGCCACCATTGTGGCGGCAAGTTTCCGCCAGCAGAGTTGTCGATGGATCATCTCGTGCCGGTCATCCGCGGCGGCAAATCGACCAAAGGCAATCTGGTGCCAAGCTGCAAGGCGTGCAATTCAGCACGCAAACATAAGTTGCCGTTCGAGGACTAACCATTACAAATTGCAGATTCCAAATTACATATTCCAGATTACGGAGCCTTCCGACAAATTTGGAATTTGTAATCTGGAATTTGGAATTATTCAGCCCTTGCCCAAGAACCCGCGGTTAAATAGTATGCCTGTGACGGAGGGCAAAGCGATGGCCGTAGAAACATTCCTAGTCCGAACGATGTCCGACACTGTGGAAACCGACATTCAACGGGTTCACGTGATTGCCAATGAAATCTTGCCGCGCTACAACTTGCCGCCCCTGAGCTTCGAGCAGTTGCGCAAGATCGCCGACGGGCCCTTCGATCTGTTCCTGATTCCGCATATCTGGGCGAGCGAGTACGCGCAGGATCGCAATCTTGGATTCAACGAAGCCAAGCGCGTGGAGATTCGCCGCATCGCTTTGGAGATTGCCCGTAAGCATGGTTTCGATGTCAATCCGCCCGAGTTCATTTCCGGCATCGAAAACTCCTTGAAGGAAACTAAAGACGCCGGCTTGCGCAACGTGCTCATTACCACCGGGGGGCGGCGCTACAAACATCAGGCGATGGAAAAAGTCGGCTTGGGCGGCTACTTCGAAGAGATCGTCGACCGCGAGCAAACCTACTACGCCAAGGAGCAAGGCTTCTATTTTCTCTACCGCAAACAAAAAGCGCCGCACACGCGCATCATCGTGCTCAGTGGCACGGCGAACTATATCAAAGCCGCCAACAACGCCCATGGCTGCAAAGTGGGCGACAGCTACCTGGAAGTGATCTCCATCGCGCTCTCGACCGAGCATTCCTACAACGATGAAGCGACGCTTCAGGCGGCAGGACCGAAAGCGCTGATTCATAGTTACGGTGAATTGCTGCCGAAATTGAAGGAACTTACGCCGCCCGGCTAAATCCATTTCGCTTTGCGAAAGCGAGAAAACAGATAGCCATCGATCGCGATCATCGCCGCGAGAGTGAGCGGATAACCCCAGGGCGAATTCAGTTCCGGCATGTGTTGGAAATTCATTCCATAGATGCCCGCGATTAGAGTCGGCACCGCGACTAGAGCAGCGTAGCCGGCCAGCCGCTTGGTGACTTCATTTTCTTGAATGGTGATCAGCGAGATCGCCACCGAAATGGCGGTGGTGATCATGTCGCGCAAACTATCGACGGATTGATCCAGACGCAACAAATGATCGTAGACGTCGCGGAAATAGTCGTGTAGCCCAACGCAGAGCTGCGGAACCCGGCCGCCGAACAGTTTGCTGGTCGCCTCCAGCAGCGGCTCGGTGGCGTGTTTGAGCGTCATCAGCTTTCGTTTTAATTCATAGAGCGCTTCGATGTTGGCGCGCGCGGTCTGATTGGCGAACATGCGCTCTTCGATGTTTTCGATCTCGGTTTCAAGCTCGTCGAGTACCGGAAAGTAGCGGTCGACGACGGCGTCCATGAGCGCGTAAAGGACGTATCCTGAGCCATGGCTGAGCAGTTCGGGCTCGCGCTCGCAGCGGGCGCGCACTTCGGTGAAGCCGCGCTCGACGCCCGAGCGCACGGAAAGCACGTAATTGGCGCCGACAAAGATGCCAACCTCGCCGACCGCCAGCTCGTCGCCGGCCCGCTCGATCATTTGCAGCACGACGAACAACGAACCGTCGTACTCGTCGATTTTCGGCCGCTGGTGGCCATGCTGAGCGTCTTCCACGGCGAGATCGTGGAGATCAAATTCGTTCTGCATTATTTGAAGCTCGTCCGGCGTCGCATCGTTGAGCGCCACCCAAACGAAAACATCCGAGTTGGAGATGTAGGAATGAATTTCGCTCACCGGTATGTTGGTGAGCCGGCGGCCGTTCTGGTAGGCAACACAGTTGACGATCATCGAGAGCCTCGCGCGGTCGAGCTGGAATCCGCTGGTACTTTGGCTTGTTTGCGCGGGCGG
>CAYZJE010000280.1:0-4277 GCA_964478485.1 uncultured Syntrophobacter sp. | reverse complement strand
ATTATATGGAAACACAGATAACGCTTTGCGAGCGACTGGTCGAAAGCCAGCTCATCTCCAGCGAGGAGTTGGAGCGGGTCATCAAAGTCCAAGAAGAACAGCAGGCGCCGTTAACCCGATTAGTTGTCGAGTTGGGCTTTCTCTCAGAAGAAGATTTACTGCCGGTGTTGCATGACCACTTCGACCTGCCGGTGATGTCTCTGCGCGAAGTGCCCAATACCCCGCTGCCGATCGAGTTGCCAACTGGAATCGGCGATTTCTTCAAGCTCGGGCGCATGGTGCCGATAAAGATCGACGGCCATGAGCTCGTCGTCGCCACCGCCGATCCGATGGAATTCTCGCGCTTCCATGCGATCGAAATGGCGACTGGAATGCCGGTGCGGCCGGTGCTTGCCCGGGAAAAGGAGATTTCGGCGCGAATCGAAGCCCTGTACAGCAGCAGCTACGCGCCCGATGGTAGTCAAGACGCCACGGCCGAGTCGCTCGAAGGCATCGGCGACGATGAAGACGTCGCCCACCTGCGCGACATGGCGTCCGAAGTCCCGGTCATTCGCTTGGTCAATCAAATGTTGGTGCGCGCGCTGGAAAGCCGCGCTTCGGATGTGCATATCGAGCCGTTCGAGAACCAACTCAAGGTGCGCTTCCGGATCGACGGCATTCTCCACGAAATCGAATCGCCGCCGCGCCAACTGAAAGCAGCGGTGATCTCGCGCCTGAAAATTCTCGCTCAGCTCAATATTGCCGAGCGGCGCCTGCCCCAGGATGGTCGAATTAAGACCCGCTTGGCCGGCAAAGACGTCGACCTGCGGATCGCGACGGTACCCACGCTTTACGGTGAAAGCGTGGTCATTCGTCTGCTTGAACGCGGCCAGATCTTTACTCAACTCGATGCGTTCGGTTTCCCACCGGGGCTGCTGGTGCGCTTCGACGAGATGATTTTGAAGCCGCACGGCATGATTTTGGTCACCGGTCCGACCGGTAGCGGCAAGACGACGACGCTCTACGGCGCGCTGCAGAAGATTAACGATCCTGGCAAGAAGATCATTACCATCGAAGATCCGGTCGAATACCAGTTGAGCGGCGTCAACCAGATTCACGTCAAACCGCAGATCGGTTTGACTTTTGCCAACGGTTTGCGCTCCATCGTGCGCCAAGACCCCGATGTCATCATGGTCGGCGAAATCCGCGACGCAGAGACCGCCGAGATCGCCGTGCAGGCGGCGCTCACCGGCCATCTGGTTTTTTCCACGCTCCATACTAACGATGCCGCGGGCGCGATCTCGCGTCTATTGGAAATGGGCGTGCAAGATTACTTGCTGTCGTCGTCGCTGCTTGGGGTGTTGGCGCAACGGTTGGTGCGCCGGCTTTGCCCAAACTGCCGCAAACAGGTGCCGTTCACCGGCATGAACGGCATGTCACCGGACTTCCAATCTCAAAATGGTACGGTCTTAAAGACGGTTTATGAGGCCGTGGGTTGCGATGCGTGCAGTGGCACCGGCTACCTCGGCCGTGTCGGCATCTATGAATTGCTGCCGGTCACCTCAGAGATCTGCAAGGTGATCGTCCAGCGGGCCGACGCCGGAGTGATTCGTAACTTGGCTGTCCAGCAAGGCATGCGTCTACTCAGGGACGACGGTTGGGAAAAGGTCAGTCAAGGCATCACGACGTTGGCCGAGGTGTTGCGGGTAACCAGGGAAGAATCGTAGCAGCAGTTCAAAGGTTCAAGAGTTCAATGGAGGAGTTGGTCTGACGCTCTTTCTGGAACCTTTGGACCGTCAACGGAATCTAAACAATCATGGCATTCTTTCAGTATCGCGCCGCCGATCAGGCGGGCAAGGTCGTTGAGGGCGTGATGGAGGCAGACGCTGAAAACAGCGTGGTCCTGCGGCTGCGCGAAATGGGCTGCATCCCCTTGCGCATCGCCATGCCGAGCGAGCGCGCCATCAGCGCGGCGCGCCAACAGCCGCTCTTTGCCAGACAGAGAGTAAGCCAGCAACAACTGCTTCAGTTTACCCGTGAGCTAGGCACGCTTTTAACTGCCGGACTGCCGCTCGATCGCAGCCTATCGATCCTCGGTGGCTTGTTCGAAGGCAGCGAGCTTAGTAAGATTCTTCGCTCTCTGGTTGAAGCCGTCCGCGCCGGAAAATCTCTCGCCGTTTCCATGGGCGAACATCCTGATGTCTTCCCCAAAATTTACGTTAACATGATCCGCGCCGGTGAAGCCGGCGGCATCTTGGAAAGCGTGCTGCGCTATTTAACCGAGTTCATGGAAAACACCTTGGCGCTCAAAGAAGACATCAAGTCGGCGCTGATTTACCCAATAATCTTGGCCACCGCCGCCGGGCTTTCGTTAATTGTTTTGTTCATCTTCGTGATCCCAAAGTTCGCCACGATCTTTCGCGGTAATAGCAAGGCGATCCCGCTGATCACCGAGATCGTCATAGATTTTAGCCAGTTTTTGGCTCAGTACGGCTGGCTCATCTTGTTACTCATCGTCGTGGTCGTGGCCGGCGGGGTTTTTTATATCAGAAGTCCGGAGGGGAGAAGCGAGTGGGACCGGGTACGTTTGCACAGCTGGCTGCTCGGCGATTTGGTGAAGAAGTTCGAGACCGCGCGCTTCTGCCGTACCCTGGCTGCCCTGTTGAAAGGCGGCGTGCCGCTGCTAGAAGCGCTGGGGACGGTTCAAGGCGTGGTCGGTAACCGCTTACTGGCGCTCGCCATCGGCCAAGTTCAAGTGCGGGTGCGTGAAGGCAAAGGCATGGCGCGGCCCCTGAGCGAGAGCGGACTGTTTCCGGCGCTCGCGCTCAACATGATTGCGGTGGGCGAGGAAACCGGTAAACTAGATGCTATGCTCGCCGAGGTTGCGAGCTATTACGACCAAGAGGTAAGGCGAACGACCAAAAGTCTAACGGCATTGCTTGAGCCGGCTTTAATCTTAGTGATGGGTTTAATCATCGGCGTGGTCGTCATCTCAATGCTGCTGGCCATTTTTAGCATCAATGACTTATCATAATCGAAGATTATTGAGTGACGAAAGCGGCTTCACGCTGATCGAGCTGATCATCGTGGCTACCATTATTGTTTTGCTGGCCGGACTGGTGCTGCCGCAGTATATCAAGCAAGGCGAGAAAGCGACCGCCAAAGCGGCCAAAGCCCAGATTGAGAGCTTCGGCGTAGCGCTGGACACCTTCCGCCTTGACGTGGGCCGCTATCCGACAAGCCAAGAAGGTCTTCAGGCGTTGACACAGAAGCCGGGGGGCGTCGATCGTTGGGACGGGCCTTATCTCAAGAAAGAAGTTCCGCCCGATCCTTGGGATAAGCCGTACATCTATAAAAGCCCTGGAGATCATGGTCCGTATGACATCGTTTCCTACGGCGCCGACGGTGTTACGGGCGGTCAAGACGTCAACCGCGATGTTACCAGTTGGGAAAGATAACCAGGGCTTTACTCTCATCGAACTGGTCGTGGTGCTGGTGCTGATCGGCATCAGCTTGGCCATCGTCGCCCCCAACATCGCTAAAGGACTGCAAGATCGCGAGGTGCGCGGCGCCGCGCTAAGTCTGGCGGCGGTGTTGCGCGATTTACGCAGCCAAGCGCTTTTCAACGGCGTACCTCAGCAGCTGGTTGTGAACTTGCCGCAGGGCAGTTATCTGGTCGCTCGCACCAGGGAAGTCCACTTACCGGCTGACGTAAAGTTCCAGTCGGTGGCAGGCGGCGAGTCGGTGGACCGCGATATCAAGCGATTTTATTTTTTTCCCAACGGCAGCAGTCTGGGCGGCGAAATCGTCTTGGCGGATAGCGACAAAGCGATCTCGTATCTGATTCGTTTGGAGCCTTTGACCGGCAAGATCGAAGTATCGCGCGGCAACCATTCATGACTATCAAGCCTCAGCGCCACTGTGAAAAAGGGTTTACGCTTCTCGAAGTCCTGATAGCGATGACTATCCTGGGACTCGGAGTCGTCACCCTGTTGCAAATTTTTTCGCAAGGATTGCAACTCGGCGCGCGCAGCACCGCGCGTACGGAAACCATCGCTTCGGGTGCCCGAGTCATGGACGAGCTTTTGGCGCGCCGGACGCTCTCGGAGGGTGCTCAAACCGGTAAGCTCGGTGCCAATGGCCGTTGGAGCGCGCAGGTGCAAACCGTGCGCGACCCCTCGCCAGCTCTCGATCTGTCGAGCAACTGGGAGCTCAAAGAAGTTTCCTTGGAAGTGACCGTCATCGAATCCGGGCTTGAGCGGCGCGTCGATCTCAAGACCCTGCGGCTGAGCAAAAAA
>CAYZJE010000279.1:0-2113 GCA_964478485.1 uncultured Syntrophobacter sp. | reverse complement strand
CGACGAGCGCTGGCTCCGCTTCTATCGCCAGATGCTCAAGATCCGGCTCTTCGAAGAAGAGGTCAACCAACTTTATCTCGGCGCCAAGATGCCGGGGCTGGCCCATCTTTATATTGGCGAAGAAGCGGTTGCCGTCGGCGTGTGCGAAGCGCTTCGCCAAGACGATTACATCACCAGCACCCACCGCGGCCATGGCCACTGCATCGCCAAAGGCGCAGCGCTGGACAGAATGTTCGCCGAGCTGCTCGGCAAAGAAGCCGGCTACTGCCGCGGTAAAGGCGGCTCGATGCATATCGCCGACCAGGACACCGGCAACTTGGGCGCGAATGCGATCGTCGCCGGCAGCGCGGGCATCGCCACCGGCGCGGCGATGTCGATCAAGATGCGCAAGAGCGATCAAGTGGCAGTCTGTTTCTTCGGCGACGGCGCGCTCGGTCAAGGACTCGTTTATGAAACCATGAACATGGCTTCGCTCTGGAAGCTGCCGGTGATCTACGTCTGCGAGAACAACCAGTACAACGAGTACACGCATTTTAGTGAAACCACTGCGGGTGTAGTAACCGCCCGCGCAGCAGCCTTTGGAATTCACACTGAATCGCTGGACGGCCAAGACGTGCGCGCGCTCCACGCCACGGCGCAAAAACTCGTCGAGCGCGCCCGCCGCGGCGACGGCCCGTCGTTTCTCGAATGCAAAACCTACCGCTTCCACGGCCATCACGTCGGCGACATCGACCGCGCCTACTACCGCTCGAAAGCCGAAGAAGCAGAGTGGAAATCCAAGCGCGACCCGGTGAAGCTGCTCGCCGCCTGGCTTGAAAAGAATAAATTGGCGGACAGCAAATTATTCCAGCGCATCGAAAACGAAGTCGCCACTGAAATCAAAGACGCCGTAAACTTCGCCCTCAATGCGCCGTATCCGCAGGCAGAAGAAGTGGACCAGCATGTCTACGCGTAAGGCATGAAAGGCAATTGGCAATGGGCATTTGGCAACAGTAGGGGCGCAGCATGCTGCGCCCTTCTTTCGGATTGAGGCAAGCAGACAGAGACAATAGGCCAATCATGAAGAAAAAATATCACACTGGTCGTGCTCGCTGCTTTTATCCTGACGTGTTTTCAAATCTCCCCCGCGCAGCAGCCAGTGAATCAAGATCCTTCACATTCGTTCAGAGCTTGCCCCGAGTCGATCGAAGGGACATGTTTTGGATTTTCAATGCTGGGTAACAACAGTGAGTAGGCTGGTCGTTGGCAAGAACTGTTGGGTTAACGCTGGCCTTGCGGCGACTCACCTGCGCAGGTGTTAATCGCAACCGTGCAGGTCAGCGCTTTCCGGCTGTGGCACTAGTGGCGTGGAGTTTCTCTATTACCCAGCGCCGAAGCAGGGTGGACTCGCGGACGCGTTTGGTTTTGGCCACCTGCGTGACCGCTTTGGCTTCATCAGGACGCAAGTGAACGGTAACCGCGGTGCCTGACGCGCGCTCGAAAACTAGGTCGACGACTTCTTCCAATTGGTCCGTGAAGTCCGTCAAGTCGTGGGTATCCCAGAATCGAGCTAGTTTTTCAATTGAATCGGTGCAGGGTATCTTACGAGCTTTCATAGTTTTCGCCATCGGTTGAACTTGGTGTCTGGCAATGTGATCAATACGGTCTTGTGGCCAAACGAATTCACGGATGCGCACTAGAGGGAGTCTACAACGGCTGCGTGTTTCAGACAACCGGGATGGAAAAAAGTGGACACTGCCCTCGATCTCGGCTAGAAGGGCTTGATTCCAAGCGTGGTGTTCATTACGTCCCTTCGACTAAACTCAGGACATGCATGGCGCAATGACGAAATCGAACCGCGTGGGGAAATTCTCGGGCAAATCACTCGGGTGGGTTACGCGAACCGACCCTTTACGGAGGAGAAAAAATGAACAGAAGAACCGCCATCCGTCGACTGACAATTTTTTTTCTGACTACTGCTTCTCTAGCCGACGCGCAGCAGCCAAAGAAACTACCCCGGATGGGTTATCTAGGCGGCAGCGCTGGTAGTCGTGGCTCGCCAAACGCTGAAGCATTGCGGCAAGGTCTTAGGGAATTGAGCTATGTGGAGGGACAAAACATCGCCATCGACTAC
>CAYZJE010000278.1:0-13387 GCA_964478485.1 uncultured Syntrophobacter sp. | reverse complement strand
GGCTCATTCATTATCCGGTAGCCAACGCGTGATCCAGTCGATCAGTGCGCTCAAACATCGTAACTTCCGTTTGTATTGGTTTGGCCAACTGGCCTCCGTTCTTGCGCAGAACATGGAAGCGGTAGCGCAGAGCTGGTTGGTCTTGGAACTGACCAATTCGCCTTTGATGCTCGGTCTCACCGGCTTGACGTTTACGATCCCAACCGTCGCTCTCACTCTTCTCGGCGGCGCCATCGCCGACCGCGCCGACCGCCGCCGCATCATGCTGTTCGCCCAGCTCGGCTCAGCGATGATTTTTCTGCTTTTGACCGGATTGGTAATCATGAAGTGGGTCGCGCTGTGGCATGTCATGGTTCTCGCATTCCTTACCGGCTGCGTGCGCGCCTTCGATCGGCCAAGCCGTATGGCACTCCTGCCACAGATGGTGCCCAAAGAAGATATTCCAAATGCCGTCGCCATCGGCGGCACGATCTGGCAACTGAACAAGCTCGTCGGCCCAGCCATTGCCGGCATGCTGATCTATCTGGTCGGCATCGGGCCAACCTATTTCGTCTGTTTTTTCGCCTCCGGCGCAGCGATTGTGTTATGGCTCGCGATCCGCCTGGAGGGTCAAGCAGCCGATTCTGTCTCACAGAGCCTCATCCACGACATGATCGAAGGCGTAAAGTTCATCCGCGAAAATGAAATCTACTGGGTGTTCATCGGCATGACCTTTTTCAACAGCGTGTTCGGCATGTCCTACGTCATCATGATGCCGGTTTTCGCCCGCGATGTTTTGCACGTCGGCTCCCAAGGGTTTGGCTTTCTCCAAAGTGCCGGCGGCGCCGGCGCCCTCGCCGGCGTCCTGTTCGCCGCGTATTTTAGTCACCTTTTCGGCAAGGGCATGCAAGCGATCGTTGGCGCAGTGGTTTTCGGCGTAACGTTAGTTCTGTTCGCGCTGTCCGGCTGGTACACCATCTCCCTCGTCGCCGCTTTCGCGCTCGGTATGGCGGGGCAATTTTACATGACAACGATTCACGCCATTCTGCAAATGAATTTGCCCAATGAGTTGCGCGGCCGCGTCATGGGCATCCACGGCCTCGCCTGGGAGCTCATGCCGATTGGCGGCTTGATCTCAGGCGCCATCGCTGAGTTCGCCGGCGCGCCCGTCGCCGTTTCCTTCGGCGGCATTATGGTTGGTGGCATGGCGTTTGTGGTCGCGATCGTCATGCCGCGCATTCGCCGTTTGGAACAGTAATTTTATGTTAATCCCGCCTCTTGAGGCGGGCACAATTAAATGGGGTTTCCAAAGGGGGCGAGCATCCCCTTTGGTCGCGGCCGGGGTCAACACCCCGGCTGCGAAGTGGCTTCGTTTAATACAATGTGTTAAGCAGCGCCCATGGCAGAAAAAAAAGCTAGGAAAATATCCACAGGTCCGCGTAAACGGCGCAAGCTCGCCGGCAAGTCCAGCGAACTTGGGCCGAAGGAGTTACTCGACGGCTCGGCGCCGAAAGCCGTCGAAGAGCTGCAAGACGCCGTCGACAACGATGGCGGCAAAGTTTTCACTGCCTATCGAGAGCCGTTTGGCGGCCATTGGTTAGTCATCGCCGCACTGCCCATCGAGCAGGTCGAACCGACGCCCTATCAGCGCAACTTGTCCGACGCCCACGCGCGCAAACTCGAAGGTGTGATCGCCAAGCTCGGCCGCTTCCTCGATCCGATCATCGTCGTGCGCAAAGAGGTGAAAGACAGCGCGACCCGCTACTGGACGCCCAATGGCAATCATCGCTTGCAGGCGATGAAAACTTTGGGCGCGAAATCCATTGTCGGCATCGTCGTGCCGGAGCCGTCAACGGCGTATCAGATTCTTGCGTTGAATACGGAAAAAGCGCACAACCTGCGCGAGCGCGCCCTGGAAGTAATCAAAATGTACCACGAGCTCGCAACACTCGATGACACCAGTGAAGAAAGCTACGCGTTGGAATTCGAAGAAGCCGCTCTGATCACCCTCGGCCTGTGCTATTTAGAAAATGGCCGCTTCAGCGGCGGCGCCTACCACCCAATACTCCGCCGCTCCGATCAGTTCCTGAAAAAGCCGCTTGAATCGGCGCTCGAAGTTCGCCGCGAGCGCGCCAAAGCACTGATGGACTTGGACAAAACCGTGGTCGAAAAAGTCGAAGCGCTCAAAGCCAAAGGCCTCACCAGCCCCTACCTGAAAAGCTTCGTGGTTGCGCGCATCAACCCAATCCGCTTCCGCCCCAAAGACGCCGTGCCGCTCGGCTTCGATGAAGTCCTCAGTCGGATGACCAACGCCGCGGAAAAGATGAACGTCGATAAAATCAAAGTCGAAGACTTGGCTAAGTCCGGCGGCGCGCCGGAGGAATGATGCGATTCCCTTGCGGCCTTGGCATCCCTTCGACTTGGCTCAGGACATGCTTTGCGCGAGATCTTCCGAGTTTTGGTTGCGGCTTTGCCGCTCTAGGATTTCTGTGGTGAATATTTCTTCACAGGATACCCGAAGAATCATTTTTTCTGACGCGCGTCACCAAACAGTCAGGTATCTCCGGCAAAGCCGGAGATACCTGACTTCGCGCTCCGCTTTAACCATTCCACCAGTTCCTTTGTTGTTTCGAGATAGTTTTCTGCTCATCAACTAATCATCCCTTGCCGCAAGCCGCAACAGTAGATTCAGGGTGTTGTCGTGAACACGAACATGGTAGAAAGCGGATAGTCGCTTATGCTTTCTCCGAAAGACCTGGCTAAGACATCAACCATCACGCTGGATCATTATAATCAGCATGCCGAGACTTTTTGGCGCGACACACGCGACCATGACGTGAGCCAAAATATCGACGCATTGTTGCAAAGCCTGACGGGCAAGAGTCCCCTTCGCATCCTCGACTTCGGCTGCGGCCCGGGCCGCGACCTCAAAGTTTTTCAAGACCTGGGGCATGAAGCGATCGGACTGGAAGGATCGGAACGCTTCGTCGAGATGGCGCGCCAATACAGCGGCTGTGAAGTTTTGCACCAGGATTTTTTGCAGCTCGATCTGCCGGCGGAATTCTTTGACGGCATTTTCGCCAACGCATCGCTCTTTCATGTGCCGAGCCAGGAATTGCCACGCGTGCTGCGCGAACTTTGGGCGGCGTTAAAAGTCAACGGCGTGCTGTTCAGCTCCAACCCGCGCGGTGAAAACCAGGAAGGCTGGAGCGGCGAACGCTACGGCTGCTACCACGATTGGGAGCGCTGGCAAGCAGTAGTGGTTGGCGCCGGCTTCAATGAAATCCGCCGCTACTACCGGCCCGAGGGTCAGCCGCGCGAGCAACAACCCTGGCTCGCCTCTGTCTGGCGCAAGCCGCGCGCTTGACGCTCGGCGCGCCCGTTCAAGCCGTTCCAACCGTTCCAGTGGTTCAAACCGTCAGATAAGAGTTACGACTGAAAAACGGTTTGAACGGATTGAACTATTTGAACGGTTTGAACAGTGCGAGCTTTGGCCGCACGGTGCATTGACAGCCACGCCGTCTATCGACTAATGTGCGGGTAAGTCTTCAACCCATAATTCAGGAGGATCGATCAATGGCCATCGCAAGCGATTTGATTATTTCGTCCGACTCCCACGTCATGGAGCCGGTGGATCTTTGGAAAAAAGGCGTGCCGGAAAAATACCGCGACACAGCGCCGCTGTTTCCGCCGCATCAAGTCGGCGAAGGCTTTCAAAAACACGCCGGCGGCTGGGATCCACACGCGCGCATGAAAGAGATGGAGACCGATGGACTCAGTGCCGAAGTGCTCTATCCAACGCTCGGCCTGGACCTCTTCGCCATCGACGATGCCGGCCTTCAGGAAGCTTGTTTCCGCGCTTACAATGACTGGTTAATCGGCTACTGCAGCGCCAATACCGACCGGCTGATCGGCATTCCGGCCATCTCGGTTTACAACATCGACAACGGCATCAAAGAGCTCGAACGCTGCCGCAAAGCGGGCTTGAAAGGCGCGCTCATCTGGCAGGCGCCGCATAAAGATCTCCCCTTCACGTCAGACCACTATGAAAAATTCTGGTCGGCTTGCGAAAATTTGGACGCGCCGGTGAGCCTGCATATTCTAACAGGTCACAGTTATAACAAAGACAAGACCCGCAAAGGCGTCGAGCGTTACCGCGGCAGCGTGAATTTGAAGCTAATGGATATCGCCAATGCGCTCTTCGAGTTGGTATTCTGCGGCGTGCTGGAAAAACATCCGAAGCTAAAGGTCGTTTCAGTGGAAAACGAAGTCGGCTGGATGCCGTGGATTTTTCAGCAGTGGGATTATTACTACAATCGTTTCAAGAAAGAGAACCCGCCGGCGTTCTCGCGCAATCCGAGCAGCTTCGTCAAAGAGCAGATTTATGCCTGTTTCTTCAATGATCATGTCTGCGGCGAGAATCTCGCTTTCTGGGGCCAAGACACCGTGATGTGGTCCAATGATTTCCCGCATCCCAATTCGACCTGGCCCAACTCGCGGAAAATCATCGAGCGCGACCTCGGCCATCTGCCCGCGGCAGTGCAGCGCAAAGTCGTCTGCGACAACGTCTGCCGGCTCTACGACATCGACGCAGCCAAACTGCCCAAGGTGCAAAAACAGGCTGCTTAAGAACGATTGGCCGCACCCTTCGACGGTGCTCAGAGCGATCGGCACGCATAGGGCGCAAAACATGTAAGGGCGGGTTTGAAACCCGCCCCGACAAAATTCGAATTCCTTTTTGCGTTCTTTGCGGCTACACTTCCGAAAACCTCCGTGTACTCACTCGAAGAATTCATTCAAGATTTGGATCGCATCACGCGCGCGGAAAATTCTCCGGCGAAGATCGTCGCCGAGGCCAAACCGCTGCTCGCGGAATTGGTCAAAGATCCCGACTGCATCGAGCCGCGCTTCAAACAACATGGCGGCAATATCTACGGTCGCTACATGCTACACCGCGCGCCGCTGTTCAACGTCACGTCTGTCGTCTGGGGACCCGGCGACGGCGCCAAGGCGCATAATCATGACACTTGGGGATTGGTGGGCGTGCTTGAGAATGAACTGCAAGAAACCCGCTTCAAAAGATGCGATGACGGCGCTAAAGAAGGTTTTGCCGAGCTAGAAGTGACCGCGGTCAATAGCAACAAATCCGGAATGGTGTCGACCCTAGTTGCGCCCGAAGACGACATCCACGAGATGCTCAACGTCACGCAGAAAAACACTGTCGAGGTGCACGTCTACGGCAAAGACCTAGCCAACATGCCGCGGTTACAGTTCGACGTCGCCAAAAAAATCACAAAGATTTTCGCCAGCGCCAAATACGACAACTGTTGATGCCGCGGCAGCTTGCGAAAATCTATTTCTGACTTCTGACCACTGACTTCTGACCTCTATCATTGGATCACCTTAGTCGCCTTCATCAGCGTCCACTGCGGAATCGTCAAGCCGATGGCATTCGCTGTCTTCAGGTTGATAACAAACTCAAACTTCATCGGCTGCTCCACCGGCAGTTCGGCGGGCTTGGTTCCCTTCAGGATTCTGTCCACGAAATATGCGACGCGATTGTAACTGTCCGCGAGGTCCGCTCCGTAGGACATGAGCCCGCCGGCCTCTACAGCTTCGCTGCTCTGGAACATCGACGGTAACCGCCTCTTTAACGCAAAGCCCACAATCCGTTTCTGATTATTATTCATTAGCGAGCCGCCGGTTACGTAGAGTCCATCCGGGCGCTGCTTGCCCAGTGCAGCAAAAACCTTGTCGATATCGTCCGCAGCTCGTACCTCCCAAGGTTGAATAGTCAACTTCAGCACGCGCGCCACGACTGGGAAAACCTCTTTTACATTGCGTACACTGCCCGGATTGGCCGGATCGTAGAGAATCGCGACACGGGCAAGTTTGGGAACGGCTTCTTTGAGCAGCTCCAACCGCTTCCCGCCTAGTTCTGTGACAAGGTTTGTAACGCCGGTGACGTTGCCGCCGGGATGGGCAAGGCTATCAATGAAGCCTGCCTCGACAGGGTCGACCCCAGCGCCCACCATAACGATGGGAATCGTCTTGGTCGCATTCTTGGCCGCCCGGATCGGTATGCTCCCTCCTACTACCACGATGATATCAACCTTGAGACGCACCAGCTCGGCCGCAAGTGCAGGGAGCCGATCGCGCTTCCCCTCCGAATATCGGTACTCGGTGGCGATGCTCTGTCCTTCTATGTAGCCACGCTCGCGCAGAGCCACTCGAATTCCCTCGACACGACCGGACTCAGTAGCCGGATCGCCCGCCAACAGATACCCTATCTTCGGGATCTTCTTCGGCTGCTGCGCCTGAGCCGGAAAGGGAAGAGCCACGAGCATCGAGCAAAAAGCTCGCCGAGTGATTTTTTTGTGCATAAGGTTTATCCTTTCTTCTTCCTCTCCCTCTGGGAGAGGATAGAGGTGAGGGCGACCGAGTCGGATTTGCCCTCACCCTCGCCCTCTCCCGCAAGCGGGCGAGGGAATCGATCGCCGGACTTCAGTGTTTCAGCTTCAGTTCCCAATCCAAATATTTCTGCATGTCTTCCTTATTACCGCGGATCGAAGGAGAAAGCACCACATCATTCGCGGGAGCCAACGCGTCGCTTACACCTGAATCAGTTCGATAACCAGCGGTCGCCCACCCGCGCAGGCCGCCGTCAAGCACGGAAATATTGGAGTATCCGACTCGCGCCAGTTGTTGCGCGGCGAGAATCGACTGCCGCCCATCGGGGCATGTCAGAATGATTCTCTGCGCACGATCAGCAATCAGTTCCGGCAATTTGATATCGATCCAGCCCCGCGATATCCACTTCGCGCCCGGCACATGAGCGCTTTCATGTTCGAGACTGGTGCTGACATCGAGCAGCAGGCGCGATCCTTTTCCGATCATGTCACGCAGTTGCGCCGCAGGGATAAACCGCGATGCGGCTTGCGCCGCGACGAATCCCATCGGCTGCGCCGCCGACGCGCCGGTCAAAAGCGGCTGCCCAACGGTAGTCCACGCATCCAACCCACCTTGCAGAAAGAAAACAGTCTTGAAACCCATTTGGCGATACCAATAGGCCGCCATCACCGCGCGCGCCGATTGATTGCTGATGAAAACAATCGGCGCGTTGCGCACCGGCACAAAATCATCCGCCCGCTGCACCGCTTGTCCGCCAGGCACGTTGATCGTGCCGGCAATATGACCTGAAACGAATTCTTGCTCCGAACGGACGTCGATGCGATAGCTGAGCGAGTCGGCATAATTCGCCGCCGAACGAACCAGATCGTCGACCGTAATCATGGCGATTTTTTCCTGCGCCGCGATCTTCAATGCCGTTGCTAAGCCTCGCGCGTCACGCGCCGGCGTCGCCGGGTCGTGACGCGCAGGTTTGATTTCCAAGTCGAATCCCGCCAGCACCCAACCCATGGTGCCGTTGCGCAGCGCGCGCACGTTGGTCAAGCCGAGACGCCGTAACCCCGCGGCGCCGATGATGCTGCGCGTTCGGCCGGCGCAGTTGACGATCACCGCGGGCTTGCGGCGCAACTCCTCGGCCCAAAGAATCAAGTCGCCGCCAGGAACATTCAAGCCGCCGGGGATGCAAAATCTACCGTACTCTTCCGGCGTGCGCATGTCGAGAATCGTTAGATCGGTATGACTGTCAATTAAGCTTTTCAATTCCTCCGGCGACAAGTCCGGCACGTTGCGATCATGATGCACCTTCTCACCAAATGCCTTGCTCGGCACATTGACGCCGCTCACCGTTTCCCGGCCTTCGCTTTGCCACGCCGTCAGACCGCCGTCGAGAATCGACACGTTGTCAAAGCCAAGCGTGATCAATGTCTCAGCAGCCAACTCGGCGCGCTTTCCGCCCTCGTCGTAGACGACAATTGGAATAGTGCGATTGGGCACCAACTCGGCAATACGAAACTCGATCTGGCTGCGTGGCAGCGAAGTCGTGTGAGGAATTTGGCACTCATTATATTCGCCACGCTCGCGCACGTCGAAGACGACGAACAAACCGTCCGATGACATCAACGCCGCCAGCTCAGCACAGGTGCTATTTTTATTCATTGATTGAAGCTTCCTCTCGGTAGAGTCAACTTGAACGAATCGCCGCTTTCTGTTCTACTCCCAGCAGCGGCAATTTCAAGCAGCATTCAGCGGAGGAACTCATGGCAACCATTCACGAGCGTTTCACCGGCCTATTCATCCCGTATGTCACGCCGTTTAACAACGATGGCTCGTTGGACACGGACAGTCTTTCGGGCTTGACCCGACACTTCGCCGGCCTGCCCGGCGTTGCCGGCCTGGTCTCCTGCGCCCGCATCGGCGAGAGCCCCGTGCTCAGTATCGACGAGAAACGTAAAGTCTACGAAGTCTGCGGCAAAGTCGCTCGCGACGCCGGCAAAGTTCACATCGCTGCCATCGCGCCGCAGTCCACCGACGAAGCGGTCAAACTCATGGGCGATCTGGAAAATCTCGCCGTCGACGGCGTCATGATTTTTCCGCCGCTGCTGTTCGCCTGGGGCAAAGTCGACCCCAATTTGAAAGTGCGCTTTTTCGAAGATCTCGCGCGTGAGACCAAACTGCCGGTCGTGCTTTTCCAAATCCCGGTTAAAAGCTACTACTACGATCCTGAGACAATTTGCCGCATCGCACGACTGGAAAATGTCGTCGCGTTCAAAGAAGCGTCCTTCGACATCAGTCTGTTCACCGATACGGCCAAGCAGTTGCAGCGCGACAAGGCGGCGATGAGAATCCTCACCGGCAACGACCGCTTCGTCGCCGAGAGTTACCAACTCGGCGCCAACGGCGCGCTGATCGGCGTCGCAAACGTCGCGACGGAGAAATGGGGCGCGCTGGACTTCGCCGGTCGCGCCGGCAAGTTCGACCAGGCGGTCGCGATCCAGACAGAGTTGGAAGCGATTAAAGAACTAGTCTTTAGCGAGCCGATCGTCGAAGCTGTGGCACGAATCAAAGCCGTATTGCACTATGAAGGACTGATTAAAACCGCGACCGTGCGACGCCCGCAGCTAGGAATTTCCGCAACCGAAAAGCAGCAATTGCTCGACAGCTATCGCGCGCTCAAGAACAACGAGTTCCGCTCCAAGTCGGCAAATCAAGCCGCGTGATTCGGAGGATTCTCCCGCAAAGGCGCAAAGGCGCAAAGGTGACGGGCCAATGCCCGTCATCCCGAGTGAATGCGAGGGATCTAAGAAAGATTTCTCCCTTCGGTCGAAATGACAACAAATCCGAACTTGGCGTCTTTGCGCCGTGGCGGGAGATATTCCGAAATCTTTTTTTGCGTTCTTTGCGGCCAATTTCTCAATTACCGCAGCTCGTCGCGGCGTCGCCCCGGAATCACCAACGCAAACAGCGCGATCGTCACCGCGAGTAGCACCATCGCGCTGATCGCCAGCGACCAGTGGATGCCGATCAGGCCGCCGACTACGCCAACGGTCACGCCGCTAAAGGCGCGCAGCCCATTGTTGGACATATTGAACAGACCGATCAGCCGGCCGCGCAATTGCGCAGGAGCTTGGAGCTGCACCAGCGTTTGCGCCATTGAAAGAAACGCCAGATTGAGCAACCCGCCGGCGAACAACAGCCCAACCGATAGGTAATAAGTCGTCGACGCGGCGAAACCGATGATGGTCACACACCACAGGATCGAGCAGATCGTCGCATTGCGCGGATTGGCCTTGAGCCAGCCGGTGCCTTCCAGCAAAACACCGCCGACGGCCGCGCCCGCCGCGTTAGCCCCGAGCAAAACGCTGTAAGCCCAATCCTGCTTATCGTGGCCGAAGTCATGAGCGAACTCCGGCATCTGCGCTTGGTAAGCGTTGCCGACCAGCAAAGAAGTCGCGCCGCCCAGGAGAATCATCGACAGCAGCGTCGGATTCGATGCGGTTTCGCGCAACAATTGGATCGCGCCGTCTATCGTCGGGCGTGGCGCATTAGCGCTGGCCAAGTCGTCGCGGCCGTGGCCGGTGTAAGGCAAAATGAACATGAAGATGATCATGGGCAGGTACATCAACACGTTGATGAAAAGTCCCGCCGGTCCGCCGAACATGAGCATCGTCGCGCCTCCTACGGCCGGGCCAAAAAGTACCGCGATGTTGCGGCCCGTGGAGTTCAGCCGCACCGCGCTCTGCAAATGCTCGCGCCCGACGATGTCGTGAATGATCAGTTGGCTCCCCGGTTGGCCCAACACACCCGCCATGCCGTGAATCACCAACAGCGCGCAGGCGTGCCAAAGTTGGATCGTGTCGGTGAGAAACAATATCCCCCACGTCAAAGATACCCCGGCGTACAGGCATTGGGCGGCCTGAATCACCCGCCGGCAATCATGGCGATCGGCCAACGCGCCGAAGTATACCGAGAAAAATAGGAACGGCGTCCAATGACTGATCACCGCGAAGCCGGCCAACACCGGCGAGTGAAATTTCTGATAGAGCAACCAGTAACTGATGACATGCTCGATGTTGTCGCCCATCTGCGCCAGCATGATGACGAAAAAATATCGGCGGTACTCCGGGTGATGCAGCGCCGCGAAGGCGAGCCTTTTCTCAGGTGCGGCAGATGCCAATGGGGTCTCCGGGAGTTGTCAGATTAAACTTGGACACTAACGGATATGAATGGGCGGTGCAAACATGCGGGCGTGAGAGCAGGCAATTTCGCAGGCCGGCTTGACTTCGACGGCTGTTCCAAACTATTTTACGCGAGCCTAGAGCACCATGAAGATTGTCATTCCCGACGATTATCAAGACATGGTCGATCAGCTCGATTGCTTCTCGCTCATTCGCGATCACGAAGTGACGCGCTATCGCGAGCCGGCCAAGACTCTCGATCAGCTGGCCCACCGTCTGCGCGATGCCGACGTTATCGTTTTGATCCGCGAGCGCACCGAGCTGGGCCGTTCGCTGATCGAGCGATTGCCGAAGCTCAGGCTAATCGCTCTGGTCGGTCGCAGCTCGCGCATGATCGACTACGCCGCCTGCACCGAGCATGGTGTCATGGTCTCGACCGGCAAGAGCAACTCACCGGAGGCGCCGGCGGAACTCACCCTCGCCCTCATCCTTGCCTCGCGGCGAAACGTAGCCTTGGAAGCGGAGCGCATGAAGCGGGGCGACTGGCCCTGCACCTTGTCGCATCGCCTGCGCGGATCGACGCTCGGGATTTTCGGTCTCGGTGCGATCGGGGCCCTGGTGGCAGCAGCCGGTCGTGGCTTGGCGATGAACGTGCTGGTCTGGGGCCGTGAAGGGTCGCTGGATCGGGCCCGCGCGGCCGGCTACCGAACCGCTAAAGCCAAGCAGGAATTGTTCGAAAGCTCGGACGTGCTGTCCCTGCACTTGCGTCTCAGTCGAGAGACACGCGGCATCGTTGAGCTGGCTGATCTTGCCCGGATGAAGCCGACGGCCCTCATTGTGAACACCGCGCGCGCCGAGCTCATTGAGCCCGGGGCGCTGGTCGAGGCATTGCACAAAGGCCGGCCAGGGTTTGCCGCCGTGGACGTCTACGACCAGGAGCCCATCATCGGCGGCAATCACCCGCTGCTCAAGTTACCGAACGCGCTGTGCGTGCCGCATATCGGCTGGGCCGAGTGGGACAATTTCGAGCTCTACTTCTCCGAAGCCTTCGAGCAGATCGTCGCTTACGAGAACGGCGAGGAGCTAAGACTTGCCAACCCAGACGTGAAGCCGCGCTCGGCATAGCCGCAACCGAAGGGAAGAGGAGATTTGGCCGCACCCTTCGACCGTGCTCAGGGCGATCGGGACGCAAAGGGCGCAAAAAAGAATTCCGAATATCTCTCGCAAAGACGCCAAGGCGCAAAGGTGACGGGCCGAGGCCCGTCATCCCGAGCGAATGCGAGAGATCTAAGATAGATTTCTCCCGGAGCTGGTCCTGAGCTTTGTCGAAGGGGTCGAAATGACATCAGTTCCGAACTTGGCGCCTTTGCGTCTTGGCGCGAGTAATTCCCTTGTGTGAGAGGTTGGGTGACCGAAAAATTTACCCGCGCCGCGCAAAATTTCAACTATTGTAATATCCATCGCGGCGTAGGCGAAATGGGCTTCAGTCAGGCAACCACGCTAGGGCACGGATTTCGCCGAGGCGGCGCTGCAGCGCGGTCCAGCTCTCGCCGCCGTCGGTGCTGCGCCAGATCTGACCCAGAGTGGCGGCGACATAGATTAGATTGGGGTCCGCTTGATTGACGGCGAGAAAATAGACCGAGCTTTCGGCTTCGCCAGGAAGGCTTGCGTCCTCCCAGTCGGCACCGTAGTTGCGACTGCGAAACAGCCGCCCGGCGGTACCGGGGGGTCCGTCGCCGTTGGTCATGAACATGACGCCCGTCTTGTCGGAACGCTCGACGATCGAGCGGGTGTATTGCCATGTCGAGTCGATCGGTTGCATCGCCCAACTCGCGCCGTTGTCGCGGCTCACGTGCAGTCCGGCGTCCGTGGTTGCGTAGAGCACGCGGCCACCGTCGCGCAACATGGCAAAACCGTGAATGTCCTGTGACTTCATACCGTCGGAGCATCTCTCCCAACGTTCGCCACCATCGCGGCTGCGCCAGGCGCCATCGATTTCCACCCCGGCCCAAACAACGGTCGAATCCACAGGATCAAAGACGATCTGCGTGACCCGCGTCCAATGCTTCCGGCCGTAGGCGCCGGGGTGGCCCTCTGGAAACGGCTTATCGCCCAGATAATAGCCGGTCAGCGCGTATGGCTTTATGGGCGCGTCTAGTTTTCGCCAGTTCTTGCCGCCATCGTCGCTGCGGTAGAGCCCAGCCGGCTGGGTCCCGGCGAGAATTATCTCGGGATTGTCGGGCGCATAAGCGAGCGCAGTGACCAACATCGCATCGTCCATCGGCGACTTTATATGTGACCAGTTCTCTTCCTCTTGTTCCAGTCGGTAGAGTCCCGTGTTCGTGCCGGCGAGCAGTACCTGCGGTGACGACGGATGGGGAGCCAGCGCCCACACCTGGCTGCCGCTGTACAGGCCTGTGCCAGTCGACATACGAATGAGCGTTTTGCCAAGGTCGGTGCTGCTCCACACCGACAGACCATTGGTTGCCACATAGAGATGGGACATCTCTCACTCCTTCATTTCTCCGCGCCCCACCGCTCAGCCGGCGCAGTCCGTGTTCAGCCGCTAGTAAAGCCCACCCGCTCGACTCGGACATTGGCGCTTGGCTCCATCAGTAGCGTGCGAGTGAGCGATCACGAGCCGGATTGCGAGTCCGATAAAGGAACGCAGTTCGCCAATACCCATGTCGAGGCAGAGCGTAGTCAACACCGACAGGTTATGTCAAGCCACTCGAACGCGGACGGTATGCCCGGAAGGCTCAGAAATTGCGCCGTCAATAAACGAAGTCGCAGCTCGCCCAGATTTTCCGGCACGCAGAATTTCA
>CAYZJE010000277.1:0-10201 GCA_964478485.1 uncultured Syntrophobacter sp. | reverse complement strand
CAAGTGGCGTTCATCGGCATCCGCACGCGCGGGCCTTATATCGCCAAACGGCTGGCGGAAATAATTAAGAAGCGCCACGGCAAGGAAATTCCCATCGGCGAAATGGACATCACGCTTTACCGCGACGATTTGAACGCGCTGCTCCCGGGCGGCACCATCGACCACACGCGCATCCCGTTCGACATCGCCAACAAGATCGTCGTGCTGTTCGACGATGTTTTACATACCGGGCGCACCGTGCGCGCCGCTGTCGATCATTTAATCGATCTCGGCCGGCCGCGCATGATTCATCTGGCAGTCATGATCGACCGCGGTGGCCGCGAGTTGCCTATCGCGGCAAACTACGTCGGCAAGAAGATCAATCTAAAAGCCGGCAGCAACGTCGAAGTCCGACTCAAAGAAGTTGACAAGGCGGACGAAGTCCTGGTGCAGTAACAAAAGGCCATTTAACACCAAGACACGACAACTTTTAACATTAAATCTCTTGACAGAGACAGGCCCTCGTGGTGATTTACGCCACGAGGGATTTTTTTTATTCTATGTTAACCCCGCCTCTTGAGGCGGGAACAATTTCATGGGGTATCCAAAGGGGGCGAGCATCCCCTTTGGTCAAGGACGGGGTTAAATCCCCGCCCGCGAAGTGGCTTCGTTTAATGAGTAGGAGGCTTTTATGAAACCGGTGATACTAACGATCGTCAGCGCGATTCTCTATTTCCTCTCTGGCGCCGCCGCGGCCAGAGATGTGGTCATCGTTACTTCATTTCCCAAAGAACTGTTCGAAACCTATAAGAAAACCTTTGAAGCGAAGAATCCCGGTATCAACGTCGTCATCAACAGTAAACCAACCCCCGCCGGCGTCACCTACCTGCGCGAGACTAAAGCGAAACCGGAAGCGGATATCTTTTGGGTCAGCGCGCCGGATGCCTTTCAGACCCTGGATTCCGACGGCCTGCTGGAAAAATACGCGCCGCCCAAGGAGATCATGGCGAAGATTCCGGCGAAGGTCGGCAACTTTCCGATCCACGATCCCGACGGCAAATATTTTGGCTTCGCCATTAGCGGCTACGGCTTGATGTGGAACAAGAATTATCTCAAAGCCCACAAATTGCCGGCGCCGAAGGAATGGACCGATCTAACCCATTCGCGTTATTACAATCATCTGATTATTAGCGCGCCGTCGCGCAGCGGCACGACGCATCTAACGGTTGAAACTATTTTGCAGGCGTACGGCTGGGACAAAGGCTGGGCGCTGCTGCTCAACGCCGGCGGCAACATGGGCAGCATCACCGAGCGCAGCTTCGGCGTGCCGGAGGCGGTGATCAGCGGTCAGTACGGCATCGGCGTGGTCATTGATTTTTTCGGCCTGTCCGCCATCGCCAGCGGCCAGCCGGTGGATTTTGCTTATCCGACATTGACATCCGTCGTACCCGCCAGCGTCGGCATTGTCAAAGGCGGCCCCAACCCGCAGGAAGCGAGGATGTTCGTCAATTATCTGCTCAGCGAAGCCGGCCAGACGGTGCTATTCGCGCCGGAGATCGCGCGCTTGCCTGTCATCCCGGAATTGTACGCCAATGCGCCCAAGGATTATCCCAATCCGTTCAAGCGAAAATTGGGCGGAGTCGAATTCAACGACGAGCTGTCGTCGAGCCGGCGCGACGTGGTGAACTCGCTCTACGATCACACCATCACGTTTCGCCACAACGAATTGCGCGAGGCTTGGAAAAGCATCTACGGCGCCGAGGCAGCGCTCGCGAAATCTAAGTCCGCCAGCGCGGCCCAAGGTAAAAATTTGATCGCCGAGGCGCGCCGGTTGGCGGCGCAGGTGGCGATCAGTGACAAGCGCGCCAGCGACAAGGAAGTCACCGGCGCGTTCAAATCGAAATCGGGGCTCAGATCGCAGCTCGAAACCGAGTGGGAAAATTTCGCCAGAGGCAATTACGCCAAAGCCAAAGAGCTGGCCGAAAAAGCCTTGGCGATGGCGAAGTAACACGACGATCTTATAAAATGATTCCTCGGGGTTTACTGTGAAGGAGTATTCACCGCAGAGGCACAGAGTTCGCATGGTTCGACAAGCTCACCATGAACGGAGGAAAGCCGCGCATCCTGAGCTTCGTCGAAGGACGCGCCTCCGCGGTGCAATCTCCGAGTCCTTGCACTGATCGCCAACCCCGCCATGTCGCTCACGTCAACCGCGGCTCTTCCCCGCGCGCGAGAACGCATCGATTGGTGGCAAGGCGCCATCATGGCTCTGCTGCTAGCCATCCTGATCGCTTTTATCCTCTACCCGGTGTTGCGCGTGCTTTCGATCTCCCTGTCCGATGATCAGAGCCGTCTAACCCTGATCCATTTCGCCAACTTCTTTCGCCGTCCGCTTTTCCGCGATGCGCTCTGGAATACCCTTTTTAGCGGCCTGCTCGTGGTCGCCTTCAGCGCGGTGCTGGCACTGCCGCTTGCTTACGTGCTGGGGCGCTACGAATTTCGCGGCAAACTCCTGCTGCAAACCGCGGCGACCTTGCCGCTGGTGATTCCGCCGTTCGTCGGCGCTGTGGCGCTGCAATTGATTCTCGGCCGCAGCGGCATGGTCAACTTGCTTCTACTAGACTGGTTCGATATCTCGATTCCATTCATGGACGGTTTGACCGGCGTCGTGCTGGTGCAGACGCTGCACTTCTTCCCCTTCATTCTGCTCAATACCGTGGTCTCGCTGGCCAACATCGACTCGTCGCTCGAAGAAGCGGCGCAAAACTTAGGCTGTCACGGTTTTCGTTTGTTTCGCCGCGTGACCTTGCCGCTCATGCTGCCCGGCTTCATCGCCGGATCGCTGTTAACTTTTATTCGCGCCATCGACGACCTCGGCACCCCGCTGATGCTCAACTACAAGAACCTGCTTGCGCCGCAAGCCTATCTGCGCATCACGACGATCGGCATGGACGATGTCGACGGCTACGTCGTTTGCGTTGCACTCGTGGTGCTCTCGCTGGCGGCCCTGCTGGCGGCAAGAAAATATTTGAGCTTGGCGGAATACGCGACGCTACAGCGCGCCGCCCCGGTAACTCGCAAGCTTCAAGGCCCAACCATGGTGATCGTTTGGCTGATCATCGTTTTAGTTTTGGGCGCTAGCCTATTGCCACACATCGGCATCGCCCTGCTCTCGTTCGCCAAAGTCTGGAGCTTTACTCTGCTGCCGAGCACTTACACGCTGGCAAATTATCATGAGATCCTCTTCCGCGTACCCCACTTCGTAATCAATACATTGATTTATACGTTACTGGCCGCCGCGCTCGATATCGTTCTCGGTGCCACTATCGCGTTTCTCCTGCTGCGCAGCCGCGTGCCCGGCCGAAACCTGCTCGATGCGATCGCGACCATGCCCCTGGCGATCCCAGGAGTCGTCCTCGCGGTCGGCTACCTGCGGGTGTTTCACGGTTGGGACTTTCCCGGCGTCGGCGCCCCGCTGACCTCCTCCTGGTTGATCTTGGTGGTCGCCTATACCATGCGCCGTCTGCCCTACACCGTGCGCGCCTGCTATGCCGCGCTCCAACAAGTGCACGTGAGCCTCGAAGAATCGGCGCAAAATCTTGGCGCCAACCGACTGCGCACGTTCATCAAGATCACCTTGCCGTTGATCAGCGGCGGGCTCATCGCCGGCGGCTTGATCGCGTTCATCACCTCCTGCGTCGAACTGGCGTCGACGATTATGCTGGTGCCGCGCATCGAGCTCGGTCCGATCTCCTACGGCATTTATCTTTACATGCAGAGCCCGCTCGGGCGGGGCGCCGGCGCGGCGCTGGGTGTGGTCGCCATCATCATCGTTTCCGCCGGAACTTATTTGACCCACCGCGTGTTCGGCGGCCGGGCCGGCAACGCGTTTAGGATTTAAGCATGCAAGCGGCGCAGGTCAGGCTGGAAAAAGTCGGCAAACGGTACGGCGACCAATGGGTCGTCCGTAACGTCGATCTGCACGTTCGGCATGGTGAGTTTTTCACTTTGCTCGGCCCCAGCGGTTGCGGCAAAACCACCTTATTACGAATAATCGCCGGATTCGCTCAACCAGATGTCGGCCTGGTCTATATCGACGGCCAAGCGGTCAATCAAGTCCCGCCCTGGCGCAGGGATGTCGGCCTGGTGTTTCAGAGCTACGCGCTGTGGCCGCACCTGACCGTATTCGACAATGTCGCCTTCGGCCTGCGCGAGCGTAAAATCCCACGCGATGAAATCGGCCGGCGCGTTCGGGCCGCTCTCGATCAAGTGGAGCTTAAAGGCACTGAGGCGCGCCGGCCGTCTCAACTCTCGGGCGGACAGCAGCAGCGCGTCGCCTTGGCGCGCACGCTGGTTATTCAGCCGCGGGTATTGTTGTTGGACGAACCACTGAGCAATCTCGATGCCAAGCTGCGCGTTGAAATGCGCTTGGAGTTGCAAAAGCTGCAACGGGATCTCGGACTGACAACCATCTACGTCACCCACGATCAGGAAGAGGCGTTGGCGCTGTCGACCCGGATCGCCGTGATCAACCATGGCCAGATCGTCCAGCAGGGCGAGCCGCGCGTAATTTACGAGCAACCTTGCAACGAATTCGTTGCCGGCTTCATCGGCCAAGCCAATTTGCTCCCGGCGACAATCGATCGAGTGCTGGACCACAGCCTCCGAGTCACCATCGACAAAGGAGTGACCATCGAGATCCCCATGCCATCCATGCGATCAAAGGGGACGCCGTTCCACGCCGGCGAAGCCGTTCGTCTTAGCGTCCGTCCCGAGGCAATCGAGCTCAGCGAAAGTGGCGATCAAGCCAGCATCGGCAATTGGCTTTCCGGCAAAATCGTCGCTGCCAATTATCAGGGGGCGTTCGTTGAATATGAAATCGCCGTAGCCGGCAAAGCCTTCAAAGCTCGGGTGGCTAACCCCAAGGGGAAAACACTTTATCGAAGCGGGGATGAAGTGAGATTGAATTTCGCAGCGGTAGATTTGGTCGTGGTGCCCAAAGCCGTCGAATAGGAATTTCTCTGAGCGAACACGGTGGTCGCGAATGAATTTTCGCTTATCCGTATTTACGTTGCTCAATTACAAGCGGCGCAGCGTGGCTAGCCGGTGACGGGAAAGTCATAAACACTCGCGTGCCGATATTGGGTTGACTGGTAAGCTCCAGCTTACCACCGATGAGTTCGGCCATTCGGCGCGCCACCGTAAGTCCAAGCCCCAGTCCGGAGAATGAACGCACCGACGAGGTATCGGCTTGGTGAAACGGTTCGAAAATCGACTCGATCTTACTCTCTTCTATACCCGTGCCGGTGTCGATGACTTCAAACTCGACACTGCTGCGATCGGCGGACGGGCGAACATTGACGGTTATTTCGCCCTTTGAGGTAAACTTGACCGCATTGTTAAACACGTTGTGAAAAACTCTTTCGACCTTGGCGCGGTCGCTGACCAGTGAAATGTCACCCGTAGCGAGCTGTAAATTAAGCACCAAGCCCTTTTCCTGGATCGGCTTTTCGTAACGCTTGATGGTTGCATCGACCACTTCGGCGGCGTCGAATTTTTCAATCGCCGCGGCGCTGTCACCGACGTTGAGGGAAGTCATCCACAGTACATTGTCGATGAGCTCAAGCAGTTCCTCGGAATTGCGATAGACGGTTTCGAGAATTTTTTGCTGGTCTTCACTGAGCTTGCCGATGACTTGATTAAGCAGCAGATAGACAAAGCCGACGACTACGCTCAGGGGCGTTCTGAGCTCATGGGACACGTTTGAAAGAAAGTCCGATTTGACTTGGCGCAGCCGCGCTTTGGCGTTACGCCGTTCCAACCCACGCCGAACCAACGCGAGAATGTGATTCACGTCGAAAGGTTTGGAGATGTAATCGAACGCGCCCAGCCGCAGACCTTCGATGGCGGTGTCCAGCGAGCCGTAACCCGTGATGATGATCGCTTCGATGTCCGGATCGTGCTCTTTGACTTTCTCCAGAACATTGATACCGGTCAAACCCGGCATTTTGAGATCTAGAGTCACCAGATCCACCGGGATATCTTTGAGCATTTCGATGGCTTGAGCGCCGCGGTCGGCAGTATGAACGGTGTAATAGGGGTTGAGAATCATTTTGAGTGATTCGCGCGGCCCCATCTCATCATCGACGATCAGGATATGCGGTTTGCTGGTTTCCATATCCAATGGTAGAGCAAGGGATATGCCACCCACCGGCAAAAGGTAAATGACTAACTTTACAGGACTAAAGAGAACTTAGGGGAGCCCCAGGCAGTAATAGAGGAACAAAATTGTCCAACTATGTCGATAATTTTGCTTCTTCCTCTACGTCGTTGGGATCATTGATATTGAGCTTTTCGATGCGGTATTTGAGGATTCTTCGGCTGGTACCGAGCAGCGACGCCGCCTTGGTCTGATTGAAGCCGGTGCGCTGCAAGGCCTTAACGATCAGTTCGCGCTCAAACTCATCGACGGCATCGCTGAGCGGCCGCGAGCCGGTCAAAACATCTTCTTTCAAAGTCGCGGTTTGGTCGGTGGAACGCATCCCGACTGGCAGATCGCGCAGCGTGATGGTTTCATGTGGCGTTAAAATCGTCAGCCGCTCGAGCAAATTCTCCAGCTCGCGAACATTCCCCGGCCAGGGATAAGTAGTGAAGAAATCAACCACTTCCGGCGATAGGGATTTCATCGAGATCGAATGCTCTTGGGCTTTCAAGCGCAAGAAATGATCGAGCAAGAGAGCAATATCCTCATGCCGTTCACGCAGCGGCGGTAAGAACAAGGCAACGACGTTGAGACGGTAAAACAGGTCCGCACGAAATTCGCCGGTCTTGGCCAACTGTTCTAATTCACGGTTGCTCGCCGCGATCACCCGGACGTCGACTTTGATTTCCTCGGTGCCACCGAGCCGGCTAAAGGTTTCTTGTTCGACGGCGCGCAAAAATTTTGCCTGAGTGCCGAGATTGAGCTCGCCGATCTCGTCGAGAAACAGCGTGCCCCCGTGAGCCATCTCGAAACGGCCAATCTTCTTTTGCGACGCGTTGGTAAACGCGCCGCGCTCATAACCGAAGAGTTCGCTTTCAATCAACGTGTCCGGCAGCGCTGCGCAATTGACCACGACGAACGGCTTGGCGCGCCGATCGCTATTGTAATGGATCGCCCGGGCGATCAACTCCTTGCCCGTGCCGCTCTCCCCGGTGATCAAAACCGTGCTTTTCCTGGCCGCCACCATGCTCACAGCTTTGAAGATATCGATGATCTGTTTCGATTTGCCGATGATGTGATCGATGCCATATTTCCGCCCTACTTCTTCTTTCAGGCGCTCAAGTTCGCGGGACAACTGAACTTTTTCCAACGCGTGCCCGACGCGCAATCTTAACTCCTCGACATCGAACGGCTTGGTCACATAATCGAAGGCGCCGGTACCCTTGGCGGCGAAAGCCGTGCGCGCGGTATTGAGTCCGGTCAACATGATCACTTGGCACTCCGGATGGATCGACTTGATCTGCTTCAAAACCGCGAGACCGTCGGCGCCCGGCATCATGATATCCAAGAGCACGAGATCCGGCTTTTCGTCGGTCAATTTTTGGATCGCTTCATCCGCGGACGGCGCTTCGAGGACACGATAGGTTTTGTTGAAAATCAGCTGCAAGGATTGCCGCACCCCTGCCTCATCATCGACGACCAACACCAATGGCTGGCTCATGTCGGCTTTCTTTTCCGTGCTATCCAATAGGGAACTCCAATCTGAAAATGTCTTTCTCCGGGTCGGATTGATCCATGGCGAAGCGGCCGCCGTTTCTTTCGACCAACTGCTGAGCTAACAAAATTCGCAGCGGCAGGATGCCGCCATTCGGCTGCGCCGCGGAATCGGTCAAATAATGAGTAATCGAAGTCACCCTCGCGCCCTCCCGCAAGTAAGCGATGGTAATCGACCCTTTTTCGGCAAAATCAACGGCGATTTCACTCCCCAGTTTAGCATGCGATAGAACCGTCAACAGCACATTTCTGAGAATAAAGGTCAGTTGCGATTCGTCGGTGCGGACCTCATGGTCGGCGCCATTACTCTTCCATTCGAAACGGGTCTGCCGCTTGTTCGACTCGCTTTGAATTTCTTTGGCAACCCCCAGCAACTTTTCGCCGAGCGGGACATTTCTCGGTTTGGGCCTGGCGAAATCGGCGAACTCGATCATGACTTCCAACAGATCGTCCATGCGCTCGATATCGTTGCCAACGATCTCTTGAAAGCGAGCGCGAAAATTCTCATCCTGATATCGGTCCCCCAACAATTGAGCGAAAGTCTTGATCGTCACCATCGGATTCTTGAGCTCATGGGCGAGCTCATGGATCACGACGCTCAATTCGATCGGCTTGTCACGGCCGTTGGCCGATCCGCTCGCGTTTGAACCGCCATTATACACCGCTAATTTCGGCTGGGCCAAGGAATTTGTTGCCGGCGCCGCCGAATGAGCCGGCTCAAAAGGCTTAACCCCCACCACCGGGTCGCCGCCAAAATCAAAAACCAGATCGCTGGCGTCAATGTTGCCGCCACCGCGGCAGGCAAGCGTGCGCGCGATCACGGTTTCCAGTTCATTGAGGTTGCCAAACCAGAGATAATTCCTCAGCCGTTCCATCGCGTCGGCGGAAAGCGTCGGCTCGATAACCTGTAGCGCAGCGGCATAACGACGTGCGAACCAGTCGGCAATGAGCGGGATATCCTCGGCGCGCTCCCGCAGTGGCGGCAGCTTAAGCGTCAGCGTCGCCAGTTTGTAGTACAGAGCTGCGAGAAACGCGCCGCCATACACTCGCTCCAATAGGTCGCCAGTTGCCGTGGTCAGACACTGTAGTGGCCCGCCTTTCTCCTCCTGCTCCTGCAAAAACCTCAGAAGTAGCGACTGTCCCGCCGCATCGCACTGGTCGAGATTTTCGATTAGCAATATCGGCGCGGCATCGTCAAAAACCCGGCACTGTGACAACTGCAAACTTCTCTGCTTCAAGTAATCGGCGGCGAGCTCGGGAACATTAACGGACACGCGCATTCTTGAATTCGGCTGTAGCGATTGCAGGGCCCGAGCGACATGATCCTGACCACAGCCTAGTTCACCCGAAATCAGGATCGGCAACCGAGTCGCGGCAAATCTTTGCGCCAAACTTGCCACGCTACGGTTTACGTAGGGGTATTCAATAAAGCGTGCGAGACTTTTTGGCTGCTCGGAGGCAGCCGGAGCATTGGAGTTAGGTAAGACCCGCCGCCGTGCCAATAACTGCCCAACTCTGGCGTGAAGCTCGTACGGGTTAAACGGTTTTGTTAGACACCCGATCTGTTCAGTTTCTTCAAAGGCGCGTGCCGTGGATTTGGAATCCACGAGAAACAGCACGGCGCAAGGCAACTGGGCTGACAGGCGGGCTAAATTCATCGCCTCCGAGCTCAATTGCGGCGCCACGCCAAGAATCAGTAAGTCAATATCATCGTGGGCATCTGCGAAACCAAACTGCTGACCGCCGAGCGCTCGCTTGGAGACGATGAATTCACGTCCGAGGATGAGCGCGAGGGTCTCACGAATAACTTCGGATTCATCGATGATTAAGATTCGCTTCATTCACTTGCACGTTAGCATGACCAACCGGGCGTATAGGTTTTCCAACCGGCACATGGACGAAGAACGACGTCCCCGTTCCAACCTTACTTTCAACCGTTACGAATCCCCCATGCTCCTGAACGATCTGGTAGGAAACCGCGAGACCGAGCCCGCTTCCTTCATCCTTACTGGTGAAAAAGGGATCGAATATATGTTGTAGGTTTGCTTCTGGAATGCCAACGCCGTTATCCTTAATTTCAATTTGTACGAATTCGGCCGCCGGCTGTGTTCCGTTCTTGGTCACGGCGCGGCTCATTAGGGTGACCGTCCCAGTCCCTTTCATCGCCTGAATGGCGTTTAAAATCAGATTCATAAATACCTGCTTCATCTGCTCTCTGTCAATCCACGCCTTGGGCAGGTTTGCGCCGAACTGGCGCTCGATCGTGATGCCTTTTTCCTTCGCCTGAGATTCCAGTATACGGGCAATGTTATCGACCACGTCGCTGACATTTTCCGGGGCGATGTTGGGTTTGGATGGCCGGGCAAAACTCAATAGGTCCGTGATCAGGCCGCAGATACGATCGACTTCCTTGAGCGCTAGTCCTTGGAACCCTTCACGAAATTCAGGGTCCTCATAGCGCTCCGG
>CAYZJE010000276.1:0-4078 GCA_964478485.1 uncultured Syntrophobacter sp. | reverse complement strand
GGAGATGTAGGAATGAATTTCGCTCACCGGTATGTTGGTGAGCCGGCGGCCGTTCTGGTAGGCAACACAGTTGACGATCATCGAGAGCCTCGCGCGGTCGAGCTGGAATCCGCTGGTACTTTGGCTTGTTTGCGCGGGCGGAGTCAAGCGGCGCGCGCGCATTGGAGAGAAGAGGATTTGGCCGCAAAGTACGCAAAGGGCGCAAAAAAGGTTTTCGTAGGGTGCGCTTCGCGCACCGGACCGTCTCGGAATATCTCCCGCAAAGGCGCGAAGGCGCAAAGGTGACGGGCTGTGGCCCTTCATCCCGAGCAAAGTCGAGGGATCTAAGAAAGATTTCTCCCTTCGGTCGAAATGACATCGAATCCGAACTTGGCGTCTTTGCGCCTTTGCGGGAGGAATATCCGATTCCGTGAGTTCTCGAATTCCATAGCCTTTGCGCGAGCCTCGCAAAATTTCAATTATGGTAATACAACGTGGGAGAGATGATGACTGCGGCGAAAACTTACTTGGCTGGCCGGGTTGCGATCAACGTCGGCGACATTACCAAGGAAAATGTCGACGCCATCGTCAACGCCGCGAATGGTTCACTGTTGGGCGGCGGCGGCGTGGACGGGGCGATACATCGCGCCGGCGGGCCGGCGATTAAGGAAGAATGCAGAGAGATTCGCCGCGCGCAGTATCCCGACGGATTGCCCACGGGTCAGGCGGTCATCACCACCGGCGGCAAATTGCCGGCGAAGCATGTGATTCACACCGTCGGGCCGGTTTATGGTCGCGGCGGCGCGGATAAAGCGGGGCTGTTGGCCGGGTGCTATTTCAATTCATTAAGCCTGGCCGTCGAGCATGGGCTCAAGTCAATCGCTTTCCCCGCGATCTCCACCGGTGTGTACGGATATCCACTGGACGAGGCGGCCAAGGTCTCGTCACAAGCGATTGAAAAATTTTTGCGCGCGAATAAATCGATTGCGGAAGTAAGATTGATATTCTTCGCCGCCGGCGATGCCGAGGTGTTCTTGAAACATCACAGCTTCACGGAGTAGAAAGGCAACAGGCACGAGGCAATAGGCATTAGGCAATAGTCGGTTGCTGAAAAACCTTGTCGGAGTCCTTCGACCAGGCTCAGGACGAACGGAGGGGCTTTGATAACATTGGTGATCTTCCGTTCATGCTGAGGTTCTCGAAGCATTCCGCACCTTTTTTCAACAACCTGATAGGGAGGCAAAAATGATGAAGCCAAAAGTTTGTTTAAGGCTACTGGCAACTTTCGTTCTGGCAAGTGCTTCTCTCGCCGAGGCGCAGCAGCCGGCGAGAATCTTCCGGATAGGAATACTGATTGGGGCCTCCGCGTCCTTGAATTCGGCCCGGGTCGAAGCATTTCGCCAACGGCTGCGCGAGCTCGGCTATGTCGAAGGGAAAAACATTGTCATTGAGTACCGATATGCAGAAGGGAAACTCGAACGGCTGCCTGACCTTGCAGCCGAACTGCTGCGTCTCAAAGTTGACGTCATCGTCGCCTCCGCCCCCGCGGATATTTTAGCTGCTAAGAAGGCGAGCGCGACGATTCCCATCGTATTCGCCGCTGCTGGCGATCCAGTCGGAAGCGGGCTCGTTGCCAGCCTGGCGCGACCAGGAGGGAATATCACCGGTCTTTCCACCATGGCGCCAGATCTAGATGGCAAACGGTTGGAACTGCTCAAGGAAACCTTCCCTAAGGTTGCCCGGGTGGCCTTCCTCTGGGGATCGGGTGGCTCGAGGGGAAACCCGCGTCTCACCGACATGCAGGCTGCGGCCAAGGCGTTGGGAGTCAAACTTCTATCCCTTCCGGTGCGAAGCCTTGACGATTTTGAGAGCGCATTCGCACGAGCGAAAAGGGAGCGCGCCGAGGCGCTCATTATGACGCCAGGTTCACTTATCAGTACTCAGGAACGCCAAGTGTTGGACTTCGCGGCAAAGAACCGGTTGCCGGCGATGTACCCAACGAGTGAGTTTGTTGACGCCGGCGGCTTGATGAGCTACGGGCCGAACATTACGGACCACTGGCGGCGCGCCGCTGACTTTGTGGACAAGATCTTGAAAGGTACAAAGCCCGCCGACATTCCCGTCGAGCAGCCGATGAAGTTCGAGTTCGTCATCAATCTAAATGCCGCCAAGCAGATCGGCGTGACGATTCCGCCCAATGTTTTGGTTAGAGCAGACAAGGTCATTCGATGAAGAAGGCAACAGGCGGTGGTAGGGGCGGACCGGCGCCTGCCCTGAGCGGAGTCGAAGGGTGTCCGCCCGTTCGGAGGGCCGACACGCAGGTCGGCCCCTACACGCGTACGGCAATCGGAAATCGAAAATCTAAAATCAACAGGCGGGCGGACAGGGTCATTAGATAAGGCAAAGGTAAAAATTAAAAAGGCAAAACGAAGATTTTGAATTGAGGGAGAGCCGTTCACGTCACAGGTGGATGCTTCGAGATGTTGGATTTAACAAAACCAGTGCGGATTGGAATCGAGGGCGTCTCCTATTCGTTGACTCATGTGCCGGACTTGGTCCGCTTTGGCTCCAAGCCGCTGCGCGAGTTGCGGGCGCAGCCGGGACTGGGCGCGGAGTTGGCCAAACACTTGCGCGACTTTCCGGCGGCGACGGCTTATGCGCCGCACCAGGTTTATATCGGCAACATCGCACCGGAGAAGCTGCGCGATTTGCCGCAGCCCTGGTACGAAAAGTTGATCGAAGGGGCAACGGCGCAGGGGCGCTTCGGCGATCTCGTCGATCAGACTAAGTTCTACGCTTTGCTCGCCAGCGCGGATCAGTTCAATCTCGTTAGCTTCGAAGAAAAATGGTTTCAAGCGCAGGCCGCCAAGCATTCGATCGGCCGCGCGCCGCGTTTAAAGTCGCCGAGCGACATTCAAAATCTCTGCGACAAAGGCGCACTGCCGCTCTATTTCGGCGCGCAACTCGTCGGTGCTTTTGAATCCGCACATGAAGACGATGCCAGTCTTGCCGCCGAAGTCTTGTTGGAAAATCTCGCCGGGAAAGTTTCCGCGGCGCATTCACTGCGACTGGTGCTCGATTCGCTTAACCTCAAACCGGACGACATCGATTTTGTCATCAGTTGTTCGGAAGAAGCGGTGGGCGATCGCTACAATCGCGGTGGCGGCAATCTGGCGAAGGCTATTGCAGAGGACGCCGGCTGCAGCAATGCGGCGGGTTGCGATGTGAAAGCATTCTGCGCCGGGCCGATGTACGCGCTGGTGCAGGGCGCGAGCATGATTCAGTCCGGCGTGGCGCAAAAAGTCGCCGTGGTGGCCGGCGGCTCGTTGGCTAAGCTCGGCATGAAGTTCGAATCGCACTTGAAGAAAAACATGCCGGTGCTCGAAGACGTGCTCGGCAGCTTCGCGGTGATTCTCAGCGCGGCCAAGCCGGGACAGGTTTCGATGCGGCTCGATTCAGCGGCGTTTCATCCGGTGCGCGCTGGGGGCTCGCCGCAGGCGATGGCGGAATTTCTCGCCGAGAAGCCGTTGGCGAAGCTCGGCATGAAATTGACCGATGTCGACCGCTACGGCGTCGAGCTGCACAATCCGGAAATTACAGTGCCCTCCGGCAGCGGCGATGTGCCGCGAACGAATTACTTGACCCTGGCCGCCTTGGCGGTAATGCGCGGGCAGATTCAAAAGAATCAGATGGAAGATTTTGTCCGCGCTCGCGGCATGCTAGGCTATGCGCCGACCCAGGGACATATCCCCTCGGCAATTGTTTACTTGGGTCATGCAAAGGCGGCGCTCGAGAGCGGCGCGATTCGCAATGCGTTGCTGATGGCCAAGGGCAGTTTGTTTCTCGGCCGCATGACGCAACTGTCGGACGGCTGTTCGTTTCTGGTGGATCGGAATGAGGGTTAACTCGGAAAATATCTCCCGCAAAGGCGCAAAGCTCGCAAAGTTCGGAAAATTCAGAATGCAAAATGTTATCGGAGGATTCATGCAAAAAGGGAAAAAGATCATCGCCATCGGCGAACGGGACGGCGTGCCGGGGCCGGTGATTGCCGAGTGTCTCGAAGGCGCGAGCTACGAGGTTATTTTTCAAGCCACCGAGT
>CAYZJE010000275.1:0-5058 GCA_964478485.1 uncultured Syntrophobacter sp. | reverse complement strand
AGTTTGTCGATGTAGCCGCTCGATTCCAGTTCCTTCAGAAAACTCACGTCGGTAAAGTCGCTGGGCTTGGCTTGAGCTGCTTTCGGGTTGGTGGCTTTTAGCTGATCGAGAAAGATTTGAATACCCGGCTCGGTCGGATAGGGCACGCGGCGGGTGAGCTTGGCAACGATCTCGTTGTAACTTTCTTCGATCGCTTTGTCGTCTTTGATGGTGAGATATTTCTGCAAGACTTTTTGCGCGCCTTTCGGATTGGTCAAATTATAAACTCCGGCTTCGACGTAGGCGCGCATGAAGCGGCGGATGGTGTCGGGTTTCTTTTTAATATAGTCCCGTGTCACCGCTACACCGTTTTGCTGCCATTCGACATCTAGCTTGGTGAAATCGAGCAGCGCCTTGATGCCGAGTTCCTTGGCTTTCAAAGTCTCGGGGGGCTGGAGCAACGTCGCTTGAATTATGTTGCTCTGCATCGCCGCCAGGCGGGCCGGCACCGAACCGATGGTGAGGTAACCGACATCGTCGCCTTTGAGGCCGTAGCGCGAAAAAACCGTCTGTGCGGCGGCGTTGTCGGCGCTGCCGATGCGGCTGACGCCGAACTTTTTGCCTTTGAGATCTTCGATGCGTTTGATTTGATCGTTGGCGAACAGCACGTAGGGAAAGCGATTGACCGAACCGGCGATCAGCACGGCGCCGGAGCCGGTGAGATTGCTGGTGACGACGGCGGACGCGCCGGTGTGAATGATCGGTGTTTCACCAGCGAGCATTGCGGTCACCCCCAGCGGAGCGCCGACCAGCAGCACCATTTCGACATCCAAGCCATGCTTGGCGTAGAAGCCTAGCTCTTTAGCGGTCCAGACGGTCGCTTGGGTTGGACCGATGACGGTGTAGGCGACGCGCATTTTCTCCATCTGCGTCTGCGCGACCGCGCTCGAACTGGCGGCGGATAGGATGGATAGGATGGATAGGACATATCGAAACGAATAGAATGCTTGCCTAAGTCGGTTCATTGCATCGCCCTCCTCTTGTTAGTTCTTCCCCGTGATCGCTTTGTCGTCTTTCCCTGGCTCGTAGGGCCGGGTGTCGCGCGTGAGATCGATCTTATTCAACACTGCGTCGGGCGCCTGGGCTTCCTTGGGGAAATCGTAGGGCGGCAGCGGCTTGGTGGCGTCGAAGATGAGCTTTGTCTCCATGGTGCCTTTTTCCATGCGATTGTAGCCGTAAGCCGTCGGATTCAGATGCGAGCCGATGATATTCGGGATGATCACTAGGTCGCGGTCGGCCTGGAAACGCATCGCCAGCGCCCACAGCACTTGGGTCTCGTTGAACACATCGACATCGTCATCGACCACAATGACAAGTTTGATGTTGGGATCGGTGACCAAAGCGCCCAACGCCGCCTGCTTCGGCTCGCCCTCGGCGCGCTTCTTGACCGAGATATAGCAGTGCGAGCGGGCCGCGCCGGAGATCGGCATGTTGACGCCGGTGGTGCTCGGCACGACTTCCTGGATGCGTTTGAGCAGGCTGCCCAATCTCGGCGCGGCGCCGATAATGTTGTGTTCGAAGTGAGCGCTGTGGATCGTCTGGTAGATCGGATTTTTGCGCATGGTGATCGCGGTCACTTCGATGTAGGGCTGATCTCCTTGCTTATAATAGTAGTGCGGCCACTCGCCGAAGGGTCCTTCGTAATGGCGTTTCTTGGGCGGCACGATGCCTTCGATGACGATCTCACAGCGCGCTGGCACCATGAGATTGACCGTCTCGGCTTTGACGACTTCGAGAGGTTCGCCTAAAAACGAGCCGGCGATCTCCAGCTCCGAGCCGATGCCGGCCTGCTTGCTGACCGCCGCCATGTTCAACGCCGGGTGATGGCCGATGGCGAGGGCGACTTCCATCGGCTCGTTATGATCTTCATATTCGGCGCGAACGTAGTTGCCGTGGTTGGCGGGGTTGATCATCAATCCCAATTGGCGCTTGCCTTGTTTCTGATGGCGGTAGATGCCGACGTTGACGGCATTGGTACCGCGTTCCTTACAGATCAAAGCGGCGGCGTTGACGTAGGCGCCGGCGTCGCCTTCGTTGATCGTCAGCACGGGCAAGAGATCGAGATCGGCTTGCTCTCCCTTGAGAATAACTTCTTTGCACGGCGCGTCCTTGGCGGCGATCTCTTTTACCGGCACGGGATGATGCTCGCGGTACGCCAGGTCTTTGACCATCTGCGGCACCGACGGCGAGCCCAACGACAACGCCAGCCGTTCGTAGGTCGCGCCGAGATTCATCACCATGGGAATCTTGGAGCCTTTGAGGTGTTTGAAAAATACCAGGGGAAATTTGTTCTCGCGCTCGAACTTCTCGACGATCGCGCTGGCTTCGTAAACCGGGTCGACTTCCTTGTCGACGACGACGACGTCTTTCGGCCGCTTCTCCAATAACTCATCCAAATAGGTGCGCAGATCTTTCGGCATGCCGAGCTACCTCCGCGGCTTTTTTATCCGTTTCAATGTCGTGTGCGGGTTGAATCTCGTTTGTGTTTTTACTACGTAGAGCCAAGTCCGACTACTTCCTCGCCCTCCTTTGGAGGGAGAGGATAGAGGTGAGGGTGGTGCATTTCGATTCAGCCCTCACCGTAACCCTCTCCCGCAAGCGGGCGAGGGAAAAAACGCGTCCACGCCTCGAAAAGTCTATTCCGGATCACAGTTAAAACCAACTGTTCGCTATATCCTGCAATTGGACCGTGCCTGTCAAGGACAACTTTGCTTGACTCTCTCCGACCGTTCTTCTAACAGTGGCGGTGAGTGAAAGGTCATGGGTAACTTGCCGGTGAAATGGGGCATCAGTCTGCCCAATCGCGGCGCACTGTTCGGTCTCACCGACGTTGAGGAACTGATTCAAACCGCGGTGATGGCGGAACAGTCCGGCGTCTTCGAGTCGGTCTGGTTCGGCGATAGCTTGATTCACAAGCCGCGCCTGGAATCGATCGTCATGCTGTCCGCGGTGGCGACGCATACCAAGAAAGTTCGCCTCGGTACGATCTGCATGGCGTCTTTCCCGGTGCGCCATCCGGTTTTGCTCGCTATTCAATGGGCTTCCCTTGATCAGCTCTCGCAAGGCCGGTCGCTGCTCGGCGTCTGCATCGGCGGCGGCCATGAAGGTGAGCTGCGCGCTTTCGGGATTAGAAAAGAAGAGCGCGTCGGGCGCATGCGCGAAGGAATCGAGCTGTTGCGGAAAATTTGGGGCGACGGTGAATTCACCCACCGCGGCAAATATTACACGCTGGAAAACTACAACATCGTGCCCAAGCCGGTGCAAAAGCCGCCGCCGATCTGGATCGCCGTGAGCCCTGAGCGCGAGCAAGTGGGCGACAAAGTCGTCGATCAAGCGATGCGCCGGGTCGGTTTGCTCGCCGACGGCTACATTACGATGGGTGTCACCGCTGACGAGCTGGGCAAACGTTTACGCGTCATCGAACAGGCGGCGAGTGAGATTGGCAAAGACTTGTCTAACTTCGAAGTCGCGATCCACGGCATGGTCAACATCAACGACGACCGGCTATTTGCTTACCGGCAGTCGAAAGATTATTTCAATCACTACTACGGCCCGAACTATCCGCCGGAGAGCTTGATCAAAGTATGGCTCGCCCACGGCCCACCCAAGGATTGTGCCGAGCTGATTCAAGCCTGGATCGACATGGGCATTACCACGCCGGTGTTGCGCTTCACGGCCAACGATCAACCTGGACAGGTGAAGCGATTCATCAGCGAAGTGCTGCCGCTGTTGCGGTTGAACAGAGGATTGGAGTAATGGAGTGTGGGAGTACTGGAGTGATGGGTGGTCCGGAAATCCGGAACCCATTACTCCAACACTCCAGTACTCCATCACTCCAATTTAGAATTTTGAGGTTTTTCTATGTTTGACGATCTACGAGGTTTTCTCGCTCATCTGGAAGATTTGGGACAATTAAAAACGGTCACCGACGAGGTCAGCGTCAAGTACGAGATCGCCGCGGGCATGCGCAAGACGTCTGACATTGACGGGCCGGCGCTGCTGTTCGAGAACGTCAAGGATTATCCTGATTGGCGCGTGCTAGGCGGATTGTTCGCGACGCGAAGACTAGTCGCACTCGGCCTCGGTGTGCCACAGGACGAAATGCTCGAGCGCTATCTTACTTTGGAAGATAAGCGCATCCCGCCTGAGATCGTCGCCACCGGCCCTTGCAAAGAGATCAGATGGACCGGCGATCAAATCGATCTGACGAAACTGCCGATTGTGACGCACGCGAGCAAAGACTGCGGCGCTTACGTCACGATTGGCGTGCAGATCGGCAAAGATCCCGACACCGGTATTCGCAATCTTTCGGTTCATCGCATGCTCGTGCTGGGCAAAGACAAGCTCTCGCTTTGGGCGCCGGCGGATCATCATCTCGGCCGAATGATCTTGAAGGCTGAAGAGAAGAACAAAGGCTTGGAAGTGGCCACCGCCATCGGCGTCGATCCCGCCATCGTCGTCGGCTCGCAAGCGCGGGTGCCCTACGGCATCGATGAGTTCCACGTCGCCGGCGGCCTGCGCGGCGCCGCAGTGAAGCTGGTCAAATGCGAAACCATCGACGTCGAAGTTCCCGCCTTCGCCGAAGTGATCATCGAAGGCGTGACGATTCCTGGCGAGCGTGTCGCCGACGGGCCGTACGGCGAATATCCTGGCTGCTACAGCGAAGCCAAGCAGGCGCCGGTGCTGAAAGTCACCGCGATCACCATGCGCAAGCAGCCCATCTGGCAGACCGCGCTGACCGGCATGCCGGTCACGGAAAATCACACGCTGATCGAGTACGGCAACGCCGCGGTGGTTTATCGCGAAGTGAAAAAGATCGTGCCGGAGGTGCGCGGCGTCAACATGACGCCGGGTGGAACGTTTCGTCATCACGTCATTGTTTCGATCAAGAAGCGCAGTGAAAACGAAGGGCGCAACGTGATTCTCGCGCTGCTCTCGATGGGTATCGGCTTGAAGCAAGTGATTGTCGTCGACGACGATATCGACCCGTTCGATCCGATGCAGGTCGACTGGGCGATG
>CAYZJE010000274.1:0-2069 GCA_964478485.1 uncultured Syntrophobacter sp. | reverse complement strand
CACTGCGCCCGGCATCGGCGGTCAGATGCCGGTGCAAAACGGTTTGTTCATCACCTTCGTTCTAAGCTCGTGGATCAGAGAACTCGGCTTTAGCGCCACCATCGTCCGTGACGCCGACACCGACGCTCTCGCGGCGAAAGCCGGACTGGGAACCTTGAACGGCCAAGGCAGGTTAGTCAACGGCAAGTTTGGCGCTGGCATCTACGTCGCCGACGCGATCTACACCGATTTGCCACTGGCGGCGGATGGCTGACGCAGAGCGAATTCAAAATGCATATTGCAGAATGCAAAATTAATAATTAAAGACTCGGATTTCGATTTCATTTTGAATTTTACATTTTCCATTTTGCATTACCGAGCATAGCGAGGTCCCAGTGTCTTACATTATCACCAGCCTGTGCACCAATGACGGCGCTTGCGTCGAAGTCTGCCCGGTGGCTTGCATCCACACCAAGCCCGGCGCGCCGCAGTTCTACGTCGATCCCGATGTTTGCATCGACTGCGAGCAGTGCGAGATCGTTTGTCCGGTGGATGCAATTTTCAAAGACATCGACATACCGGCCGAGCACGCTGGTTCAATCGAAGTCAACGCAGCATTCTTCCGCCGGAACAAAGCGGCCATCGGCCCGGTGCCCTTCGATACCGCCTGGGCGATGATCGAGTCGGCGCATGAATACGCGCAAATGGTCGGCGCCGCCGTCACCGCCGTGGTGGTCGACGAAGCCGGCGGGCCGATCGCGGTCGGAAAAATGGACAAGGCCGAAGCGCGCAGCGCTGAGTTGGCTTTTGATAAAGCTTACACCGCCGCGGCGTTTCACGTCGCGACAGCGACGCTCGTGCCCCAAAGGGGCCAACCGTCGCTAAGGAGTTTAGTTATTTCCCATCGTGGAAAGATATTGCCGATGGCCGGAGCGATTCCGATTCTTAACGGCGTCACCATCGTCGGCGCCATCGGCGTCGCCGGCTCGAGCCACCCGGAACAAGACGCGCTATGCTGCCGCGCCGCCCTTAGCGTTTGGGAAAGCCCAGGTCATTGATCGCCACAGCCGTCTCCTGCCTGATCTTTTACCCCTTACGCACAGATCTCCCTAGCCTATCCAAAGAACATCTAAACCGACTTGTTTCGCTGCATCTCGTTGGCGTGCATCGGCGGTAACGAATGACACCGATATGTCAGAAATAGCTTGGAAATTTATCAGCGACGCGACATGAACCGCATCCAACGTCCTAACCCTGGTTCTTTGAATAATCTCTTCCGCTCGATTCAACACAGCTTGACTGACATCCAGCAGTTTCCAATATGTTCGGTCCGCTCGCGCACGTGCTAGGATCGGCGCCATCTCGTCCCCGCGAAGCTCCCCCATGGACCGCCGTCGCATCAGCGCGGACATGAGCTCGACGGGCGTAATAAACGACGAGAGGAATTGGTAATGCGCCAGGAGTTCACGAGCGCGGGGCGATCCCGCTTCGATTACGTAGTTCTTGACCAGCACGCTCGTGTCGAAATACGCCAACGTCACCGCTCGTCACGCTCCTCGCTAATCGTTTCGGACATCAGTTTTCCTTTGATGCGTATCGGCGATCGCCATACGCGCATCGGCCTTCCGCTCTTTGAGCCGGCGCGCAAAACTCCCTCGGCTTCCAACCGCCGAATAATCGCCTCCTCGTCTTTGGCGGGCTCGAGAGGTTTGATCACCGCGAACGGCTTGCCGCGGTCCGTGAGGATGACCTCTTTGCCCTGTCGCACCGCCTTGATCGCTTTGGAAAATTTTTGGTTCGCTTCGCGCAGACCGAGCCGCATAGTGCACCTCCGAGGTAGGTAGTGATGTCACTACATTAAGCCATTTGAGCGCGATTCACAAACCAGCCCGCAAGCATTCAGTCGCTGGCGGCCGAGCCCAAGCCTCACGCTTTCCCGTCGCGCCTATTTAATTTCCCCCGGAAACAGCTTCGCGGCGTAATCGCGGTTGACCTGTTGAATCAATGAGTTGTCGTAGAATCGTTTTGGATCGGCGCTTTTCGCCTTGGGATCGGCGGAGTCGTCGAGCACGACGCGGATCGCCGCCGGA
>CAYZJE010000273.1:0-8287 GCA_964478485.1 uncultured Syntrophobacter sp. | reverse complement strand
TCGATGCGGTGCAGCGCCAACTCACGGATCAACTCATCACCCTTTCCCTCAAGGATCGTCACCGTACAGTCGCCGAGCTGATAAGCCGCCTTGGCCAAAGCCAGAGTCAAATGCTTGGGCACGCTGTCCAACGCCGCGATTTGCACATGGATGCGCATCGGCGTCAGCCGATCATGCAGGACTTCCAACATCTCATCGCCAGCACGAAAAATGTCATTGGCGTATTGCAGCGCGATACGTCCCGCTTCGGTGAGAGTGAGCTTCTTGTGCTGACGCTCGAAGAGTTTTACCCCGATGATGTCCTCAAACTGTTTGAGTTGGGCACTCAAGGTGGGCGACCCCAAGCGAAGCTGGTCGGCCGCTCTAGCGATGCTGCCCTCAGTGGCGATTGACCTAAAGTAAAGCAAATGTTGGTAGTTGATCCAGGGTTTCATAGTCGACAGCGTATGGAGGTTGGCGGCTTCCTGTCACTCGCCAAGTTTGTTTTTTGCCGCTTGCGAGATCGCCAGTACGGCGGGATGCTTGAGTTTACGGTCGAGCGAAATCGCATAAAACCGCTCGCGCAGACTATCGACCCGGCCAATTTCCTTGACATTGTATTGTTGCCGGACATCGCCGGCAATCATGGTTGGCGCAAAAAAACATCCCAACCCATGGCGGCCAAATACTTTGAGCAGCGCGCTATCTTCAAACTCAGCGAGGATGCGCGGACGAATGTTCTGGCTTTCGAACCACTGGTCCAACGAGCGGCGCGCCGTGGTGTTCCGCGTCGGCAACAGAAACGGTGCACCGTCGAGGGATTTCGGGAAATTACGCCGATAGGATTGAGCCAAATTCGCGCTGCCAAAAAGCGTCATGCCGCACTCCCCCAGTAAGTGATTGAAGGCTCTTACGTTCAAGGATGGCGGAATCGGCGCATCAGTCAACACCACGTCGATCTCATGCAGCGCCAGTGCCGGCAGCAGTTCTTCGTTAGTGCCCTCGCGGCAGACGAGTCTGTAGGGTTCGGCAAGCTTGAGGGCCGGTTCGATCAATTGATAGGCGACCGACTTCGGCAAAACGTCAGTGACCCCGATCGTCAGCCGGGCCAAGCGACCATCCGATCGGCCTTTGAGTATCCCCAACAGCTCCTTCCCAAGCGAAAAAATCTCGTCGGCGTAGCCGAAGACCATTTTCCCGGTCTCGGTTAACGCAAGATTGCGCCCGGCCTTGCGGAAAAGCTTCTCACCCAGGGCCTCTTCCAATGATTTTAGCTGCGCGCTGACAGTGGCCTGAGTCAGTTGCAGTTCCTCGCTGGCACGCACGACGCTGCCGAGCCTGGCAAAAGTCCAGAAATAGAGCAGATGATGGTAATTGAGCCATTCCACAATTTGCATGTTAGTTAGAAATAAACTAAGTATCAAGTAGAAATTATGAATTTGTCAATTTGTTGGGCGGTGGTTATGTTGCCAGTCGACAGCGAGTTCTAGGCCGTCAGAGAAAGGACAACTGCATATGTCGACACATCTCAGCGTCGAGACAACCATCGACTACGCAAAGATCATCCAAGCCGACCCACTGGTTCAGTTTCAGTATCTTGCCGCCAACCGGCGCAGCTACCAGCCGCAACCCGAGTTGCGGCTCATGGCAGCGGTACTAGAGGACGCCGTCGCAACTCTAATGACCGATCTGCGCCGCTGCAGCAGTCGGCAACGGCGCGATTTCGCCGAGGCTTGGAACTGGATCGATGGCCGCACGGATCAACGATCGGTATTTTCGTTTATCAACATCTGCGAAACCTTGGCGATCGACGCGGACTACCTGCGTCAAGGATTGATGCGGAAAAGCGCCGAATACCGCAACCCTAAGCCGCTAGCCGGAGCTGGATTCAGAAAATACCCCTCGCCTAGGCGCAAGACGATCAGGCTTCGCGCCGGTTGAAGGCAAAATAGTCAAAAGGCAGGAAGATGAAAAAAGAAACCAAAATCAACCTCTTGTACCTGTTCTTCGCACTCTGGGGCGTAATCTTGATCCATGAAGTTTGGGTCAGAATGACGCAGATCCAAGAGATCCCTTACAGTCAGTTTCAAACATATCTCGGTGCCAGCCGGGTCCAGGAGATCCGCATCACCCAGAATTTTATCAACGGCAGCCTCAAAGACCCGAAGGAAGGCGAATCGAAGAACTTCATCACGGTGCGGGTCGAGCCCGATCTCGCCGCGGCGCTGGCGGACCAGAAAGTCAAGTTCTCCGGCCAGATCGAAAGCACCTTTATCCGTGACTTACTGTCGTGGATCGTGCCCGCGCTCGTATTCGTCGGCATCTGGATCTTCGCCATGCGCAAGTTTGCCGAGAAACAAGGGCTCGGCGGCGGTTTCATGTCCATCGGTAAGAGCAAAGCCAAGATCTACGTCGAAAATGAAGTCAAAGTGAAGTTTGACGACGTGGCCGGCGTCGACGAAGCCAAGACCGAATTGCAAGAAGTCGTCGAGTTCTTGAAGACACCAGAAATATTTGGCCGTCTCGGCGGCAAGATTCCCAAAGGCATCCTTCTGATCGGCCCGCCGGGAACCGGCAAGACGATGCTGGCTAAAGCCGTGGCCGGCGAATCCGGCGTGCCGTTCTTTTCGATCAGCGGTTCGGAATTCGTCGAGATGTTTGTCGGCGTCGGCGCGGCGCGGGTGCGAGACTTGTTCGAACAAGCCAAGCAAAAGGCTCCTTGCATTATCTTCATCGACGAATTGGACGCCCTCGGCAAAGCGCGCGGCGTGATGACCTCCGGCCATGATGAGCGCGAGCAGACGCTCAATCAACTGCTGGTCGAGATGGACGGCTTCGACACCCGCGTCGGCGTAATCCTGATGGCGGCGACCAACAGGCCGGAAATCCTCGACCCGGCGCTGCTGCGCGCCGGGCGTTTCGACCGGCAAGTGCTGGTTGACCGGCCCGACAAATCCGGCCGGCTGGCGATTCTCAAGGTCCATGCCAAAGGGGTGCAGCTGGCGCCGTCGGTTGACTTGGAGGTCATTGCAGCAATGACCGTCGGTTTCGCCGGCGCCGATCTGGCCAATATTCTCAATGAGGCCGCTTTACTCGCAGTCCGCGGCAAAAAGGAAGCTGTGGACACCAGCGACCTCCAAGAAGCCGTCGAGCGGGTCATCGCCGGGTTGGAAAAGAAGAATCGAGTCTTGAACCGTCAGGAGAAAGAGCGAGTCGCCTATCACGAAGTCGGTCATGCGCTAGTCGCGATGAACGTTTCGGGCTCCGACCCGGTGCAAAAAATTTCGATCATTCCGCGCGGCGTGGCGGCTCTGGGCTACACCCTACAGCTGCCCACCGAGGATCGCTTTCTGATGACCAAGTCGGAGCTGGAAAATCGCATCGCGGTGCTGCTCGGCGGCCGGGTCGCCGAGGAGCTGATCTTTCATGAAGCCTCTACCGGCGCGCGCGACGATCTCGTTAAAGCCACCGATATCGCCACGAGCATGATTAAAGCCTACGGCATGAGCGAGAAACTCGGCAAAGTGAGCTTCGACCGCAACCCACACCCCCTATTCTTGCAGGCTGGTCATCCGGCGCCGCGCGCGGATTACAGCGACGATATCGCGCGCGAGATCGATCTCGAAGTGCGGGCGATTGTCGAGCGGCAGTATGAGCGGACAACGGCCCTTCTCAAGGCCAACACCGAGAGCCTACACAAAGCCGCCGGCGTATTATTGAGTAAGGAAACCATTAGCGGCGTGGAGCTGTCCGCCATCGTGACGTCAACCCATAGCACGCATGGCGCCGGGGAGCCGGTCGGCACCGCCGTCGCGGCCTCGTCATCCATAATCAAGACAAGGATAACTGACAACCAATGATTCTCGTATGGCAGAAGGTCAAAGTGATTCTTGGTATCGCTCTGTGCGTGATCGGCGTAGCCGGCACCTTGGTTCCGGTAATACCCGGCGTGCCGATGATTCTCGCAGGGGTGGCCTTAATGGGCACCGATCATCCGTTGGTGCGAAAGCTCAAGGAGCGATTTCAAAAGTGGCGCGACAGCAAATATTCCTCTCGAAACTAAATTAACTCAGGACCAAGGAGACATCATGGAAACCCGAATTAACCCGACCGCAGCCGAAACCGAGTCGATCTTAACCGTGTGTTTGCTTGCGGCCTTTGCCGACGGTGGTAAGAGCGAAGCGGAACGAGCCGCGATCAAAACGATCACGGAAAATCTACCGGCAACTGAGACCAACCATGCCGAACTCTATCAGCGCGTGCTGCTCGGCCAAGTCTCCGTAGCGCAGACCGCGCAGCCGCTCGAACGCATCGAATTGCGCCAGCTGGCCTATGAAATGGCGGTCTGTGTCTGCGAGGCCGACAATCTCCTGACACCGGCGGAGAAAAGCTTTCTCGATCAACTTCGCCAAGCGCTTCGCCTAGAAACAGAGTTAGCGACGCGCATCGAGAAAGACGCCGAAGCCGTGGCTTTCCCAGACTTCGCCGTTGCGGAGCCGGCAACCGCACCGGCTGGAGCCAATAGCGCCGTTGCGGCTGCCGCGAGCACCACAAAAGGCAGTGAAGTCGACGACATGATCCTTAACTCTTCGATTCTCAATGGCGCTCTGGAGTTGATGCCCCAGTCGCTCTCCACTCTGGCGATTATCCCTTTGCAAATGAAGCTGGTCTACCGCATCGGGACAAAATATGGCTACGAGCTCGACCGCGGCCACATTAAGGAACTCCTTGCCACCGCCGGCGTGGGTCTCAGCTCGCAAGTTCTTGAAGGCTACGCGACGAAATTGTTCGGCGGTCTGTTCGGCAAACTTGGCGGCAAGATCGGCAAATCCGTCGCCAACCAGGCGACCAGTTCCGCCATGTCATTCGCCGCCACCTACGCCATCGGCCAGATGGCGCAACAATATTATTCCGGCGGCCGTACGCTTTCCAGTATCGAGATGCGCCAGCTAGTCGACCAGTTTAAAGAAAAAGCCAACGGTCTACACGCGAAATATGCGGGCCAAATCCAGCAGCAATCGCAGAAAATCGATGCTACGCAATTAATAGGATTGATTCGAGGCCAATAAGGAGCAACTCGATGGCATTAAAGACAAAAACCGCTGCATGCGGACCGGGGAATCGTCATCGGAGGGTTAGCGATATGAGACGATGTCCGAGATGCTATCACTTGATGCGTATGGTGAAAAAAAGCGCAGTGACGCTAGAGCAGTGTCCCATCTGCAAAGGCGCCTGGTTCGACCAGGAGACATTGGTCAAGCTGTGGGCGAGAGCGCGCCAGCTGCAGATGGCATCGGACATACAACACAAGGAAGCGCGCCCACGGCCGGGTCTCTATGATCTCGACCATGTCGATAGGCAACGTCCGTCCATGGCCAAAGCGGACCACGACAAGCGATGGTCAGAGCTATTGGAGATATTCGAATGAGGCGCAGCCGGAATCGCCGAACGATATTTTAACTTCAGAGTCCGGCAACTGAGACCATGGCATGACAATGACCGCACCCGGCATAGCGATCGCGATTTTTGTTCTGTTGGTGCTTGGCGGCGGAATCATCGCTTGTCTCCACACCGCCAGCATCGCGTCCTTAATCGCTGGAGGAACACCGGGGCTTGGGCTAATGGTCGGCGGCCTGGGAGTGCTCAAACGCAAAGAATTTTGGCTTGTTTTCGCTCCTTTTCTAACGCTCCTACTCACCGTGTTATTGGCCTGCCATTTAGCGGTGAGTCGCGAGTTCATGCCCACTGGATTGATGGGAATTTTCGGGCTTGTTGCTCTGGTCCTCATTTATCGCGCTCTACCCTCTAAGGAGACCTTATGACCTCTGACAGTCTATTGTTGTGGATCGTTTTTAACGCTTTTGTGTTAGGCATGTTGGCCCTCGACCTACTGGTGTTCCACCGCAAAGCCCACGCTGTTTCACTGCGCGAGGCTTTCTCTTGGAGCGTCGTTTGGATCTCACTGGCTCTGATCTTCAACCTGGGGATTTACTACCTGTGGGGATCGGAGAAGGCCATGGAGTTTCTCGCCGGCTACCTGATCGAGAAGTCCCTAAGCGTGGACAACATCTTTGTCTTCATCATGATCTTTTCCTACTTTGCCGTTCCGCCGATGTACCAGCATCGGATTCTGTTCTGGGGCATCCTGGGCGCCCTGATCATGCGAGCGATCTTTATCGCGGCGGGCGCCGCCCTGCTAAGCGCGTTTCACTGGATCATCTATATTTTTGGCGGCTTTCTGATTATCACCGGCATCAAGATGTTCTTCGCCGGTGACGAAAAGATTGAGCCCGAGAAGAATCCTGCCGTCGTTTTGCTCCGCCGCTGGATGCCCATTACCAAAGATTTTCACGGCCAACGTTTTTTTGTCCGCATCGATGGCCGCCTCTGGGCCACGCCTCTCTTTGTGGTTTTGCTTGTGATTGAGACTACCGACGTGATCTTTGCCGTCGACTCCATCCCCGCTATCTTCGCCATCACTCTCGACCCCTTTATCGTTTACACATCCAACATATTCGCCATTTTGGGCCTGCGCGCTCTCTACTTTCTTTTGGCCGGGATCTTGGAGATGTTCCGCTATCTTAAGGTCGGGCTTTCCTTTGTCCTTTGCTTTGTAGGCGCCAAGATGATGCTCGTCGATTTCTACAAGATCCCCATCGGCGTCTCCTTAGGGGTGGTGGCAGGAATACTGACCATCTCTATTCTGGCTTCTCTGGTGAAACCGAAACCCCCGGTGGTCCGCACCTCAGAACCGAACTCCGGCCACGCCCCTAGTCAAGGGCCGCGTCGCATGGCACCAAGTGCATCGAGGATGGGGTTCAGAGTGGGCCAGGTTAAGCTCGCAATTTTACTGGCAATCGTCGCCGTCGTCCTGGCAACCGTCAAATGGACGGCGATTACCAGCGGCGCGACTTCGGATGACGCGATCGTCGCGATCCGGGTTGCACAGCGGGATTTATTTGAGGCCAAGAAGAGCCGTCGCGGCTTGGACACCGTGAGACTGAATGATGCCGAAGGAGCGCTAAACTTTGCTTGGGCGGCGCTGAAAGAGAAGCGCTACGAAGACGCCATTATGGCGGCTCGCAAAGTAAGCGATTCAGCGAGATGACGATGCCGAAACGACGTGGGGTCGGGATCGCTTCCAACTGCGGGAACGAGGAGCCATGCGACGGGGTTTGGTGATGGGAGGTACTATCTCGGAATCCATGGAGAAGACACGGTGAATACAAACAATGCCGATCTCGCACCGAGCCTGCGCGAGCGCGTCCGCGGTTTCATAGAGAGTGTGCGCTTCGAAAGGGCAATGACCACGCTGATCGTCGCCAACGCCATCACGCTCGGACTCGAAACCTCCCCCGCAGTCGTAGCGCGTGTCGGCGGCCTGCTGCACGTAATCGACCGCACGGCGCTGGGAGTTTTCGTGGTCGAGTTGTTGTTGCGCTTCTTCGTCCACGGCAGTCGCTTCTTCCATGATCCGTGGCGCGTGTTCGATTTCGGCATCGTCGGGATCGCGCTGATGCCCACGAGCGGGGCGTTCAGCGTCTTGCGCGCCTTGCGCGTATTGCGTGTGCTGCGTCTTGTATCACTGGTGCCCTCGATGCGCGGGGTGATCAGCGCCCTACTCACGGCATTACCCGGGATGGCGTCGATCGTCGGCTTGATGGCACTCGTGCTATACGTGTCGGCGGTGCTGGCCACGAATCTGTTCGGCGAAATCGCCCCGGAGTTCTTCGGCGATCTCGGCGCGTCGCTCTTCACCCTGTTCCAGGTGATGACGGTCGAGGGCTGGCCCGACATCGCGCGCGCGGTCATGGCGCAGTCGCCATATGCTTGGATATTCTTCGTCACCTACCTACTGATCGCGACGTTCATGGTATTGAACCTGTTCATCGCGGTGGTCGTCAACGCGATGCAGTCGCAGGTCACGGAAGACCTCAAGGGCGAGGGAGAGGCACACACCCGGCTGATCCTCGACGAGGTACGCGCGTTGCGGCGAGAGATCGAGGCGCTGCGCGGGCCGTCGAAATCGTGATCTCGTGTGGAGCGAGATCGACGGATCCGGCGTTATCCTCGCCGATGGCTGCAGTATGGAACCTGTGCCCCAGGCGATGCGGTTCATGAAAGCGCCAGCAGTATCAACTGACTGGCGAACGCCAGGTGGCTTGACCCCCCTATGTCAGGATAGATGTCGCATCAGGAAATAATGGAAAGCGGGGCGAGAGAGCAGGATAAGCAAGTGAGTCAGCAACGAACAGAAGAGTTTAAAAAAGCGGCGGTGGAGAAGTTTCACAGTCGAGGATCGCGGAGG
>CAYZJE010000272.1:0-1892 GCA_964478485.1 uncultured Syntrophobacter sp. | reverse complement strand
TTCGCCGAGTTTATCGGTAGGTTCGATGCCGACGACTTCGCCAAGCAAGCCCAAGCGCGCCATCTCGCCGCCGCACCGCTCAACACCATCGGTCAGTTCGTCGACTGCGAGCAAAACCGCGCGCGTGAGTGGATGCGGGATCTCGACCATCCGGTGATCGGGAAGTACAAAGCGCCAGGGGCGCCGATGCGTTTATCGCTCACGCCGATGCGCGGGCGCCGTCCGGCGCCGCTGCTCGATCAGCATCGCCAAGAAATTCTTGCTGAATTGGCGACGAATACCAGTAACTCTGTGCAACAGCAGACCGAGCATGCGCGCGAGCCGATGTTAAAGGGATTGCGCATGGCGGATCTTACCCAGCAGTATGCGGGGCCGCTCGGAACTGAATTGCTCGCGTACTACGGCATGGAAGTCGTCAAGATCGAGACCGGCACGATTCCGAGCAAAGAGCGCGAAGCGGCTGTGCATGCGTGCATGAACCGGGCGAAGCTCGGCTGCACGCTCAATCTACGCCACGCTGAAGCCAAAGAATTGTTAAAACAGCTGGTCGCCAAATGTGATGTCGTGGTCGATAATTTCAGCTCCGGCGTGCTTGAACGCTTGGGTTTTGGCTTCGACGTTTTGCAGCAGATCAATCCTGGTATCGTGCAAGCCGTGATGCCGGGCTGGGGACTTACCGGTCCGCTGAAATCCTGGGTGGCTTGGGGCTGGCAGTTGCTCGCGTACACTGGGATCATGCGGCTGTGGGGCTACCCGGACTCGCCGATGGAGACCCGCTGCAAAATCGCCTGGCCCGACCGGGTCGGCTCGGTAACCATGGCGCTCGGTGTGCTGGCCGCGTTGGAGTATCAAGCGCGCACCGGCAAAGGGCAGTTCATCGAGGCCGGTATGCTCGAAGCCCAGGGCGCCATGATGGGGCCGGCGATTCTCGACTATACGGTGAACGGCAACGAATGGGACGCCATGGGCTACGGCGAGATACTCGGCGCGCCCTATGCGCCCTACGGCGTGTATCCTTGCCAGGGTGAAGATAGCTGGATCATTTTCGCTTGCGCTGGCGATGATGAATGGCGCGCCATGGTCAATCTCATCGGTAAATCATCTTGGGCCGCCGATGTTAAATTTACATCGCATGGGGGTCGTAAAGAGCACCGCGCCGAGCTTGACCGAAAACTTTCGCAGTGGACGGGCAAGTGCACGGCAAAGCAAGCTTTTCGCTTGCTCCAGGAAGCCGGTGTTGCGGCTGGCATTCCATCATCCGGCGAAGATCTCTTCCACGATATCCATCTGCGCGCCCGCAACCACATCGTCGAAACCGAAGCGCAGCCCTGGGGCAAGATCACCCACCACGGCTTGCCGGGCATCCCGTCGTTATCCGTCGCCGATGCGGCCAGGCCGGCGCCTTGGATCGGTGCGAACAACGATCAAGTGTTTGGCGAGATCTTGGGTCTGAGTAAAGAGAGAATCGAGCAACTCAAGCGGGCGGAGGCGATCAAGTAGTTTGGTATGAGTAAGAAAGAATCTGACCGATCTGTCGGATCCGACCGATCCGACCGTTCTTCGGGACACCGCCGGCTTCGGCCGAGCGGCGGCTATCGTGAGCTACGCAGCTTTCAGGTGACCACGGTGATTTACGATGGCACGGTGTCGTTTTGCGACCGGTTTGTCGATAAGCGGTCGCGCACCCGCGATCAGATGGTGCAGGCGGCGCGAAGCGGCAGGCAAAATATCGCGGAGGGTAGCCGTGCGGCGGCGACTTCTAGCCAGACGGAGCTGCGCCTGGTGAACGTCGCTCGTGCCAGCCTCGACGAGCTGCTGCTGGACTTTGAGGATTTTCTGCGACAGCGCGGCAAGCGGCAGTGGAAAAAGGATGATGCCGAGGCGCGTGAAGT
>CAYZJE010000271.1:0-5512 GCA_964478485.1 uncultured Syntrophobacter sp. | reverse complement strand
ATCATGTCAACAGCGAACCAATCCGATCCGGAAAATTTGGAATCGTACTTGAAGAAATACCCGGATGTTCCCAAGGAAACGATTCTCAAGCAACATCTCCTGAGCCTGGGTCATTGGTTCAGCGACGCCGCGCTCCAAGCCGCCGACGGTGCGCTGGTCAAGTCCTACCGGTTGTTCTCTTACGACCTGGTGCCGATGTCCGAATTCAAGCGCAACGAACATCGGCGCGTGCCGGAGCACTTCGTCATCCTTAACGGGCCGTACGGGATGCGCCCCGTAGCGATTCAGACTTCTCTCTCCCCTCATTCACCCTACCTGATCGATGTCGTCGATGGCCGGCTCGTCATGACGGCGCAAGGGCGCGTGCTCGCGGAGGTCCGCTTCCCGAAGACGCCTGACTACTATGCCAAGAGTTTGCATGACGGCACGCCCTATCATGAGATCGTCGCCTTCGGCGCCTTCATCACGATCTTTCGCAACTGCCAATACTGGGGGGCGAAGGAGGAGTGCAAGTTCTGCGACATCAACGAGAACGCGCGCCAGATGAAGCTGTCGCGCGATTTCACTCTGGCGGCACCGGTCAAATCCTTGGAAGATGTTATGCTCGTCTGCGAGGAAGTTACCAGCGACGCCCGCAGGCTTGGAGTCGCCGCGCCCGGCTTCGTGCTCAGCGGCGGCTCGATCACCAAGACCTTGCATGGCAAAAGCGAAGTGGATTTCTACGAGGAGTACATCCGCGCCATCAAAGGGACCTCGGCCAAGCCAAGAATCACCTTCGAGGTCAATGCCCGGCCGCGCGAAGAAGTAGCACGCTACAAAGCTGCCGGCGCCGACAACATCCACTTCAATATGGAGGTGTGGGACAAACGGCTGTTCGAATGGATCAACCCCGGCAAGGCCGAACGCGTCGGCTGGGACAACTGGGTGCGCTGGATGTGCGACGCTGTAGAGGTTTTTGGTCCGGGCCAGGTGCAACCGAGTTTCGTCTCGGGCATCGAAATGGCGCGGCCGCACGGCTTTCAAACCGTCGACGAAGCGGTCAAGTCGACCACCGGTTGCTTCGAGTATCTGATGTCGCGCGGCATCATGCCGCGACCGCAGCAGTGGCGGCGCGAGCCGTCGACGGCGCTGTGCAAGGATGCCGAGCAGCCGCCGGTGCCACTCGACTATTACATACAGCTCACGCGCAATTGGTACGAGTGTTACCAAAAATATCGCTCGCAGTTGCCCCGCTTTGGCACGCGCAAGGCTGGTCTGCTGGCCGAACGTAACTTGCTCGGTCCGGTGCACGGCGCCTACGGCGACTATGTCATGCTGAGCGAAAATCTATTTCCGGACGATATCGAAGAGCAGATCAATCGGCGCAGCGTGCCGTTCGAGAATCTCGAGGGAGGCGCAAGTGTTCCATGATATTTCAGCCGACATGCAACAGGTGATGCGCGCGCTCGAAGAACAGACGGAACGTGATCAACCGTCGCTTCGCAGTGTTGCCGCGGACGTCGGGCGCTGCCTTTCGCTCCTGGCGATGTCGGCGCCGCAGGGCGCATTTCTCGAGCTGGGGAGCAGCGGTGGCTACTCCAGTCTGTGGCTGTCGCTGGCCGCTCGCGCGCGAGGCGTGACGCTCACGACGGTCGATCTCAATGAAAAGAAAGTCGCGTTGGCGCGCGCGAACATCTCCCGCGCCGGGGCGGCAGGTTCGGTCCAAGTCTTTCATGGCGACGCTCTCGACTACGCCACCCGTTTCGAGGAGATCGCGTTTTGCTTCTCCGATATCGAGCCGCCGGAGCTCAACGGTAAGGTCTACGAGAAAGTGATCCCGAACCTCGTGCCCGGTGGCTGGCTCGTCATCGATAACATGACTTCGCCGCGCATTCAGACGGAGATCCTGAACCGCGCGCAAAGTGATCCGCGAGTAGACTGCGTGCTCTTGCCCTTTCCAAAGGGAGATCTCATCTGCCGGAAGTGCTGAAGCCAGGGTTAAGATGGACTGGGAGTTTAATCCGGTTTGAGTTATTACACAGACCTGTCATTCGGTGCGCCGAGTTGCCGCATGGTCGCACTGCAAGACCCGATCCGCACTGCTTTCACCGTTGTCACTCACTGCTCTCAATGAAACGAGTTATAACAGCAAATTGCGTGTTGGCGATAATCGCGTGTTTGGCGCTGGCATCGTCCCCTGCGCTGGCTCAAACTCAAGTTGCCGAGCGGGCAGCCAAAACTTTCCAAGTTCAAACGCCGGACGGGGTGTCGATTGCCGCTCAGGAGTGGGGCAATCCGGACGGCCCCGAGATTCTATTTATCCATGGATTCTCACAAAGCCATCTCTCTTGGTCGCGCCAATTCAGCAGCGAGCTGGCCAAATCGTTTCGTTTGATTACTTACGACATCCGCGGCCACGGCGGCTCAGAAAAACCACTTGACGGGTCTTACTACCGCGATCACAAGCGCTGGGCCGATGAGGTGAAGGCCGTGATGGAAGCGGCCAAGCTCAACAAGCCGGTGTTGGTCGGCTGGTCCTATGGCGGCCGGATCATCGCCGAATACTTGATGGAATACGGCGATAAGAACATTGGCGGAATCCTCTTCGTCGGCGCGTTCCTCAAAGTCGACAACCAGACTCGCGGCCCGGCGACGCCGGCGGTGTTGAAAATGGCTTCGGAGAATCTTACGGAAAACATCGAGAACACGATTGCATTTTTGAAGTTTGGCACGGCACGTCCTTTGCCTTCGGACGAGCTGCAAACGATGATGGCTTATAACATGATGGTGCCGGCGCGAATTCGCGGCTATTTACTTAATAGGCCGGAACTCTACGGCGACGCGCTCAAAAAGATCACCGTGCCGGTGCTCGTGAGCCACGGTCTGGAAGACCGCGTCGCGCTCGTGGCCGTGGCCCACTACACGGCCAGCGTGGTTTCCCATGCGCGGACTTCTTACTACGCCGGTGTCGGTCACATGCCGTTCTGGGAGGACACGCCGCGCTTCAACCGCGAGCTGGCGGAGTTCGTCACGCGTTCCAATCGATGATGACCGTCTCACGGTCTCAGACGAGCTAGGGACCAGGAGGTAGAGGAGGTAGGGCCAGGCCTTGCTTTCTAAACAATTGGGTTTTCCCGGTTTCTTGTGAAGAAGTATTCACCACAGAGGCACGGGGCTCGCAGAGTTCGGAGTATATCTAAATCAAAAACTCTTCACTCCGCGTCCTCGGCCTGTCCCTCAATGCTCTCACGATCACGCTCCACGAACACGGCCGTCAAACGAATTGAACGTTCACTATGTTAAACGTTTTGAACGGAGCGAAGCGATTGAACGGCTTGAACGATTTGAACGCTCGGTAATCTTGGATGAGCAGAGAAAAATCATCTTCCCGCCAAGACCCAATCGCGCCAGAGCTTGTCGTATTGAGCGATCTTGTCCATGTATTTGGCGGGATCTACGACGATAAAATCAAATCCCTGACGCAGCCGCGGCGGGTCGGGAAGAAGGTCCGGGTGCGTGCCAATGCGGTTGGCGTCGTGCACCACTTTCTGCCCGCCATCTTTGCTAAAAAAGAAATCGAGAAAGAGCATCGTAGCGTGGGGATGAGGCGCGTTTTTCGCCAGCGCCGAGACGATTCCTTTACCGATGACAGGTTCCAAATTGTGCCAATCCACCGGCGCTCCCTTGGCCATAACCCGGGGATAGTGGTGGCTGTAAGCGTTCGGCGAGAGCGGGTCCTCGCCGGCGACGATCAACTGCGCTATCTGGCTATGGCCGCTCCGGATGCTGGGATTTTGCCCGCCGAGCTTTTGAAAAAAGGCTTTGCCTTTTTCCTCGCCCCAGTGCTCCATTAGGCTGATGAACCATTCGGTCTGCTCCCGCTCCAGCGCCATCTTGCCCTTCCACTTTGGGTTAAGCAGATCTTCGTATTTCCTGGGCGCTTCGGCCGGTGGCACCATGCGGGTGTTGAAAGCGGACACGATCATCGTCAGCCGGCTCGCCACCCAAAAGCCCTGGGGCTGCAGGAAGCGTTTGTCGTATTTCTCCACCGATGGAGTGTAAAAAGCCTGCAGAGTCCCCTTGCGCCGCGGTAACTCCATCTGGAAGTCATTGGTATCGATAATGTCCGCGATGAAGCGGTTGGCCTGAAACTCGGCGAGGTAACGCTGCAGCGCGCGCTCAGAGGTGAGGCGAGTGAGCTTGATCTTGACGAATGGGTAGCGCTTCTCGAAAAGCTGCGCGACCTGGGAGGAGTCTTCGGTGGAGAGCGAGGTATACCACTCGACCTCGCCTTCCCGTTTTGCGCCGTCCTCGATTTTGCTTTGCCGGTCCTTACCCTTGTAGAGAGATATCTCCGCGACACTCGCCGCCTGTAGCCACGTTGAGAGCACCGGGACCGCGACGACAAGTACCAAGTAAGAAAGGAATAGTTTGTTTATTTTCATCACGGGCCTCCATTGGTTGGGCGTTGGTCGCCGAGCTGGGCGCCATTTTTCTTCACTCGGTTGAAGCTAGTCAGGCCGCGCGCAGCGGGTAAATGCCGCGGTGAATTGCTTACCACAGCAAATTCGACTAACAGGAAGGAAATCCTGAAACGAAAAGGCTGCGCCTCCGGCATGACGCTGGACTCTAGCAGATCACTATCGGTTCGCGCCAGAGTATTTGACCTGTTCAATATGCTCGCCGAGGCGATAAAGTATGCTGGGTCCGGCTGTGACGTACTGAGGACGACCGCTAGGTCTCGCTATGGCCATGGAATCGCAGTGAAGCTTTCATTCCTAGGTTTCATCGCCGCCGTCGGCCTTCCTGTCCCGGTGCTTAGCTCCGTTCGTCCTGAGCCCCGTCGAAGGACTCCGAAAGGGTTTTTCAGCAACGAGCTAGTGGTGAATTCGCCGGGGTGATAAGGTTAGAGTCGGAAGCAGCGAGGCGAGCCATGAATAACCGTGAGATCGAAGCCGCCTGGGCCTATCATAACGGTACCAAGCACTCGTACGAGAGCATTCGAATAAATCCCCATTATCTCGATTGGGAAAATCGGCCGCGGCCGTTCAAGATCTATCCCAAGCTCGAGCCGATTCCGTTGCATCAGCATCTATCCTCTTCCGGAATGCCGGCGCTTTCGGCAATTTCGTCCGTCGCCCCTGAACCCGGTGCTGGCACGAATTTAAGCCGCCAAACGCTCGCGGAAATACTTTTTCTTTCGGCCGGCGTCACCAGGCGCCGGAGTTTTCTGGGGGGCGAAATGCAGTTTCGCGCCGCGGCATGCACGGGGGCGCTTTTTCATATCGATCTCTATCTTGTCTGCGGTGATCTCACCGATCTGGAAGCCGGAGTCTATCAGTTCAGTCCGCAGGACTTCTCGCTGCGAATTTTGCGAGCCGGCGATTATCGTTCAGTCTTGGCGCATGCCACCGGTGAGGAACCTGCGATCGTGAATGCGCCCTGCGTCATCATCAGCGCGTCCACGTTCTGGCGTAACGCCTGGAAATATCAGTCGCGCGCCTACCGGCACTGCTATTGGGACAATGGCACC
>CAYZJE010000270.1:0-4172 GCA_964478485.1 uncultured Syntrophobacter sp. | reverse complement strand
CCAGATAGCCGGCAAACCGGTCGATCAGGATGCCTTTGCCAAACGAGTCACCGTCGCCGTCGCCGACATCGTCAAGACGCAGATCGCCTGCGGCCTCGACATCATCAACGACGGCGAAGTGGGCAAGTCGAATTTCTCCCGCTACGCGCGCGACCGGTTGAGCGGCTTTATCGAACGTGAAGTCAAAGCGAGCGACCAAGCGTCGACCATTTACGCCCGGGACTTAATCGAGTTCAGCGATTATTTTACCGCCCGAACGGCTCATCGCGGCGACAATCTCAGACGGGTCTTCTGCAATGCGCCGCTCAACTACATCGGCCATCAGTCTTTGAAAGCGGAAATCGCCGACTTCCAGGCGGCTCTGCAAGGCCAGAAGTACGAAGAGGCTTTTCTTCCCGCCATCGCGCCGGGCACCATCGAGCACTGGATGAAAAACGACTATTATCCCAACGATGAGGCTTATCTGGTCGCCATCGCCGACGCCATGCACGAAGAATACCAATCTATCGTCGACGCCGGCTTCCTGCTCCAGATCGACGATCCCGACCTCCCTGACGGCTGGCAGTTCATGTCGAAAATGACCGTGCCGGAATACCGCAAGTACGCCGCGCTGCGCGTCGACGCGCTCAATCATGGCTTGCGCGACATCCCGCCGGATCGCATTCGTTTCCATACTTGCTGGGGTAGCTACCACGGCCCGCACAAGTACGACATCCCGCTCAGCGACATCATCGACATCATTCTTAAAGTCAATGCCAACACGATTTCGATCGAAGCGGCCAATCCGCGCCACGAGCACGAGTGGCGCGTCTGGGAAGAAGTGAAGTTGCCCGCCGGCAAAGTGCTCGTCCCCGGCGTCGTCGGCCACGCCACCGACATCGTCGAGCACCCGCAAGCGATTGCCGACCGGCTAGTTCGCTACGCCAAGATCGTCGGCAGGGAAAACCTCATGGCCGGCACCGACTGCGGCCTCGGCCCCAGAGTCGGCAGCGCGCAAATCTGCTGGGCCAAATTCGAAGCGATGGCCGAAGGCGCGCGGCTGGCGACCAGGGAGTTGTGGGGGCGGTAAGCAGAGTTTCTCGTAAGCGTTTTACCGAGAAAACAGAATTTCAAATTTTCCAGTAGGCCGTCATGCGTCTAGAAGGAAAGACTGCCATCGTCATCGGCGCCGGGCAAAGCCCGGGCGAAGGGATGGGCAATGGCCGCGCCACGGTGCTCAGATTCGCTGAGGAAGGTGCAAAGGTCATGGCTGTAGACCGCGATCTTCCCTCTGCCGAGGAAACGGTGTCAATGGTCAAACAGCGGGGTGGCGAATGCGTCGCCTTCGAGGCTGACGTCACCAAGGAATCAACGCTTGCCGCAGCCGTAGCGGCGGCAGCGAAGCACTGGGGTCGCATTGACATATTGCATTACAATGTCGGCGTCAGCATCGCCGGCGGCGATCGGCCGCTGCTCGACTTCACCGAGGAGGCGTTCGATCGCATCAGCGCGATTAATCTGCGCGGCGCCATTATGGCCTGCAAGCACGTCATCCCGATCATGCGCCAGCAGCGCGCCGGCGCCATCGTTATGATTTCCTCACTCGCTGCGATCGAGAACTATCCCCTCGTCGCGTACAAGGCGACCAAGGCGGCGCTGATCGCTTTCACCCAGCAGGTGGCGATTCAGAACGCCGAGCACGGCATTCGCGCCAACGTGATTCTGCCCGGTCTGATCGACACGCCGATGGCGGTCGACACGCGCGCCCGGTTGAGCGGCAAGAGCCGCGCCGAGGTCGCGGCGGAGCGCGATGCCCGGGTGCCGCTGCGGCGAAAGATGGGTACCGCCTGGGACGTGGCCAACGCCGCGCTGTTCCTCGCCTCCGACGAGGCCAATTTCATCACCGGCGTGGCGCTTCTCGTCGACGGTGGTGGCGCGCTCAATATCGGCTGAGTGCCAATCAATCGTTGATTCACCACAGAGACACAGAGTTCACAGAGTTCGGAGTAATTCTTAATCAAGAACTCTTTACTCTGCGCCCTCAGCGCCTCCGCGGTGCAGTGCCCGAGTCCTTGCACTGATTTAGTGTTCACCAGGTTTACCGAACGAAAGCCTGAAGACAGCAAATGAGGAGACCATAAGATGCTAGCGCAACATCCCGATCCCACCGTCGATCACGTTCTGAAAACTTGGGCGCCGAGAATGATCGTCCAGGGGATCGATTACAACGATCTGATGACGACCGGGGAGCGCATCCTCACTTGGGACGATTGGTGTCGCGAATGGTGCGTCACCGCGGCGGCACACGAAGAGTTTGCACGCAAAGCTGAAGCCGAAGGGAACCGCGAAAGCGCCACTGAGGCGTATCTCATGGCGTCCATGGCGTATCACTTCGGGTGCAACAATTCGCCGCAGAATCTTGACGAGTATATTCCAGCCGCGAAGAAGCGCGTGGAATGCTACGCCAAGGCGGCGCCGTATTTGGATCCGCCGGCTGTGCGCCACGACGTGCCGTTTGAAAACTTTCGCATGGCGGCTTATCTGCGCGTGCCGCCGGGAATTACTAAGCCGCCGGTGGTGGTTATCATTTCGGGTTTGGAATCGACCAAGGAAGAGGCGCGCACGATGGAGGACGGATTTCTCAGCCGTGGCCTGGCGACTTTTACCTTTGACGGTCCGGGACAAGGCGAGAGCTGGTTTCAAGGCGGACTCATCGTTGAATTCGAACGAGCGACTTCGGCCGTGATCGATTACCTCGATACATCATCCCAAATCGACGCGAGCCGGATCGGCGTCTTCGGGCCGAGCATGGGCGGCTATCTCGCGCCGCGCTCCGCCGCGTGCGACACTCGTATCAAGGCTTGCGCCTTCGCCGGCGGCATGTACGACCGCACCCGCGTGCTCAATCGTCTCGAAGATCCTTTCGAGTTCGCCCGCGTGGCGCATATCTGGAAGGTCTATGACAAGCAGAAGTTAGTCGAACTGCACAGCCGCTGCACGCTCGAAGGATTGGCGGAAAAAATCCGCTGCCCGCTGCTAGTCGTCCACGGCACCAAAGATTTCGTGCCGGTGGAGCAGGCCAAGCGAATTTACGATGAGGCCTCAGGCCCCAAGGAGTGGCTACTGCTCGAAGGCGGCAACCACGTCTGTAACAACATGCCGTTCCGCTACCGCCCGGCCATCGGAGATTTTCTCGCCAAGCATCTGCGCGCGGAACGTGTCTGATTGCGTTTTGCAACTTTGCTAATGCAAGTCGACATTTTAATCTCTTCGTAGCCATTGACCCGATCAGCCGATCGCATTACAGTGACCGGCGATTTCAAAGGAGGCTCGATGCGACGGAAATTACTCTACGGATTTATCGCGATTTCACTTCTCGTCTTCACGACGAGCGTTCACGCCCAGCAACTACCCAAGTCGGTCAACCTCGGTTCCAATCCGCCGGGCTCGCTGTTCTACGCTCTCGCCAGCGGATTAGCGAAAGTAATCAGTGATGCAGCGGCGATCCAGGCGCAAGTGCAGCCCTACGCGGGCACGAGCACGTTCGTGCCGCTGTGCGACAGCGGCGAGCTCGATTTCGGCGTCGTCAACGCGGTCGACATGGGCATGGTTTACCGCGGGCCGAACTACAAGGTCGGCGGCAAAAATCCCTTTCCGCATGTTGCCGGCTCCCGGCTGATCATGCGCGGCTCGCCGCTGCGCAGCAGTCTGATAGTCCGTAAAGATTCGCCGATAAAGACCGTCCTCGACGTAAAAGGCAAGCGCGTGACCGGTGAATATCCGGCGCAGCTCGCCGTGTGGTACAACGTCTTTGGCGCGCTATCGAATGGCGGGTTGACTTGGAATGACGTCAAAGTCGTGCCGGTCCCCGCGGTCAACGAAGGGGTCGACGCTCTCGTTCAAGGACGCGCCGATGTGACGACCCACGCCATTGGCTCGGCGAAAGCCAAAGAAGCGGACGCTGCGGTCGGCATTCGCTACATTCCGCTTGATTGCTCGAAGCAAGGCGAAGAGCGCATCAAGAAAGCCGTGCCGGGTTATTATTTGTCAGTCGTCAAAGCTGGCTCGTCAACTGGCATTCTCGAAGACGTCTGCGCCTACACCTACGACATCTATCTGGTCGGCCATAAAAATTTACCTGACGCCGTCGTGCGTAGCGTGCTACAAGCGATCTGGGTCAACATCGACAAACT
>CAYZJE010000269.1:0-29064 GCA_964478485.1 uncultured Syntrophobacter sp. | reverse complement strand
CGGCGTGCCGCCAAGTCAGTTGAGCTGAAGCCGATCTTTAGAGATCGGCCCAAATCCTTGCCGACGACTTTGAAGATTCGCACCGGCCGCTCGGTTAAAAAATCGCACGATGCCGGCGACTACGTTTGCAACTATTCGATGTACGTTTTGCTCGACGCAATTGCCCGGGAGGGCCGCAAGGTTCGCTTCGGCTTTATCCACATTCCGTATAATTGGGATTTGGACAAGGCAGTGAACCTGGTTGGCAGAGTTTTACGGCAATGCGGTGGTCCAAGTTAACTGGTTAGCCGGCGCAGCGCTTCGAGATATTTTTCTTGAGTCTTCCGGACGATCTCTGGCGGCAGTTCCGGCGGCGGCGATTTCATGTCCCAAGGAAGACCGAGCAGATAATCGCGAACGAACTGTTTGTCGAAGCTATCGGGTGAAGTTCCAACCTTGTACGTATCCGCCGGCCAGAAACGCGAGGAGTCGGGCGTCAACACTTCGTCGATCAGAATAACCTCGTCGCCTTCCATGCCGAACTCCAGTTTCGTATCGGCGATGATGATGCCTTTTTTTTCCGCCAGGGCGCGGGCACGGTTGTAGATAGCGATCGTTGCGTCGCGCATCTTTTCAGCCCTTTTACTGCCGACTTTGCTGATCATATCATCAAACGAAATGTTGACGTCGTGGGCGCCCACCGGCGCTTTGGTCGACGGCGTGAAAATCGGCTGATCCAAGCGCGAAGCTTCGGCCAACCCTTTTGGCAAGGATATGCCGCACAGCGATCCGGTCTGTTGGTAATCTTTCCAGCCGGAACCAGCGAGGTAGCCGCGCACGATGCACTCCACCGGCGCCGGCGTGCTTTTCTTGACCAGCATGCTGCGCCCTTCAAGCGTTGCTTTGTGCGGCTGACAGGCGGCGGGAAATTCTTCGACCTGGGTCGTGATCAAGTGGTCGCGCACGATGTCTTTCATGATCGCGAACCAGAATTCAGACAGTTTCGTTAGGATTTTCCCTTTATCTGGAATCAGCGTCGGCAAGATAACGTCGAAGGCGGAAATGCGATCGCTGGCGACCAGTAAAAGCTGATCGCCCAAATCGTAAATATCGCGCACTTTGCCGCGGTTGAATAAAGTTAAACCCCAAAGCGTTTCTTCAGCCATCTCGTAACCTTTCTTGCGAATTGTTTTGCTGTGAGTGGTTGTCAGCCGAATTGTTTGAACTCGGCCGGCACTGGAAAGTCTATCCTCACCACATTGTTTTTTTTATGTCAACCCGTGCGAGCGTGCAATTATTGGACTGCCTAAACATTGCGAAACGTTCTTAAAAGAAAGCACATATATTTTCTACATGCTGGTGCATAGACATTCAGTTGGCGACGTTTCGTGATAATGTTGGCTCCCTCATTGACCCAAGCTCGTCACCCTTTACTGGATGTCTCAGAAAAGTATTCAAGGCGGCTGACGGCAACCTCAGAGACAAACATGACCCCCGTGTAGCGGTCAAACAGCGGCTTCAATCCGGCCAAAATCGGCTCCACCCGATCTTGCGAAACGACGGTCATCAACATCACCAGACTTTCCGTCTCATTGAACATCGGATGGGCGGTATGAAAGCCGTGGTGCCCTTTTCCCGAAATGTTGTGGATGATCGTGTAGCCGGTCGCCTTGACGTTGTCCAGCAAGTCGGTGGCGAAACTCAGGTGTTCACCCGGAATGATGATTCTGATTTCCTTCATGGGATGTAGCGTGAGACCGTTCATAAGCTATGCTCCTTTCTTATCTTAAGGAATCGCAGTCCATCCGTGCTTTGGAATGTAACCATAAAAGCGTCCCGCTTCCGGCTCGATTGCTATCAGGCGCACCCATTCATTGTCATAGAGATGCTGAAGCAGGCGGTGACCGCGAACGATCTGGTCGATCCGTTGCCGCGGCGCTTCGATCAGAGTCAGCAGCCGCATGGGCTCATGATAGGGTCGCGGCCCGTCCATGACGGTTTGCCAGGCGAGACCCGTGCGCAGATCGCTCTGGGGCCCGGACATGATCCCCAAGCGGCCCACGACATTATGATATATCTTGCTGCCGCTCCCGTAGACCTCCTGATCGACCGTGGAAAAATAGTGCTCCATATTGATCCACTGCCCAACCACCTGCGGCCCGGTCATCACAATCTCTAGTAGCCGGCCCGCCGGATCTTCGTGATAGTCATACGAATGAAGAAACACTCGCCCGTCAAGATCGATCGCGCGCGTCAGCTCGCGACGCCCGACGATAAAGGCGGCGTTGCGCGACAGCCCCCATTCCGGACGGACTTGGCTCCAATCGCCGCTTCGCCGATGCACCTCCCGCGCCGCTTTCGCAGATGGTAGCAAAGTATCGATCTCCGGAAATCGGGCGCAGCGTTCCCGGCTGTTCCTAAGCCCGGCCGCTTCAAGGTCACGGATCAGCTGGAGCAAGTCCTTGCGATGAGTGGGAGGGATATCTTCCAGATCGAAAAGATCGACGCTATCAGTCGTCGTGTCATGTTGCCCGGCGATGAAATAAGTGTCCTGCGGAATGGCGATGCCATTCTTCGCCAGCTGCTGCCGCACCAGACGCTTGTTCGCCATGAGCGCTAAGACGCGTGCGTTGGGATTGCCGGCATTGCCGCCACAGGCGCCGCAGTCGAGGGCCGCTTCGAAGGGATTGTTCTCCGAAGTGCTGCCATGGCCGCAGATCAGCACCAGCCGGGCGAAGTTCCGGGTGAGACCCATTGTCCTAAGCGCGGTTTCTACCGTAAAGGCTTGCTCGGCAGGCGTGAAACCAGTGCGCGTGATGCGCTCGGCGCGCGCGAAGGCCGAATGCTGATTGATGCCGTAGGAAAGCTGCAGATCTTTGACGAAGGCGGTTTCCTCTTCGGCGGAAAGAGCGTAGGAGCGGGCCCGCGGCGACGGTTGTCCGGTGCTCGGTTCCTGCAACGCCCGACGGCGCAAAAACTCAAGCCGTTCGAGGGATAGATTGAGATGACGGTCGCCGAACTTCTCCTGCAGTGCGCGGCGCGCAGTTGCTCGCTGCTCCGCTGCAAGCATCTCCTCCACTTCATCTCGTGACAGCTTGTCTACGGTCAAGGTAGTGGCGACAGGATGCAAGAATGTGCGCGTCAGCCAACCCATCGCGTTCCGATACCAAGCGGCAAAAACCGTCTTGCCGATCATCGGCAAGCTGTAAAACCACCCGAGAGACTCAACCATGACATAAGGTGTCGCGACGTTTTCTTTAAGATCGTGCAGCAGTGTGTGCCCCGCTTCGATCAGTTTGGCCCTCGCCCGGTGCCTAAAAAGAAATTGCCCCTGATAGGTTCGGGGTATCTCGCGCACCAAATTCTTGGACTTAAGGATAACCGGAAACTGATCGGTTTCATGATGGTTGCCGAGGGCCTGGTAACGGATGGCAGCGTTAAAAAATCCGGCGAAGCCGAAGGTTTCATAGTCCCCAATCGCTTCCAAGTGGCGCCGTAGAGGTTCCGAGCGTACGTCGATGCAGAATACCGCTTGGCCCTGGGGCCGAACTGTTATCGGGGCTCGTTGCGCCTCATCCCCGGACCGAGCCACTTCGGCTAATTGCTTTTTTGTTCCAGCGATGTTTGACGGACCCTGATCCGTGGGAGCCTCATTGAGTTTGCTAACGTTGGGTTGGAGTTTTGCTATAAGTTCTTCCTGGTAGCCGGCCTCAAACGCCTTCAACCATATCGGTCCATGCTCCGATTCCGGCAGGCCGTCTATCCATTTTAGCAGGACGCGCAGATTTTCCACCGATGTGTCCATCAGAATAGTGGTATTGATCTCCAACGCATTGGCAATAGCCGTTAGCCGCCAGGCCGCCATTCGAGCGGATCGCGACTCCGCCTCACTCGCGCTGTGCGCGCTAGGCGACAGGCTTTGCAAGTGGACTGAAATCGCGCCGACATTACCCTCGATCCCGAGTGCTGCCCGGCAGGAATTTTGGACCAGTTCACGCTCGTACCACAAGCGCACCGCGAGGTATTGCACCAAATCGATAGGATAGCTCTGTTGCCATTCATAGTCGTGTTGATCCGCGCGCCATTTGATGAATCCCGTCCAACCGGGCAGGGCGGTGAGGTGAAGGCTAAGATAGTCTTGCCAGGCCTTAGGCTGGACACCGAGTGCGGTTAGGCTTTCGAGCAGAGCGTCTTCCGGTTGTACTGGCAAACGAGCCAGTTTCTGTCGACTATTCGCAATTCCGCAAGGGGACCATTCAAGTTCGGCGAGAAACTTCCAGGCACCGTAAAACCCCTTCTCCCGGCCGGGCATAGGCCATGTTGCATGGCCTTCGTCCAAAAAAGCTTCGCACCACTTGATTAATTCTCGATTGATTTGCTCGGCGATCTGAGTGCCGAGATTGCGATCGCACCAGTTTGCCAGCGTAAGACGCCGACCGAGAGCCGATTCTTCTATGCTTTTTCGAATGGCCGGTGGTTCCGACACAGAAGCAAGATGGTCTGCAAGAGCTTTGATAACAGTCCGGTCCGGGTGGCGACTGACCAGGGAGTCGAACATCTCTTCCGACGGCGCGCTAAACCCTTGGAGAAAATGGGCGCGAAGCACTTCGAATTGGCTGACCGTGTATGCGCCCAATTTCACGGACTCGTCGCACGCCAGCGGTTTCAGGGCAGTGTCCAGATGACGCGGAAGGATCCGGCCCGAGTGAAAATAATCGCGAAAGACTTCATTGGACAGATAGCCCTTGCCTCCGAGCCATTGTTGAGCCTGCCTGGTGGCCTCCTCGAAATGATGATCCTCCAGGCCATGAAGCGGATTGTGATGAACAAAGGCGCGCATGGGCCAGTAATACGCTACCACTTCGCTCGCAAGCCGGATCAGCCCTCTCAGCTGCATGCGCTGGGTTTCGCTGTAATGCGCTGCGGTTATTTGATCCACGATGTCGTCATCTCCATGGTGGCACGATAGCCGTTCGCCGGCAGATCGGATTCGAAGAGTCCGTATGGCAAAAGGCCAATAGCTACTAGGATCAATAGCAGAATCAAGAGGGGGACGCTCTCACCTCGGCGCAGATCTTGATACAGAATATCCGTGCGATGCGGGCCACAGAGGAGCCGTTGCATCATCCTGAACAAGTAAACTGATGGCGCAAACCAAGTGAGCAGGATAATGCTTAGCTCCCACGAGAATTCGATGGAAGGGTGCAGCAGCATCCCAATGTAACCGGAAAAAAGACCGAAAGGCGGCAGGCCGACCGCCGCCATCGCTAACAATGCCAACAGCGTGGCAAAGCGCGGCATGGGGTGCGCCAATCCGCCGATATGATCAAACGCTGGATCACCATAGCGCGCCTGTAGGCGATACCCTGCCAGTAAAAGACCAACGATGCTCAGGACCACGCCGCTGAAGTAAACTACCGCTTGCGGGGACAACATCCGAGTTCCGGCGATATGCCACCAAAGAATCGAGTAGAAGGACATGCTGGCGTACGCCAACAAGGGAATTAGGCGAGGCTGCACTAGCGCCTTGAGCGATCCGTAGAGCGCACCGAACAACGCCAGCATGCGTACACCCGCGATGAACTGCGCCGGCATTTCACGAAGTAGGTCGATCGCACCAAGTAGTCCCGCGGCCGGCAGCAGGATGGCGAAGCAGATGGCCAGGAAGCATGGAGAACGAGTCAGGGCCGCCAGAAAAAGTCCATGCAGGGGAAACAGTGGAAGCATGGAAGCCACGGCTAAAAATCGCACGATCTTCGGCAGCGAAAAATCCTCCGGTGAAGCGGACACACTCAACGCCGCGACGATGGCGGCTGAACTTATGACATACGGGAAGAGTCTGCTGGCATCGAGCCGACAGACGATGCGCGTAAAGCGCCGGCCGATTCTGTGCGAGAGAGCATCCAGATAGAGGCGATTCATCAAGAGCAAATAGAGACGCACCTGCAGCGCGTTCACCCACTGCGGCAGCCGAATCGACCGCCCATGGGCGTTCGCATAGATCAGGGTCCAGCCAAGGACGATAAATAGCGCAGCCACCACCACCAAGAAATTGAAAACCGCACCGGGCAAAGCCCCGGACTTGAAGTGGTGCGCCGCCTCGCCGGCGGCTGGATACAGGAAGTAGGTAAAACTTTCCGCTGCTAGTAGATAGGTCACGACCACGAGGAATAGCGTAAAGAGCATGATCCCAGCAACTTTCCACGAGGCCACGGCGCGTAACCGATACAGCGTCAGGATAGCCTGGGCAGAGGTGGCCCAGCCAAAAAAGAGAAATATCACGGCGCCCTGCGAATCTCTCAACGGGATGTGTAGGATGCCATAGCCGGCGAGCAGGATGATCAGGGGAAGGATGAGCGTCGTGATAAATCCGGTGAGCCAGGTTACGCTGGAAAATTCAGCGTTAGCCAGGGCTTCATTTTTGGGCGGGAATCTCGGTTCGTGACGGGCAGCGTGGATGACATTGCCGCAGTTTAAAAAGATCGTGGCTTTAAAAATTCCGTGCGCGATCAGATGAAATATCGCTAACGCGTAAGCGCCCAAGCCGCACTCCATAATCATGAAGCCCATCTGCCCAATGGTGGAGTAGCCCAAGGTTTTCTTGATGTCGTTCTGGGTGAGCATCATGGAAGAGCCTAGAAGCGCTGTGAGTAGTCCGACGGCGAAGACGACATGGAGAGTGGTTGGGCTGAGATCGTATAGCGGGGCTAGACGAGCTAAAAGAAAACCGCCCGCGTTAATGATTCCCGCATGCAGCAGCGCATGTACGGGTGTCGGCGCGTAGAGGGAGTCGGGGAGCCACATGTGCAAGGGAAACTGAGCCGACTTACTCATGGCGCCGATGAAGATCACGAATGTGATTGCAGTAGGTGCATTGATTTCTAATCCCCAACCCGGCCAGAATGAAAAGGTAGGGTGAGTTTCGGCGGCCCGTACAAATAGCTGCTGCAAATTCAATGTGCCGTAGTGACTGTACGCGACAACGATACCGAATAGAAAAGCGATATCGCCGAACCGCAGCATAGTGAAGGTCCGGAAGGCACCCCGCGCAGTAGGTGGATGTGAATGGTTATAGGAAAGCATAGTCAGCAGCCAGCTGAGCAGTTGCCAGAAGATAAAAAGCATCAGGATATTGGCGCTTGCGACCATGGCGAGAAGCACAAAAGTGGTGAGGGCGAGCAGGCTGTGAAACTGGGCATAGCCGTGTTCCTGCTGCATATATCGGATGGAGAAAAGATGGATGACGGTGCTAATAGCCGCGATATGCACCATCATCACGGCGGCAAGCCGGTCGATGTAAAGACCGAATTGCAGAAAACCCGACGGCGCGGTGAATGGGGAAATGTCGACAATTAGAGGTCCCCGGGCGATAACGTCGTTGAGAAGATAAAGAGAAAACCCGAAAGCGAAAACTTCGGCCAGCACACCGATCCGGTAGAACTTCTTACCGATCGACCCAATGAAAAGGCCGATCGCGAGGCTGGCGAGGAGCGGCGCCAGAAGTATAAGCAGAGGGTAGTAAGAAAAAATCATTTTCATCCACAAAGGGTCTTCAATCTTGTCTAGCAACATGAATGTCATGCAAGAGATCTGCAGCGACGGCGGCGGGAGGACCGCTGATCGTCACGTAAGAGCGGCCCCGGATGGGATAGGGAACCTTGCAATGAGCGCTGATCAAAGCTGTGACCGGAGAGGTTGAGCAAGCAACAGGGTATCCCGGGGAAAACGGCGGCAGGTAACCATAGCTAATTGCTGTCCAGGGTGTATATCTTGTATCCAACGTAGAACGCCTCTCAAATCGTGTCTAACTTTATCGCTGAAACACTTGAAGATGTTATTAGGCATTACCGTGTCCTCAAAAGCTGAAGGACCGCTAACGGCGCTGGTGCCAACTCCCGCTTAGTGTCGTAGTCCATCTGCCCGCTCCGCGGCTACGACCTTGCCTTGGTTTCGATCATGGACAAACCATGTTTTTCCAACGATGCTCGAATACTGAGCCTTGAGATTGGCATGGCAGATTTCCATACTCTCAGTGGGATCGTTTGCGCCAAATACCGGGAGAAGCAGTCCAGGTCCGCTCGATGAGCCGCGGGCAGACAAAATCTTCGCCAACCGCCCGATAATCGCTTCGCGCGATGAATTTTCGCCGAGTTCGTTTTCCGACGAAGATATATCGATCCAGCACAGCGTCCAGATATCCGAGAGAGAGACGGAATACTGCAGGCGGAACGGTATCGGCATGGGCCTTTCGCTTGATGAATGCAGGGAAGGAATAGACCATGCCGGGAGCGCCGCCTCGAGATCGTCGTCAATCCATATAGCCAGCAGGTCATCGGACTGTCGACTTCCCTCTAGATGTTGCTGCTTGTGTGCAAGGAACTCGCTGGCTGCTTCCACCGCAGGCATGACGTCGTCGACGCTACGGACGAAGAGCAACATGGCCATTACCAACCTTCTTCAATCGCAAGATGCGATCTTAAAATCACGATAAAGAGTTCACTTATCAGCGCCCCTTGTGCATTTCGTTAAGGACGGCCTCAAGTCGCTTCTGTTCCTCGCCATATCCAGTCCAATTTCTCTGGCGCAGGAACTCCTGCGACCGATTGAAATGCTCCACGGCTCGACTCGCTAAGCTCTTCTCCGCTGCCGCGATCCCAGGGGACGGAGCCACCTGCCCCGCTTGAGCCGTCACGGGCGCCACTCGACCGCTGAAAATACGCTGGAGGGCCAGCTCCAGGGTCTCCTCCATAGCGATCTGATTGCCAAAGGCCACGATGACTCTCTTTAGTTCGGGAAGAGATCCTTTCTCAGCGGCCAGGTAAAGGGGCTGGACATAGAGAAGCGACTTTTCGATCGGAATCGCTAACATGCTGCCCCGGATGACCTGAGAGCCGCGCTGATTCCAGAGACTGAGCTGCTGAGAGATTGAGGCATCCTGGTCGATCCTGGCATCGATCTGCTTCGGTCCGTAAACCAACTTGGCCTTGGGGAAATCTAGGGCAATAAGCTTACCGTAGTTTGGCGGATCGCTGCGCGCCGCTAGCCACGCCCGCATGTTGTCTTTCTTGTTGGGAGTGAAAGGGAGAAGCAAAACAAACTCCTCTTTCTTTTCGTCGGGAAGACGCATGATCGTGTAGTAGGGGTCTATCTCTCGTTCCGGCCCTCGCTCCGTCACTCGGCTCATCATCCTCCCTATATCGGGGTCTTGCTGCTCCCCCACCTGACGCGGAATGCTTAGCAGATCTTCCTTATTATAGAAGACTTGAGGATCCTGCATGTGATAAGTGGCATATATCCGAGCCTGCACCGCAAACAGGTCCTGGGGATAGCGAATATGGGCGCGCTGCTCTTCCGGCATCGCCTCCAGCGGCTTAAACAGCTCTGGGAAGATCTTGGCATAAGCCAAAATGATCGGGTCGTCCGAGCTGCTCAAGTAAAAATCCACCGTGCCGTCGTAGGCATCGACCACGGCTTTGACGGAATTGCGGATGTAGTTTCCCACCCCGCGAGTCGGCTCCGAATAGGGATAATGGCTCGATGTGGTGTAGCCGTCAATGATCCAGAAAAGCCGGCCGCTCTGCGCGATGACCAGGTAGGCATCGCGGTCGAAGGTGATGAAAGGGGCAATTTTTTTCACGCGCTCCTGAATCTGGCGGTGGTAGAGAATCCGGCTTTCAGCGGTGATGTCGTTGGAGAGAAGAATCCTCAAGGTCGCAAAGCGTGCGGAAAGCAGCAGCTTGCGCCAGAAGGAGCGAACCGGAACCCCGCCTTTGCCCTCGTAGTTTGTATAAACGTTTTTGTCCCCGGCGGCGTAGTCGAGCTCCTGCGCGCCGGTCTTCACAAAAACATAATCGTTGGCCAGCTCCCCGAAATAGATCTCCGGACGGGTGATTTTGATTGGCACGTTTAAAGACACAGGTGGGATATCTTTAATAAAGAACTCGGGCAGGCCTTCAGGCGTCACCTGATTCACCGGCCCGAAAACCACGCCATAGCCGTGTGTATAGGTGAGATGCTCGTTGATCCAGATGCGGCTAGGTAGATGTTGGTGGGAAATCTCACGCGCCGAAAGCATGACCTGACGATAGGTCCCGTCCATCAAGTAGCGGTCGTTGTCAACGTCGACGAATTTGTAATAGGTGCGGATCTCCTGGAGCTGGGCATAGGTCGCGAGAAGAGGTCGGTGTTCCCAGAGCCGGATGTTCTTGATGGTTGCGTCGTTGCGCTTGAGATCGGCAGCGGTGAGCTGCTCCTCGGCGGGAAAGTCCTTGCTCTCAATCTTATCCAAGCCGTAGGCGCGCCGTGTGAACTCGATGCTTCGAGTGATGAAGGGCCTCTCTGCGTCAATCTCGTTTGGCACCACGCGAAAGCGCTGGAGAAAAGATGGGTAGAGATACAGCCCTACGACATGGCCCAAGACTAAGGGGCCCAGGCCAACCAACAGATACTTAAACCCGGGGCGATAGATCTGGACGAGACAGAGGCCGGCACCGGTCAAGGCTAGGAATGGCAGAATCCTTAGGGCAGGCAGGTTGGCGTAGATATCCGCATAGCTCGCGCCGAAGGCCGCGCCACTGGATGAATAAAGGAGGCTGAAGGTATCAAGGAAGTAGCCTCCGGCCTTAATCAGAAGAATAATGGCAAACAGGCTCAGGAGATGCAACCTAGCCCGCTCGGTGACAAAGAGCCCTCGTTGGGTATACTGGACTCCCCGATAGACGAGATAGGTGAAGGCGGTGGCCAGGAAAGTGAGCCCCAAAGAAAAGCTAAGCCAGTTGTAGAGGGCCGTTAGGGATGGAAGTTGAAAAACATAGAAACCGATGTCGCGACCGAAGAGAGGATCCTCAAGCCCAAAAGGAACCGAGTTTAAAAAAAGGAGCAAAGATTCCCAGTGGCTTGCTGCCTGAGACGCGGCGAAGAGTCCCAGCAGAATGGCAACGGGGAGAAGCAAACGCTGAAGCAAGGGATCGACGAGCTCAGGACTGGGCAGCTGAATGGCATTCTCCGGATCGAAAGAACTAACGCCCCTGGGCTCTTGAGCAGCCAGCTTGATATTAAAATAGACCAGCAGAAAAAAGAGCCCGCCGAAGACTACCGCCAAGATAAACTTAAATGTGAGGCCGGTAGTAAAAACTTGAGAGTAGCCAACTTCCTGAAACCAGAGCCAGTCAGTGTAGAGAGAAATTACCTGGCCAAAAAAGACAATGACAAACAAGACGGCGAAAAAAAATAGTCCTATTAAACGTCTCATTTATCCCCCCTGTTAGGTTACCCGCCCGGTCGAAGTCCGAAGAATCTTGTAACAGTCATTAACGGCAACCAACCCAAACATTAACCCATCGGCGTGCTTCTACTAAAGCCTGCGATACTTGTCTTCGCCTGCGATCTACTCGGCTGGGACCATGACTCATGAGAGACGGGTCGGTTATACCAGCATTCAACGATGCCACAGCAGGCATGAATATGTCGGCTACGCTCATAATCCTGGGCCCTTTCTACCTACGGGCTCTCGAGGGCTGTGCCTCCTTTAAGTAGCGGTAGTAGTCACTGTTGGTGGAGAGCACAAGGACGGCGTTTTTGTTCTGGCTCTCCTTGAGACTTTCCAGTGTCCTCGAGAACGCGTAGAATTCCGGATCGCGGCCATAGGCGCCGCCGTAAACCCGGGTCGCCTCGGCATCCCCTTTGCCGCGGATCTCCTGCACCTTGCGATACGCCACAGAGCGGATCTCCCGCAATTCCTTCTCCATGTTGCCCAAGATTTCCGCGCTCCGACCTTCGCCCTCGGACCGAAAGCGAGCGGCGATCCGCTTTCTTTCGGAGATCATCCGGGCGTACACCTTCTCTCGAACGCTCTCCACGTAATTGAGCCGCTTGATCCGCACATCGATAACCTCGATGCCGTACTCCGGCGTGGCCTTCTGCACCGCCGTAAGGATGGCCTGCGAGATTCCTTCCCGCCCGAGGCGGACCTCCTTCTTTAGCTCCGCCAGGATCTCCGGACCAACCTCTTCGAGGACCTCCCCCTTCGGTGGTTCCCAGGCAGAGCTGCGCACCAACTCGACCAGCGGGTTAGCGGCGACGAGGTCCCGGACCACCGAATCGATGATATCGCCCAGACGCGACTGGGCGCCGCTCTCCGTGGCCACGCTCTTAAGAAACTTTAACGGATCGACAATGCGCCAGCGAGCCGTGGTGTCCACCCAGATAAACTCCCGCCCCGCCGTGGGGATCTGGTTCGGATCGCCGTCCCAAATGAGGAGACGCTTATCGAAGCGGCGAACTTCTTGAATAAAAGGGACTTTGAAGTGAAGACCGGCTTCGGTCGCCGGGGCACCCACGGGCCGGCCGAACTGCAATAGGACCGCCTGCTCGCCTTCCTCCAACACGTAGAAGGTGCCAGAAGCCGCAAGCAGCACCAGGGCGACCAAAATTGCCAAGGTAGTTTGTATCGCGCGCGTCATGGCCTTTTCTCCTCTTTCAATGGCTTTTTCTCCTCTTTCAGCGGCGGCGGAACGGCACCGGAATCCAAGGCCAGCCATGGAACCAAGCCTTTCTGCTCGCTGTCAACAATGTAAACTGCTTTGGCCTCGGACAGAACCTTGCTTGAGGCTTCCAGATAGAGACGTCTCCGGGTCACCTCCGGAACTCTTTGGTATTCACTGAGCACCGCCAAAAACCGTGCGGCCTCACCCTGGGCTTGATTGACCCGCTCCGTGGCGTAGCCTTCCGCCTCGGCGATCACCTGCTTGGCTTCGCCGCTGGCCTTGGGGATCACCTTGTTCGCCTGCTCCTGGGCCTGATTGACCATCCGCTCCATATCTTGCCTGGACTCGTTCACTTCATTGAACGCGGGCTTGACTGGATCCGGCGGAGTGACGTCCTGAAGCTCTACCGTGACCAGTCGGATTCCGGTTTCATAGGCAGAGAGGATTTTCTGCATTTCCTCCTTTACCTCGCTGGCGACGGCAACCCGGCCCACCGTTAGGACATCGCTGCCCAACCGGTTTCCGACCACGCGGCGCATGGCCGACTCTGCGATGTCCCGCAACGTCTGGCGTTGGTCACGAAGCTTGAAAAGAAAGCGCACCGGGTCCTCCACGCGGTATTGGACAATCCACCGCACATCGATCACGTTGAGATCGCCGGTGAGCATGAGCGATTCAAGGGACAAATCTTCGCGCTCGCGTTGGCCCCTTTGACCGGTAGCCAGACCCCGAAAGCCAAATTCTTCCTTGAGCACTCGCGCCGTTGGAACCACCTGAACACGCTCGAGGCCGAAAGGAAACTTGAAATGCAGGCCCGGCCCCGCCGTTCGCATCACCCGACCGAAGCGCTGGACCACCGCCGTCGACTCCGGCGGCACCGTGTACCAGCTCGACCAGAGCAAGATGAAAATAACTAGCCCGGTCAAGACGAGCTTCATGCCTCCGAGATTGAGGCCGAGGAGCTGACGGCGAAGCCGTTCGAGAACCATTTCGAAATCGTTAGGCCATTTCCCGTTGGGCATGTTAATCTCCTAACAGCGAAAATTACTCGGGCCGGGTTTGCCTGTGCAAGGCAAACCGGCGCCGAACGATGTTTTGTCTATCTCAATTTTCATCGGATATAAACCCATTAGCAGCTCCTAAATCCACCGCCTAAAAGTGTGACGTAAGAATTCTTTCAGCGTAATGGCCCGCCAAGCCTTTTTTGGCTTCAGGCACTTTTTCGTATTGAAAGCGGCATATAGGATCGGGAGCGAAACTAAGAAGATTTAGGCTGCCAATATCACTACCCGTAAAGAGGTTCATGGGCCTCTTCTTTTGGACTCGCTGACATGAGTTTTCCTCGCATTGCATTTCTAAGTGCGCTTAACGCCCAAAACATCTTGCCGGTGGAGCGGTGAGCCGCTGCAGCGCGTCTAAGTAATGTTCCTGGGTTCTTTGCACGACTTCAGGCGGTAACGTCGGAACAGGAAGTCTTGTATCCCAGTCGCGGCTGAAAAGATAGTCACGCATATATTGCCTGCCAAAGCTTTCGGGCGTCTTTCCTGGTTGATAGTTTTCCACAGGCCAAAAGCGCGAAGAATCGGGAGTAATCAGTTCGTCAATCAAAATCAGCCGTCGGTCCGCCAAGCCGAAGGTAAACTTTGTATCCGCAACGATAATTCCTTTCGCCTCGGCCATTTCTCGAGCACGGAGGTAAATCGTAATGGAGAGATCGCGCATCGCGCGTGCCTTTTCCGGCCCGACGATATCCATCATCTGTTGGAACGTGATGTTTTCATGATGCGTTCCCAAAGATTCTTTCATAGATGGAATAAAGAGGGGCTCTTTTAAGTGGGACGCTTCAGCCAAGCCCTGAGGCAGACGATTGCCGCGAACACTGCTGTGTTCGCAGTATTCTTTCCAGGCTGAGCCAAAAATATAGCCTCTTACGCGACACCCCACACGAGCGGGTATCGATTTTCTCACCAGCATGCTACGGCCTTCCAACTGTTCTTTGTAACGCCGGCAGATGAAGGGAAATTGCTCGACATCAGTGGTAAGCAGGTGGCTGCCAACTATGTCTTCCATCTCGCGGAACCAATACGCCGAAAGGGCGGTCAGGATTTTTCCCTTGCCGGCAATCTTGGTTGGCAGGACTACATCGAAACAGGAAATACGGTCCGAAGCCACTATCAGTAGGCGATCGCCCAAATCGTAAAGGTCTTTCACCTTGCCACGCTTGAAAAGCGGTATTCCCGTTATGAGACAATTTTTCATCTCAGCCACCCTCTCGCCCGAACTGACTTGCTTTGTGTGCCCTCAATAGCCCCGTAATAACGTTTTCTCTTTCAGAGCGGCCCAAGCAAGGTTTAGCGGGCGTCATTAAGTCTTGGCGCCACCACTTCGTGTTGGCTCTTCTTGGTCACGGGGCCGTACGATTTCAACGGAACATTGGGCGCGCGTGGCAACCGCGGTGGATACGCTGCCGAGCAAAAAACGTTCAAGGCGTCTGAGCCCTCTGGCGCCCAGAAAGATACAATCAGATCTCAGTCGCTCGGCTTCTTCAACAAGAACCTTCTTGGGGTCACCTTCCTTGACGATTTCAGAGACACTAAGCCCACAAGCTTGTAGCTTCAGGGTTGAGGTTGCGAGGATTTTTCCCATCCACACCCGCTCATCTTCGAAGCCCTCTTCGGTCCAATCCAAGGCCGTCGACATGGCTCGATCTAAGACCGCAACAAGATGCGCCTTGGTGTCAGGCGGCCACGCTCGGCTCGCGACTTCAGTTACGGCAAGCGCTGCGCCAGGAGAGCCATCCACGCCAATCAGGATTTGCCCAGGAGACGGATCCGTTGCGAGACGTCCACACGCGATTCGCACGGAGCAACGCGCTTCAGTAAGGACCGTTTGCGAAACACTGCCGAGAAACAATCGGCCGAGCGCCGAGCGGTTGTGCGAGCCCAGGACGATGAGGTCCGGTTTCCATTCATCGGCTTTCTCGACAATTGCCCACGCAGGTGAGTGCCCACAGACTTCCGTCCGCACTTCCCAGGCGGGGAATTGTGCGTGCAGCCGTTCGCTTGCGTTGGTCGCCCATCGGCGTGCTTCTTCTAAAGCATGAGATACTTGTTCTAACCTGCGTTCCACCGCCCTAGAACCATAACTCAGCATAGCCGCCTTAGGGTCATAACCCTCCGACGATGCAACGCCAGGCATGAAAATATCGGCGACGCTGATGACGATCGCCTGGGCCTCGGCTGGCAGCCCGGCCCGAAGCAAATCGTCCAGTGCCGTGTCAGCCGAACTGGAACCGTCATAGGCAATCAGTAGTTTCATTTTATTGTCCACAACGTTTGCTCCTTTTCCCGAAGTCAAAAGGTTTAACGCGCCTTGGGGCGTCATTGAGTGTTTGCGTTTTCACTTTGGGTTTACGGTCAACTCTCTCTACACCAACCTGGCTCGCCCGTGGTTCAGCGTGGATCTGATAGTGAGGATGGAACGCCTGCCGGCTTCGGCCGAACCAAGAAAGAAGCCAAGATGGAGATGCCCAATATCCCCGCTACTATACCCAAGGAGACGCCGATAGGAATCTTATAGAAATCGGCGAGCATCATCTTGGCGCCAACGAAGCAGAGCACGAACGATAGACCAACTTTGAGGTAGCGAAACATCTCCATGACGCCGGCGAGAAGGAAGAAAAGAGCGCGCAGTCCCAGGATGGCAAAGACGTTGGAGGTATACACGATGAACGGGTCTAAAGTGATACCGAAGATGGCCGGAATTGAATCGACGGCAAAAATAACGTCGGTTGTCTCCACAACCACAAGCACCAGCAGGAGAGGGGTAGCCCACAGCCTGCCATCTTTGCGGATGAAGAATCGTTGCCCTTCGTAGTCTGGGGTTACCTTGATGAAGCGGCGGACTAGGCGGACTGCCGGGTTTTTTTCCGGCTCGATTTTCTCTTCGCCAGCAAATAACAACTTGATTCCCGTGAAAACAAGAAAGCCGCCGAAGATATAGATCATCCAGTGAAAGTTGGCCAGCAGGGCCGTGCCTGTCGCAATAAAGATGGCTCGCAAGACCAGAGCCCCTAGAATGCCCCAGAAGAGCACTCGGTGCTGGTAGAGAGGCGGAACTGCAAAGTAGGAGAAAATTACCAGGAAGACAAAAAGATTATCCACACTCAACGACCACTCGATCACATAGCCGGTCAAAAATTCCAGCGCCTTTTCCTCGCCACGGACAAAATAGACCCCTAGGCCAAAAAGTAAGGCCAGGAAAACCCAGACGCAGCTCCAAGCCATGGCCTCTCGCAGTGAAACGGTGTGGGCTTTGCGGTGGAGCACCAGCAGGTCAAGGGCCAGCACGCCTAGAACGAAGACGTTAAATATGATCCATAAAAATAGGCTGTCTGATGTCATAAGCTCTCCTTAGCGGGCAACGCGCAATAGAGGAGTAAGGCAACAAGCCCGAGAATTCCCATCAAGCCAGAGGGAATAAAGTCGCCGCTGAGCATTAAACGGGAGGCGAAAAACGCGATAAGCAGGAGGGTTATAAAAGGGGCGAAAACAAACCCCAGCTCTTTGCGTCTGAGCACGCCGAGACCGCTGGCCAGCAAGCCAAGCCCGGAGGCACTCCCGCCGACGAGGGATGCGATGCTTGCGGTGTTAGTATAGCCGATGATGCCGCCGCTGAGCACCAGAAGCCCAAAGAGCAAAATCACTATGCCGGGTGCGGTCATCGCGCTACACCCGTCATTCCTTCAAGCCGCTTGATCCGTTCCTGCATGGGCGGATGGGTGCTGAACAGGGTCATCAGGCCGCCGCCTGTAAGTGGACTGACAATAAACATGTGGAATGTCATCAGTTATCTCTCTTACTGTTTGACTGAATCGCTCATGGTGAAGAGATAGATTCTTTCGCACCGCTCCAGAAAAAAACCGACGCAGATGTCAACCAGGCGCAATCCGGTAATCTCGTGAAGAAGCTTGTCGAGATCCGGTTGAAGTTCTCGGCACAGACTTTCGCTGACCTCTTGGAGCAGCAGTCGTCCGGCCTTCATAGTGCCCAAGTTGATCTCCGACGGAGAAAGAGCTTCTTTACAGCGCAGCACGATCAAGTCACCATCGATGCTGACCTCTGCCGGCCATCTTTTACCCATACGTTGCTCAAAGAAGTTTTCGAGCGCGCAACGGACATGCTGTTTCAAATCGAGCGTCGTCACGTCAGCCATCCATTGATATAACTTCTCTGCCGGGTCGGTTGTTGTTCCGAAGTTGTTTCTTGGTTTTGCCCTTCAAGAAATCAATGAGCGGCAAGAGAGCAAGGATACCCACGTCGACGGCGCTATTGCCAAATTTACCCATATGTTTCCTTTCTGCGGCTAGGCGCTCTGGATACTAGGAAAAACACCGGTTTATGGAACCGGAAAAAGGTCACAGCGTCGGTGTCGAGTTCGCGACTTCCGGGTATTTGTTTACTCTGAAGGCTACGATTCGGTTGTCACGCGCTTCCCCAGCAAAGAGAAAATCAGCGCGCTTTTCTGAAGAAACAGCGGTTAATACCGTGCTCGTCGGCCTCAGAGTTTCCCGGTGGCCTTGCCTATCATCCCGATCCCCGCAAGCAGACCTATCGTAGTGAAGAGAGCTGTTCCAGGAAATTGGCGAATGTAGTAGAGACCAACGACGCCCACGATGATGAGGAGTACGCCGGCGATAATATAAGTCGTAGAGTTCATGTCCAATACCTCCCTTATTAACTAGCGCCTTTGACAAAAAAGGTTGAGCCAAATAAAAAGGCCGACCGGAAACCTGTGTTTCCTGGGTCGGCCCATTTCCCGACTGGTTAGATTGATTTCAAACCAACCCTTCGGGAGATCGTCAGACTGCGCCACTTATAGAAACGGCGCGGTCCAATGTCAAGAGTCCTTTTTACGCGCTAGGGTTTTCTCCAGGTTGTTTTCCAGGGCGAAGACAAAGACCCGTTCACCGCTTTCGGTGCTGATGTCGGTATGCAGATCGAGAATTTTCGTGCTAGTGATATCGCCAACGACCTGATACAAAAGCGGGCGCGCTTTGTCGATCAGAGTTGCGCGCATTTTTTTGACCAGTTCTTTGCCGTCGACCGACTTCGTCAATTGTTCTTCCGCCGGGGTCAAGACGCCTTTGAGACGAACGACAACCAAGTCTTCGACGATGTGGACGCGCGTTTCTTTTGGGCCGCGGCCCATGTAGTCGATCTCGAATTGGACGATGGCGCGGCTAATTTCCGCTTCGATTTCGCCTTTGGTTTTCATTGCGAGCGCGTGAAATGCGGGCTTGGTGAAGCTAATGGATAACGACTAAAGCAGTTGTTTTAACTCGATTTCATTGAAACCGGTAAGTTTTTGCTTGCCTTTTATAATTACCGGCCGCTTGAGCAAGTTGGGGTCTTTGAGCATGAGCTTGATCGCTTCATCTTTTGACGGCGGTTTTAGCTTCATGTTCCGTTCCCGGTAGAGCGGCGTGCGGGTATTTAGAAACTGTTCGATGGAATCGCCGCCGATGATTTCACGCAACTCTTTTTCCGTGAACGGAGTCTTGCCGTACTCCCGCTCGTCAAAGTCTGCTTTCTTCGATTGCAAGAAACTTCTTGCTTTACGGCAAGTCGTTCAGGTCGCTTTGTAGATGAAACGAATTTTGTCGGCCATGAAAATTCAATTGGAGTGATGGAGTGGTGGAGTATTGGAGTGATGGGGCTCGGAATCCCGGTCCTAACCCAACACTCCAGCACTCCAATACTCCAGCACTCCAATCCCCTCTATTTGAAAAACTTCGCGACGCGTTGAAAAGCGTCGGGCTCGACTTCGTTACGCACCGGCCAATCGGACTTGGATTGCAGCGGGATCGTGGCGTCGATGATCGCGACGGTGTCGCCCAACCAGCCGCGGAAGCTCTGCACCTCGCGGATGATCTCGATGTCTTTGTCCCAATGCACCCGGGTGGCGACGGCCCACATGACTTCGCGCTCGTTAAATACGTCAACGTCTTCGTCGACGATGACCGCGAGTTTCAGGTTCGGCATTTCGACGAAGGCTTGCATGCCGGCCTTGTTGGGCTCGTTTTCAAATTCCTTCTTGATTGAAATATAGCAGATGCATCGGCCGCAGCCGGAGGCGGGGAGATGAATCGCCTTTATTCCAGGGACATTTTTCTTGATGACGTTGTAAGTGCTGCCTTCCTTGGGAATGCTGCCGAGATTCCAGTGATCCATGTGGCCAGGCCAGAAGTCTTCGACGATGGCGCCGCGCCGATGGGTTATGGCGGTCACTTCGATTACCGGCACGTCCATTTTGGGCTGGGCGTAGCCGAGAATTTCCCCGAATGGGTTTTGCGATTTGCGCACGCCCGGCAGAATTTCTCCTTCGATAATCACTTCGGCGTCGGCCGGCACCATGAATTTGTCACCCCAAGTCGTCGATGGCGTTAACCGAAGCGGTTCTTTGAGGAATGCCGAGGCGGTCAGATAATCATTGTTTCCCATCGCCGTCATCGCGCAGGACGAAAGATAGAACGCCGGGTGATGGCCCAGTATGACGATCACCGGCGCGCGCAGATTTTTCTCCTCGTACTCGCAGGCCATCGCTTCGAGGTGATGGTGTTTATGCGCGGAGAAACTCATGTGTTGCGGATCGTGGAATTTATTCTTAGTAAACGTGATGTCGTAAAAATCGGCGTTGAGTCCCTTCATGGCGCAGGTCATGGTGTGATAGGGGCCGGCATCGCCTTTCTGGTGCATCGGCATGGGCAGGATTCTGAGATCGGCTCGGTCGCCGGTAAGCACGACTTCTTTGACCGGTGCTTTTTCCGGCGCAATGACTTCGAGCTTGCCCTGTTGTTGTTCGAGCTTGGCGACTTCCAGGCTGACATCCATGGGCGATTTGATGTCGCCCATGTCGAGAGAGTCGGCGACATACTGACGCGTCACCCAAGGATTGTAGAACATCGGGAACTCGGATTTTTTGCCGTTTAGCGCCGGCACGTTCTCGAACAGAACCATCTTCGGTTCGTTACGCACGTCAAGGTGTTTTAGATAGGCGACGGTTTCGTAATTGTTGGCATCGATAAAATTCTTTTCGCGCATCACGGCGCCTTCGCGGGTGGCGCCCTCTTTGGCGATAAAGCTCGGTAAGTCTTTGGCCATGGAAACTCTCCTCTACGCTATTTCATTTAAAGTGTTTCGTATTTACTTAGTCGAATCGCTCGTGGAGTTCAAGCGAGGTCAACCGGTGAGCAGTCCTTTGAGGGCATTGAACTTATGGCGCCAACCGGTATGACAGAGCAAATTGAGCAGGTGTCGCACTTGCTTGGTTTTTTTCGCCGTCGCCGGATACCAGGGGAATTCTTCTTTGAGACCAAAGCGGTCAATGACAATGGTCTTCTGGTGGCAAAACTTGCGAATCCCTTCGGCGCCGTGACGATAGCCAAAGCCGCTGTCTTTGCGCCCACCCATGGGCGCGTCGGGAATGATAAAATTCACCAAGCTGTCGTTCACGCACACCGCGCCGCTTTGCAATCGCTCCGCCAAATGCAGCGCGGCGGCCTTGTCGCGGGAAAAGATGCTGCCGCTCAGCCCATAGCGTGAATCGTTGGCGAAACGGAGCGCGGCTTCGGCGTTGTCAACTTTCATGATCGGAATGACCGGGCCGAAGTTTTCTTCGGTCATGATGTTCATCGAATGAGTCACGTCAATGAGCACGGTCGGTTCATAGTAAAGACCAGGGTGCGCGGGGTTGCGCCTGCCGCCCGTCAAAACTTTCGCTCCTGACGCAACCGCGTCGTCGACCTGCGCGGCGATTTTCTCTAGCTGCGTTTCGGACGTCATGCTGCCGAGATCGACTTGATCGGCGCTCGGCCCTTGGCGGATGGCGCGAACTCTTTCGACGACCTTGGCGACGAATGGCTGATAAACCGGCGCTTCGACGTAGACCCGTTCGATGGAGGTGCAGATCTGACCGCAGTTCATCAATGCGCCCCAGACACAGGCGCCGGCGGCGCGATCGAGATCGGCGTCTTTGAGAACGATTAGCGGATCTTTGCCGCCCAGCTCGAGGGAAACCGGTATTAACCGATCCGCGGCGCGGCGCATGACGCGCTTGCCGGTGTCGACACTACCGGTGAACGCGATCATATCGGCGTGGTCAATCAACGATTCGCCGGTGTCGCCGTAACCGACGACGACCTGGAGCAAACTTTCGGGGAAGCCGGCCTTGATGGCTAGCTCCGCGCCGAAAATTGCCGACAGGGGAGTTAGCTCCGATGGTTTGATGATAACGGCGTTCCCCGCCATGAGCGCGGGTATCGCTTCACCGAGCGTCATGGTTAGGGGAAAATTCCATGGGCTGATGATACCGATGACGCCGCGCGGCGCATAGGTCGAGATTACTTTTTTAGCCTTCACCAGCGGGAAGTGTGGCTTGATTCGCGTCGGCCGGAGATAATCCTCGGCTCTTTTTGCCCAAGTGCCGATGGCGTTGCACAGGTAAAAAAGCTCGTTGCCGTAAACTTCGGCGCGCGGCCTGCCGGTTTCGGCGGTAAGAATGTCGGCAAGCCGGTCCGCTTCATCGAGCAAGAGGTCGCGGAGTCGATAGAGGCAATTGGCCCGCTCCGAAAAGCTCGTGCTTTGCCAGCTTGCCTGGGCATTGCGCGCACGCGCAATCGCCGCGCTAACCTCGTCGGCCGAGGCCACCGGTAGTTCGCTAATTCGCTCTAAAGTCGCTGGATTGCGAACTTGAATGGTTTGATGTTCCACTTTTGTTGTTTGGCGGTTTAATTCTAAGTAAACCCCGCCTCTTGAGACGGGCACAATTAAATGGGGTTTCCAAAGGGGGCGAGCATCCCCTTTGCCAAATTTTAATAGGCAGCTGGGTTCAAACCCCGCTCGCGAATTCAATTGATTAACGCGTCACAGCATCGTTTGGCCGCCGCAAATGTTAATCGCTTGTCCGGTGATGCCGCGGGCCGCATCCGAGGCGATGTAAGTCACTAGGTCAGCGATCTCGTCGGCCTCGAGGAATCGCCGGATTGGTACGGCGGCGACCGCTTGGGCCTTAAACTCTTCGGGGGTAATTCCTTGCACCGCGGCGGTCTCATTGATACCGAGTGTAGCCATTTCGGTGTCGACCCAACCAGGACAGATTGTGTTTACCGTAATGCCGCGCTGGACGACTTCCAGCGCGAGTGCACGGGTGAAACCGATCATGCCATGCTTGGTTGTGCAATAGGCTGTATAACCGGGCACGCCAAATTTTCCCAGCACAGATGAGATATTAATAATGCGCCCGCCTGACTGATCGGGGATTTGCCGCAAAACTTCTTTGGTGATGAGATACATACCATTTAGATTGGTATCGATGATGTCGTGCCACTTGGTGTCGTCTTCGTCGCTCATTAGGGTTAGTCCCGAAATGCCCGCGTTATTCACCAGAATGTGAATGGCGCCCCACTTGGCGACTACTTCGGCAACCGCGCGCTGGACATCAAATTTCCTACGGATGTCCATTTGGACCGCCAGGACCGAACGGTGCGCCCCGCTAAGTGCCGCGGCGGTTCGCTCGATGCGGGCCAAGTTGCGGGATAAGATGGCTACCTTTGCGCCATTTTTGCACAAGGATGCCGCGATGGCTTTACCAATCCCTGTACCTCCGCCTGTGACCAGCGCGATTTTTCCGGTTAGCATTCGACCCTACTGCTCCTCAACAATGAGACGATAACTAGCTGCAATTACGTCAATTTTCAATGTTTCACGAAATTTCTCGTGGGCCTCAGCCATGGCCGGCGAGCAGTGATGGCGCGCTGGTACCGTAATTGCTCCATCAATGCCAGTTACGGCAACCTTTTCGCAGGGTAAGCAAGAAATTTCTTTACAGCTTTCTGGGCCGTGTAATAAAATCAAGATTCATGATTAACGACGAGGAGAGTTCTCATGGATATTACTCAACTGTTGGCCTTTAGCGTGGAGCAGGGGGCGTCCGATTGCCATTTGAGCGCGGGTGAGCCGCCAATGCTACGGGTGAACGGCGATCTAAAGAAGTTAGACAGCCCTGTCCTCAGCCCTGAAGCTGCTCATGCGCTCATCTTCGACATCATGAGTGATCAACAGCGCAAAGTGTTTCAAGAAACGCTCGAATGCGATTTCTCCTTTGCGCTCGGTGACACTGCTCGCTTCCGTGTTAACGTGTTTATGCAGCGCAAGGGAGAAGCCGCGGTCTTTCGTACGATTCCGACGAAAGTCCTGACTCTCGAACAGCTCGGCATGCCGCCGATTTTGAAACAACTCTGCGAGAAAGAAAAGGGCTTGATTCTCGTCACCGGGCCCACGGGTTCCGGTAAGTCGACTACTCTGGCCGCTATGGTCGATTACCTCAATGAGAGCTTTGAAGGCCATATCTTGACCGTCGAGGACCCCATCGAGTTCGTTCACACGTCGAAAAAATGTTTGGTTAATCAGCGCGAGCTCGGACCGAATACACAGTCGTTCGCCAACGCGCTACGTTCCGCGTTGCGCGAAGATCCGGATATTATCTTGGTCGGTGAAATGCGCGACCTGGAAACGATTCAATTGGCACTTACGGCGGCGGAAACCGGCCACATTGTCTTCGGCACCTTGCATACTTCAAGCGCGCCGAAAACGGTCGACCGCATCATCGACGTATTTCCTCCTAGTCAGCAGGCACAGATTCGCGCTCAGTTCGCCGAGTCCGTCGAGGCGGTAATCACGCAAACGTTGTGCAAAAAAAAGGGCGGTGGACGGGTGCCGGCGTTGGAAATCCTGATTGGCACGACGGCCGTCCGTAATTTAATCCGTGAAGGTAAGATCCATCAAATCCCGGGAACCATGCAAATAGGCCAAAAGGACGGCATGCAGACGATGGACATGGCGTTAACGAGCCTAGTGACTCGCGGCCTGATCACGCAGGAAGAGGCGCAATCTAAAAGCATGAACCCCAATCTATTTCCCGGTGCTAAGGCCGCGCCGGGAGCGGCTGTTGGCGGACGCGGGTAAGGCGAAAGCAGGTAGCGGTAATAAACGGAGAGGCTAATGGACATCAACGAATATCTCAAGACGATGGTGGATAACGACGCATCCGATCTTTACCTGACAGCGCTGAGGCCGCCCATGTACCGCATTGAGGGCAAAACTAAGGCTATTGGCGCCCTAGTCTTCGAATCGACCGATCTCGAAAAACTGGTTGCGGGCATCATGGACGAGCGCCAACGCAAGGAATTCGGCGCAACCATGGAAATGAATTTGGCGCTGGCACCGCCCGGCCTGGCCCGCTTCCGCGTCAATATATTTCAGCAGCGTGGTTCAGTGGGCATGGTAATTCGGCGCATCAATGCCAATCCGATGACCCTCGAGCAACTCGGCCTACCGCCGGTGATCAGCGATATTGCGATGAGTAAGCGAGGTTTAGCGTTGGTGGTCGGATCCACCGGTTCGGGAAAGTCAACTACGTTGGCGGCGATTATCGATCACCGCAACGTCAACGAAGCGGGGCACATTATTACCATCGAAGATCCTATCGAGTTCGTGCACCAACACAAACAATCGATCATCACCCAGCGCGAGGTCGGATTCGACACTCTGTCCTTCCAAGCCGCTCTCAAAAACACTTTGCGTCAGGCGCCGGACGTGATCCTAATCGGCGAGATCCGCGATACCGAAACGATGGAGGCGGCGATCACGTTTGCCGAGACCGGCCATCTTTGTCTCGCTACGCTTCACTCGAACAACGCCAATCAGGCGATCGAGCGAGTCATGAATTTTTTCCCGATCGAGCGCCACGGGCAAATTTATATGCAGTTGTCGCTGAATTTGCGCGCGATCATTTCACAGCGCCTAGTGCGCTCGCTTGACGAAAAACGGGTCGTCGCCATGGAGATCTTGACGGATACGCCGCGGATCAGGGACCTAATTAAAAAGGGCCAAGTAGATGTCTTGAAAGAGGCGATGGAGCAAGGGGTTGCGGAGGGTTGCCAAACCTTCGATCAGGCTTTGTTCGCTCTGTACGCAAGCGGCAAGATTGGCTCGGAGCAAGCTTTGGCGAATGCCGATAGCGCCAATAACCTTCGTTTGAAGATCAAGCTGGCCGGTTTAACCTTGGATGACGCGCCTGACGAGAGCCAAAAGCAAGCGAAACCAGACGAGCAACTAGCGTCCATTGCGGAGCCGCTCGAAACGATCAGTCCGTTTCGGCTCCAGAGCTTATAAGTTCCGACGATATCGTAGACAAAATTACCGGCCGAAACAGTTTGGCTCCGCGTCTTTGAATCTCGGCTGGCTAAAGCAGAATACATTAAATCTACAGTCCGGAGAAAAAAATCATGGAATTAACCGATTTACTCAAAGTCATGGTGGACCGAGGAGCTTCTGACGTCTATCTCACCGTCGCCAGTCCGCCGATGTACCGTATCGAGGGGATCGTACAGCCGATAGGGGATTTTAAGTTCGAACCCGCGCAACTGGAGGCGCTCGCCAAGTCGGTAATGAGAGAAAAACAGTGGGAGGAATTCAGCTCAAAACATGAGATGGACCTGGTGCTGGTGCTTTCGATACCCGATCTCAGCCGTTTCCGTGTCAACGTTTTGCGCCAGCGTGGTTCGGCGGCGCTGGTTATTCGCCGAATCAAGTTTGAGATTAGATCTTTGGACGAATTGAAACTTCCACCCGTGCTTAAGGATGTCGTAATAAAAAAGGCCGGTTTGGTTTTGGTGGTGGGTGCCACTGGCTCGGGAAAATCCACGACCATGGCGGCTATGATCGACCAGCGCAATACCTATGGGCCGGGCCATATTATTTCGATCGAAGATCCCATCGAATTTGTCCACCGCCATAAGAAGTGCATTGTCACCCAGCGCGAATTGGGCTTTGATACCCATTCTTTTGCCGATGCGCTCAAATATGCAGTACGTCAGGCCCCTGATGTCATTCTTATCGGCGAGATTCGCGATCGAGAATCCATGGAGGCGGCCATTACCTTTGCGGATACCGGCCACCTGTGCCTAGGAACGCTTCATTCGACCAATGCCACCCAGTCTTTTGAACGCGTATTGAACTTTTTTCCCGCGGAACGTCATGCCCAAATCCTCATGAACTTAGCTCTGACATTGCGCGCAATCGTTTCGCAACGGTTGATTTTGTCGGTGGACGGAACGCGGGTGCCGGCGATAGAAATTTTGCTCGACACGCCGCGCGTCAAAGATTTGATCAAGCAAGGAGAGATCGGCGCGCTTAAGGAAGCCATGGAACAGGGCACTCACGAGGGCTGCCAAACCTTCGATCAATCGCTATTTACACTGTACAAGGACGGCAAGATCACCATCGAGCAAGCGTTGATGAATGCCGATAGCGCCAACAATCTACGGCTCAAGATTAAGCTTGAGGGCCTGAGCGGGGATGATGCTCTCGATACGCTACTGATGAAAGGCCAGGCCGCGGGCAATCAGGGCGGTTTAAGCATCAAGGGCGTTCAGTCGAGTGGAAATAACGTTCGGAGAATTTAACCTTTGTAACATCTTTACTCACAGGCTAAAGGTTTTCAGCCGTCGCTAATGAGTCTCTACCGACGGAATCGGCTAAGCCGCGGCTGGATTTCGTTTGCGCAAAACCTAGATTATTATTAGGCAATAGAAGCTGTTCAGTCATCCTCTTTCCGCGCCGATGATTCTCGGCGGGATTCCCCAACTCACTACCGCCGCGTTTAATCACAGGTATTGATCCGAAGCGCGATAGGTTTTCTGTCAAGCTGTAGCGCATCAATCTGCCTTTGGCTGCCTTTGGCGCGATTGCCTGCGACGGCATGGCGAGACGTTTTTCGGATTAGACATTTGTTGTCATAGAGTAGTTTTGGTAACTTCTTGACAGATTTGCCCATTCAAAGTAAAATCTGGTTATAGAAGGTCTGTCTAATACTTAGGCTCATGACATCCAAACAAGATCAAATAGTTGCTTACGACCCAGAGAATTTAAAAGAATCACAGGGATATGAGCATGAGCTACGAGCGGTCGGGCAAGCTTTAGAAAAAGATCCTCGCCAAAGCTTTGAGGTGAAAACATGTTGGAATCATTTAGATACTTAGGTTATGCCAACCTGCTCCGCCCGGTCGGACAGACCCTCGATAATCTGCGCATCGAATCGTTCACTGTGATCACCGATGAGGACGGGTTCATTGTTCGCGATAAAACCCGCAATCGCGCCCAGCTGACACCACGGGAGAAGACGTTTCTGAGTGATCTCAGCGTGTCCCATTCCGCGTTGAAAGCCCAGCAGAACGCCTTGCGGTTGGCCAAGGGTATTTTCGAATGGCATCTAACCGATACCGATATCGAGCGGCTTGAAAAGGCCGGCCGTGAACGGCGGCGTGACACCGAGCAAGCTCCCGACTCACATTCGATATCGCAAATTTTGCGCATCATCGGCGCGATCGTCGATCAAAAGCGCGGCCGCTTGATCAGTGTGTCGAAGGTCGAAAGCCTGGTTACCGTCGATTACTTAGCGTCCACCGGAAGTTTGGTTTCGGAAAATTATACTCCGCCGATGATCTACAATTTCTGGGTGCGCTCTTACAAACGCCGGGCGTCCCGTAATGTCGCAAGTGCCTAGCTAAAGATTGCGTTCGTAACAATTTTCGCCGGGGCCAGCTCTTGCTCGGCGGTTTTGCGCCTTCGCGCACTCATTCAGTCACACCATCAACAGAACCAGCGCGGCTGCCGCCGTGCCCACGACTGCGCCGCCGTAGCAGAAGATGGCCAGCGGCTTGCGCGGCACGCCTAATCGCATGTCATTCACGGCAAAGTAAAAGCGGTGCGCCCAATGGTAGAGCGGCAGAGAGATGAGCACGAAGAGATAGATTTTGACCAACCAATGGCGATACAGCAAACCTGTATCGGTTACCCAGCCAAGCGGAACAGCCAAGCCAAAGATGCCAATGTGAATCGGCACCAGAAAGGCCGCGACCACTCCGCCCGCGGAAAAAAGCCCCCACCAAAGTGGCTCGATGTTTTTTGTCGGTGTCACGTTTAACCTCGAAGCGTGTTGAACAGTATCAGGATGACGATGGATACCGCGACCAAGGCGCCGACATTTAATGCCGTCATGAGTTGGCGCGGCAGCTCCCGCGCGCCGATTCTGAGCGGCATGACGACGGCTGTGGATTGAAACCAGGTGATGCTATGAAAGAGCGAGAATAGCAGGGCGAATATGTGGAAAATTACCCAGCCGGGCGAGCTGAGCTTTTGGGCGAAAGCCACGTAGGCCTGAGGGCCTCGGGTCAGTTGATAAATTTGCGCGAGGTAGACCACCAGAAAGATCGCGATGAACACGCTCGACAGTTCGCGCAGCATGAACAGCAAGTAGCTGGATTTTTTCAGCCACCAAGTGGCCGGCATCTTGGGATGATAGAGCTTCAATTTATCGGGTCTATTACCGTTCATTTTTGTCCCCATGGCAGCAGGTACGATTTGAACCAGTCCTTGGCCGCGTCAACCTTGGTGCGTTGAATCGCCGCCGCCGGATCGACATGTTTGGGGCAGACCTCGCTGCATTCGCCGACAAACGTGCATTGCCAGACGCCATCATG
>CAYZJE010000268.1:0-25188 GCA_964478485.1 uncultured Syntrophobacter sp. | reverse complement strand
AAATGCCGGGAATCGATCGAGCTCCTGCGCGCCGGTATCAGGCAAGGAACCATTAGCGATCTCAGCGATGATGCGATTCTGAATCACGTCGAGCAGCGCATCGCCGCGGAAAGCCAACCCGGCCACATCCGCGTCGTCAACGCCACCGGGACGATTCTGCACACCAATCTCGGCCGCGCTTTACTCTCGCAGCCAGCCATCGACGCGATGCTGGCCGTCGCTGGCAATCCGATCAATTTGGAATACGATCTCGCTGCCGGCAAGCGCGGCAAGCGCGAAGAGACGCTGGAGCGATTATTGGTCGAACTCACCGGAGCCGAAGCGGCCACCGTGGTAAACAACAATGCCGCCGCCGTGCTGCTCGGTTTGAATTCGCTGGCGCAGGGCAAAGAAGTGATCGTCTCGCGCGGCGAGCTGATCGAGATCGGCGGCGCTTTTCGTATCCCGGAAATCATGGCGAAAAGCGGCGCGATTCTCCGCGAAGTCGGCGCGACTAACCGCACGCATCCGGCGGATTACGAGAATGCCATCAACGAGAACACGGCTCTTCTGCTCAAAGTCCACACCAGCAACTACAAGGTCGTCGGCTTTACCGCCGAAGTGACGCTCGAACAGTTAGTCGCCATCGGCAAGAAGCACAACCTGCCGGTGATGGAAGATCTCGGCAGCGGCGCGCTCATCGATCTGAGCAAATACGGCCTGCCCAAAGAGCCTATTGTCGCCGAGCGAATCCAAGCCGGCGCCGATGTGGTGACTTTCAGCGGCGACAAAATTCTCGGCGGTCCGCAGGCCGGACTGATGGTTGGCAAGAAAGACTTGATCGGCAAGATCAACAAAAACCATCTGCAACGCGCGCTGCGCTGCGGCAAGCTGACTCTGGCAGCGCTAGAAGCGACGCTGCGCCGCTACCGCCAGTCGCCCAACATCGTCGAAGAAATTCCAACCCTGCGAGCATTCACTCGGTCAGTAGAAGAAGTCCGCGCGATGGGCCAGTCATTGCTTCCGAAACTTGAGTCCACACTGGGCAAAGAATTTCACTTAGCGCTGCAAGACTCCACATCACAAATCGGCAGCGGCGCAATGCCAACCGAAGAACTACCGACGGTCGTCATCACGGTTGAAAACGCAAAACTCAGCGCCAACGCCATCGCAAAACGATTTAGACAAGCGAGTCCGCCCATCATCGGCCGAATCAAAGACGACCGATTCCTCCTAGACCTGAGAACGATCTTCGACGCCAACGACCTTATTCCCAAATTCCATTCCGAATAATTTGGAATATTGAATTTGTAATTTGAAATCTCCCCCATGCCCTACATCATCGGCACCGCCGGCCATATCGATCACGGCAAGACCAGTTTGATCAAAGCCCTCACCGGCACCGACACCGACCGGTTGAAGGAAGAAAAAGAGCGCGGCATTTCCATCGATCTGGGCTTTGCCCATCTCGATCTGCCGGACGGAACTTCGGCGGGAGTCGTCGACGTACCCGGTCACGAGCGCTTCATCAAGAACATGCTCGCCGGCGCCCATGGCATCGACCTCGTGCTTTTCACCGTCGCCGCCGACGACGGTGTCATGCCGCAGACCGAGGAGCATTTGGACATCGTCCATCTGCTCGGCGTCAAGATGGCGATCTTCGTCATCACCAAAGCCGATCTGGTGCCCCCCGCAAGAATCACCGATGTCGAAGACGAAATAGAGATCATCACGCTCGGCACGACCTTGGAAAACTCGCCGAAGCTCGCGGTCTCCTCGGTCACCGGCCAAGGTTTGGAAGAATTAAAGCAGCTGATCGCCACGACTTTGCAATCCGCCACGCACGCCGCGCCGAGCGGATATTTCCGCTTGCCGGTCGACCGCGCCTTCGTGCTCCAAGGCCATGGCGTCGTCGTCACCGGCACGGCGCTCAGCGGTGAGATCAAAGCCGGCGAGCAGGTGCGTTGCTTACCGGGCGACAATCTGTTCCGCGTGCGCAGTTTGCAGGTGCATGGGCAAGCCGTCGAGCGCGCCGGCTGGGGCCAGCGCGTCGCGATGAATCTCACCGGCCCGGAGCGCGCGTCGATCGAACGCGGCCAGGTTATTTGCCACGAGAAACTTTCACTGACTTCGGATCGCTTCGATGCCTATTTGGAAGTCCGTCCGGCGGCGGCGAAAGGAATTAAAAATCATCAGCGCTTGCGTATTCACATGGGCGCCGCCGAGCGTCTGGGAAAGATCGTCCTGCTCGGCGACAAGGAGAAAGCGGAGCCCAAGGAATCCGTCTATTGCCAGATCACGCTTGAAGAACCGTTGCTGGTTCTGCGCGGCGATCATTTCGTCGCCCGTGACGAAACCGCACAGCGAACCCTCGGCGGCGGCACGGTAATCCATCCTTGGTCGAAGCGGCATAAACGCGGCGATGCGAATTTGCCAAGCCGACTGAAGGCGCTGCATATCGGCGATTTTGCCGAGCTGATGGAAAATTTTTTGAATGAAAGCTCGGCATTCGCCCTGTCCATCGACGCCATCTACCAGTTTCTAAATCTGCGCGAAGAAGAAGCCCGGCAAAAAGTCGACGCGCAGAAGTCGCTGCGGGCAATCAATGCGGAGGGCGAAAAGGTCTACACGACGGAACTGAAATGGAGCCGGCTCAAGGAGCAGTTGCTGAAAACTCTCAAGGAGTTTCACGCCGGCCATCCGCTCGTCCCCGGCATGGACATGGAGGAGCTGCGCGGCAAGTTGATCTTTGAACTGTCGCCGAAACTTTTTCGCGTCGTCGTCGATCTTTTGATCAACGAGAAACTCATCGCCAAGGAAGAAAACTTGCTCCGCCTGGCGAGCCACAAATTGCAGCTCGGCGGCCAGGAAATGGCATTGATGGACAAGATCAAAAAGATCCTCGGCGAGCAGCCGCTGGCGCCGCCGGACTTGAAAGAAATCGAAAAGCAGGCCGGCGTGCCACGCAACCGGCTAACCGAAGTGATTCGCCTGCTCGAACGCGAAGGTTCCATCGTACGCGTCACCACCGATATGTATTTCCTGGCGAGCAGCATCGTTGAGTTGCGCGCGACACTGGTGCAGTTCTTAGGCGTGAAGGGTGAAATGAACGCCGCGGCTTTTCGCGATCTCATCGGCTCAAGCCGCAAATACACCATCCCCTTACTGGAATATTTCGACCGCGACGGGCTGACGATTCGTATCGGCGATATCCGCAAGCTAAAAACCTCCATCGCCGCGGCAAAATCTCCGGTGCGTTGAAATTGTCGGACATTCGATCTAGAGTTGCCGACTATGATGCTAGGGAAAAAGAAAGCCGTGCGCTTGACCCAAGAGGTCAAAAGCGCGGGTTGAGCTGCTAAGCTCGGTCCGGGCGACCTCGCGCAAGTCTTGCACGACTTACCAAAGTTCAACGATCCCAACATGCTGGTCGGTACGGAGACCGCCGACGACGCCGGGGTGTACCGTCTGCGCCCCGACCTGGCGATCGTCAACACTGTAGACTTCTTCCCCCCCGTGGTCGACGATCCCTATTTGTTCGGCCAGATTTCCGCGACTAACTCGCTGAGCGACGTCTACGCCATGGGCGGCGAGCCCAAGACCTGCATGAACATCGTCTGCTTTCCCAAGGGTAAGATGGACATCTCCATCTTGGGCGAGATCCTCAAGGGCGGCGCCGATAAGGTCAAAGAGGCCGGCGCCGTGATCATCGGCGGCCACAGCATTATCGACGACGAGATCAAGTACGGCATGTCGGTCACCGGCGTGGTTCACCCGGACAAAATATTCCGCAATGTCGGCGTCCAGGAAGGCGACGCATTGATCCTGACCAAAGCGCTGGGCACCGGCATCATCACGACCGCGCTCAAGAAAGGCAAGGCGTCCGAGGAAAGCGTTAATGAAGCGGTGCAGTCGATGACCACGCTCAATGCCGCCGCATCCTTCGTCGCGCGCAAACACAAAGTCCACGCGGTCTCCGATGTCACCGGCTTCGGCATCATGGGCCATGCCCAGGAGATGGCCAGTGGCAGCGGCGTCACGCTGGTGATCGAATCGGCCAAGCTGCCACTTTTGAAAAGCGCCGTGCGTTTGGCCGAGAAGGGCTACATCACCGGCGGCTGCAAACGCAACAAAGATTACCTGAACGACAAAATCGCAATCGAACCATCGATCCGCGAGGGCCTCGTCGAAGTCGCCCTCGACCCGCAAACCTCCGGCGGACTTCTCATCGCCATCGCCAAACGGCAAGCCGCCAAACTCGTCGAAGACCTCCACGCCGCCGGCGTCACCGCCGCTTGCGAAGTCGGCTACGCCGTCTCACAGCAAAAACCCTGGGTACGGCTGGTCTGACGCGCGCTGAAAATAACCGGTCGAGGATCGAGGATTGATGATCGAGGATGGCATTTTTCGATCCTCTATCTTCCATCCTCCATCCTCGACCGCATTCAAACTTACTGAATCACCTTCGTTGCCTTCATCAGCGTCCACTGCGGGATCGTCACGCCGATCTTCTTAGCGGTCTGAAGGTTGATGACGAACTCGAACTTCATCGGCTGCTCCACCGGCAAGTCTGAGGGCTTAGCCCCTTTGAGAATTCTGTCCACGAAATATGCGACGCGCCGGTAGCTGTCCGCGAGGTCCGCCCCGTAGGACATGAGCCCACCGGGCTCTACAGCTTCTCTGTTGCCGTACATCGTCGGTAACCGGCTCTTTAACGCAAAGTCCGCGATCCGTTTTACGTTACCACGGAATTGCGGGCCCGAGGACACGTAGAGTCCATCCGGGCGCTGCTTGTTTAGCGCAGCGAATACCCTGTCGAAATCGTTCGCAGCTCGTACCTCCCAAGGCTGAATAGTTAACTTCAGCGCGCGCGCCGCGACTGGGAGAACCTCTTTCACATCGAGTACACTGGCCGGAGTGGCCGGATTGTAGAAAACCGCGACACGAGCAAGTTTGGGAACCGCTTCTTTGAACAGCTCCAGCCGCTTACCGCCTAGCTCCCTGGAAAGGTTTGTAATGCCGGTGGCGTTGCCACCGGGACGGGCAAGGCTTTCAACATGGCCTGCCTCGACAGGATCGGACCCGGTGCCCATCATAACAATAGGAATCGTCTTGGTCGCATTCTTGGCCGCCTGGATCAGCCTGTCCCCTCCTGATACCACGATGATATCAACCTTGAGACGCACTAGCTCGGCCGCAAGCTCAGGATACCGATCGAGCTTCCCCTCAGCATATCGGTACTCGGTGGCGATGTTCTGTCCTTCTATGTGGCCACGCTCGCGCAGAGCCAGCCGAACTCCCTCGGAACGGGTGGACTCACGAGCTGGATCGAGCGCCGATAGATACCCTATCCGAGAGACCTTCTTCGGCTGCTGCGGCTCGGCGCAAGAAGCAGTGGTCAGAAAAAAAGTTGCCATTTGCCGGATGGCGGTTCTTCTATTCATCTTTGCTCCTCCATAAAGTGTCGGTGCGCGTAACATACCCGAATGCTTTGCGCGAGTCATCTATTATCCTAACCGAAAAATTCAAATATCTTTGGTTAGCCTTTGTGGTGAATGTAGCCGATGGGATTTCTCTTCGGCGCGGGTGGAGTGAGAAGTTGTTGCAGATTTTCAAAGAGCACGGCGATTTGCCGGTCATGCTGGGCCACCTTGCGGGCCAACTCCTGGTTGGTCGCCAGCATCTCTCGAAGACGCACGAAGGCGCGCATGATGCCAATATTCACCTGCGCGGCCCGCTTGCTCCGCAATACCGACGAAAGCATAGCTACACCCTGCTCGGTAAACGCCCATGGAACTTTGCGGCGGCCGCCTCGGCCAACGTTTGATATCACAATTTGTGACATCAAAGCGTCGAACTCCTTTTGCGTGAACTGAAAAGCAAAATCCTTGGGAAAGCGGTCCAGGTTGCGGCGGATGGCCTGATTGAGGGCGCGGGTTTCAACACCGTACAATTCAGCCAAGTCAGAGTCGAGCATCACCTTGTGGCCGCGAATGAGATAGATCCGGCTGGCGATGCGTTCAACGGGAATGATGGAGCGAGATGCTGTCGTAACCATTACCTGCGAAATGTGCAGACAAGAGAATACTTTGTCAAGGCGCTGTACCGGATAGATACGCCTGCCGTCATTAAATTCCAGCGAGTATTTTCCGCCCTATTCTGCTAATCTCGCTACGATAGAAATTGTGTCCGCGATGAAACCCGCCCTGCTCCACCGCCTCACCCGCCTTTACGGCGTCCAGACCGCCTATCGCGATGGTCTGAAACAACCGCGCCAAGCGCCGGTGGAAGCCATATTGCTCGTGCTGCAAGCCCTCGGCGCACCGGTCGAGTGGCTAGACGATCTCGATGACGCCTACCGGCAACGCCGCCAAGCGCTTTGGCAGCGTGTGATCGAGCCGGTCACCGTGGTTTGGGAGTCCCAACCGCTACAGATCAAAGTTCGGGTTCCCTGCCACCTCGCCGATGCTCCATCTAACTATCGAATCGTTCTGGAAAGCGGTGCAGCGATCGACGGCGAGCTGGGCGACGATCCCTCGTTCCCGAGAGTGAGCCGCGAAGTTGAAGCCATCCGTTACCTAACCCGCCGATTGCTCGGCCCCGAGCCACTTCCGCTCGGCTATCATCGGCTATACTTGCGCGTTGGCACGCTCGAAGTGGAATCCTATCTGATCTGCGCGCCAGTTCATGCCTACACCGACGCCGAGCGCGGCGCCAAACGCTGGGCCCTCTTCTGCCCCCTCTATGCGCTGCATTCCGAGCGCAGCTGGGGTGCCGGCGATTTTTCCGATCTTGAACAATTGAGCGAATTTGTCGCTGAGCTAGGCGGTCACGCCGTCGCGACCTTACCGATGCTGGCAAGTTTTCTCGACGAGCCGTTCAATCCGAGCCCCTACGCGCCGGTGAGCCGGCTTTTTTGGAATGAATTTTTTCTCGACGTGGAGCAGATCGCGGAGCTGCAGCAAAGTGCCGAAGCCAAGACCATCATGTCCGCGAGCTTCGCTACCGAGATGCAAAAACTGAGCACCCTTCCGTTGGTCGACTACCGCCGTTTGATGGCGCTGAAACGTAAAGTCCTCGAAGCGCTTACGCAATCCCTGATGAGCCAATCGTCTGAGCGTAGAGACAGCTTCGAGCGTTACGTCGCGGCCCATCCGGTGGCGCAAGACTACGCCGCGTTTCGCGCCAAGACCGAACGCGAACAGCAAAGCTGGCTCAATTGGCCGGCGCAGAGTTGCGACGGCGTGTTGCGGCCGGAAGATTTTGACGCCGACGCCAAAAACTACCACCTTTACGTCCAGTGGCAGTGCGAGGAACAAGTTTCTGCCCTACGCAACCACGCGCGCGCCGGCGGCACGGCGCTCTATCTTGACTTTCCGCTGGGCGTCAATCGCGATGGCTATGACGTCTGGCGTGAGCAGGGGCAATTTGCCCTGCACATGAGCGGTGGCGCGCCGCCCGACGGTTTGTTTCTCAAAGGTCAGAACTGGGGTTTCCCGCCGGTCCATCCGGAACAGCTTCGCCAGCAGGGTTACCGTTACTACATCGATTGCTTACGCCATCATATGGGCACGGCCGCCATACTGCGCATCGATCACGTCATGGGACTGCACCGTGCCTACTGGGTGCCGGAAGGTTTCGCCGCCACCGACGGTGTCTATGTTCATAACCGCGCGGCCGAATTTTACGCGATTCTTAATCTAGAATCGCACCGCCATCAGGTGGAAATCGTCGGCGAAAATCTCGGCACGGTGCCGGACTATGTCAATGCCGCGCTGACGCGGCATCATATCCGCGGCATGCATGTCGGACAGTTCAGCGTGAATGCGGACCCAGCCGCGGCACTCGATGAAACTCCGGCACTGGTCGTCGCCAGCCTTAACACCCACGACACCGCGACGTTCATGGGCTTTTGGCAAGCGAACGATATTGCCGACCGGGTCGCTTTAGGACTGCTCGAAGAAACGCCGGCGGAAAATGAACGGCGCTATCGCGCGGCGCAGAGAGAGGCGTTGATCACTTTCCTACGGGCGCACGATTTGTTGAGTGATGACGCCTCGGCCGCAGCCGTGCTTCAGGGTTGGTTAACCTATCTGGCTGGGCAGGCAAACGACTTTCTGCAGATCAACCTGGAAGATCTCTGGCTCGAGCCCGCGCCACAAAACGTCCCCGGCACTTGGCGCGAACGGCCCAATTGGCAGCGCCGGGCAGGCCATTCGCTCGAAGAGTTGCGCCGCATGCGAATCGTCAGCGATTTTTTGCAGACCATTAGCGACATCCGCAAGCGAATGAGCTAAGATACCCGGCGATGTCGACGGCTCCAATGATCAGCTTGCTCAGCGACGACGATGGCTACCTGTTCAACGAAGGCAGCCACTTTCGTCTTTACGACAAGCTCGGCGCTCATGTGATCGATCAGGGCGAGATCTCTGGCACCTATTTCGCCGTTTGGGCGCCGGACGCCGAGCAGGTTTCCGTCATCGGCGCTTTCAACGACTGGAACCGCATGAGCCACCGTCTAACCCCAAGGAAGCAAACCGGCATCTGGGAAGGATTTTTTTCAGGCATCGGCAAGGGCACCCTTTACAAGTACCATGTCGCGTCGCGCTTTCAGATGTATCGCGTCGACAAAGCCGACCCATTTTCGATTTTCAATGAGATCCCGCCGAAGACTGCTTCCATCGTCTGGGATCTTAACTATGATTGGAACGACGGCGAATGGATGCGGCAGCGCCAGCACAAAAATCGCCTCGATCAGCCGATGGCGATTTACGAAATGCATTTGGGCTCGTGGCGGCGCGTGCAAAGCAAAGGCTACCGCTCGCTCTCCTACCGTGAGCTGGCGCCGCAGTTGGCCGATTATCTCGAGGAGCTCGGCTACACCCATGTCGAGTTCATGCCGGTGATGGATCACCCCTTTTTCGGTTCCTGGGGCTATCAGATCACCGGTTACTTCGCGCCGTCGGGAAACTTCGGCACACCGCAAGATTTAATGTACTTGATCGACCACCTGCACCAGCGCGGCATCGGTGTCATCCTCGACTGGGTGCCGTCCCATTTCCCCACCGACGAGCATGGCCTGGCATATTTCGACGGCACCCACCTATTCGAGCACGCCGACCCGCGCCAGGGTTATCATCCCGAGTGGCATAGCTACATCTTCAACTATGCCCGCAAAGAGGTGCAAAGCTTTCTCATCAGCAACGCGCTTTTTTGGCTCGACTGTTATCACGTCGATGGACTGCGCGTCGACGGGGTCGCCTCCATGCTTTATCTCGACTACGCCCGTAAAGCCGGCGAATGGATTCCCAATCAATACGGTGGCCGGGAAAATCTCGCCGCCATCGACCTTCTGCGCCGTTTGAACGAAGCGGTCTATCAGCATCATCCCGATGTCCAAACCATCGCCGAGGAATCCACCGACTGGCCGATGGTGTCGCGGCCCAGTTACGTTGGCGGCCTCGGCTTTGGCCTTAAGTGGGACATGGGTTGGATGCACGACACCTTGCAGTACATGGCCAAAGACTCGGTGCACCGGCGTTTTCACCAGAATGATTTAACCTTTCGCATGATCTACGCCTTTCACGAAAATTTTGTCCTGCCCTTGTCGCACGACGAAGTAGTATACGGCAAAGGCTCGCTCTTGGAAAAAATGGCCGGCGATGATTGGCAAAAATTCGCCAACCTACGCGCGCTTTACGGCTACATGTACGCCCAGCCGGCAAAAAAAATGCTTTTCATGGGCGGCGAATTCGCCCAACGGGGCGAGTGGGTCCACGACGGCAGTCTCGATTGGGATTTGCTCGACTTCCCGCCCCACGTTGGCGTGCAGCACTGGGTGCGCGATCTAAATCGTTTCTACCGCGCCGAGCCGGCGCTCCATGAGTACGATTGCGAGCCGGCGGGCTTTGAGTGGATCGATTGCGGCGACGCCGATAGCAGCGTGCTCAGCTTGGTGCGCAAGGGTAAATCGACTGCCACCTTGGTGCTGGCGGTGTGCAACTTGACGCCGGTGCCGCGCGTTGGTTATCGGATCGGCGCGCCGCGCGGCGGCTATTGGCGTGAGAGGTTGAATAGCGATGCGACTGAATACGGCGGCAGCGGCATGGGTAACGGCGGCGGCGTCGAGGCCACCGCGGCGGAACAACATGGCCGTCCCTTCTCCCTGACGCTTACGCTACCACCGTTAGCGGTGCTATTTTTCGCCAATCAAGCATGAAGCGGTCAATGAGTAGGTTGTTTGGTAAATAAAATCGAATCACGGTACGCAACATGAAAATCGCGATGATCGCCTCTGAAGCCGTGCCTTTCGCCAAGACCGGCGGCTTGGCGGACGTGCTGGGCACGCTCACCACCGCGCTTGAACATCTTGGACACGAAATTAGTTTGATTGTTCCAGCCCACCGCTGCGCGCTGCGCAGCGAATTCCGAGTGCGCGAGTTGCCGCTCGAACTCTCGGTAGCGCTGGGCGACCGGCAGGAAAAGGCCACCGTGCTCCACAGCACCATCGGCAAAGCAATTTCGGTTTACCTAATTCGCGCCGATCGCTATTTTGACCGGGAGCATCTTTACGGCCCGCCGACTGGCGACTACCCGGACAACGCCGAGCGATTCGTTTTTTTCTGCCGCGCCGCGTTGGAAGTTCTCCGTGCTTATCCGGTCGATGTCGTTCACGCGCACGACTGGCAGGCGGCCCTGGCCATCGTATTTCTCAAGACGCAACCCGAACGATATCCCGAAATCGCCGCGGCCGGAACGCTTTTAACGATTCACAACCTCGGCTTCCAGGGACTGTTCGCGCAATCCGACTGGAGTCTGTTGAATCTCGATGACGGCTATTTCACGCCGCAGTGCATGGAGTTTTACGGCAAGATCAATTTTCTTAAAGGCGGTTTGCTTTTCGCCGACAAGCTCACCACCGTCAGCCCGACTTACGCCCAAGAGATCATGACCCCAGAGCAGGGCTTCGGACTGGAAGGCGTGGTCAGGCAACGGGCCGATGATCTCATCGGCATTCTCAACGGCGTCGACTACGACCAGTGGAATCCTTGGACCGATCCCTATCTAGAACAACACCGTGGCGAGAATAACTTGACGGTCAAGCAGAACTGCAAGAAGCATATGCGCCAGATGCTTGGGCTGCCCGACATCTCCGCTACTCCAGTGATCGCGATGATTTCCCGCCTCGCGTCACAAAAAGGTTTCGATCTGGTCGAGAGCATCTTCGATCTCCTGATGAAACGCGAGTTGCAATTCGCCCTGCTTGGCAACGGCGATTTACGTTATGCCGAGTTTTTTCGTGCCGCCGCAACGCGCTATCCCGGGCGCGTCGCCGTCTGCATCGGCTTCGACGAGCTGATGGCGCACCGCATCGAAGCCGGCGCCGATCTGTTCTTGATGCCGTCGCTCTATGAACCCTGCGGCCTCAATCAGATGTATAGCCTCAAATACGGCACGATTCCGATCGTGCGCGCCGTGGGCGGCCTCAGAGATACGGTGCAGGACTACGACCGTGAGAGGGAATCGGGCACCGGTTTTGTATTTGAATCGTATGACGCGGTAGCCATGCTCCACGCCATCGACCGCGGCCTGGCGGCGTATCGTGATAAGAACGTATGGGCGGAGATTCAGCGCCGGGCCATGGCGATGGATTATTCTTGGGATAGATCGGCAGCGGCCTACAGCAACCTGTACCAGCAACTTTTGCATTAGTTCTATGTTGTTTCCGCCTCTTGAGGCGGGAACAAGTAAACGGGGTTTCCAAAGGGGGTGAGCATCCCTCTTTGCAATTTTTTAAAAGCGGACCAGCAAACAGAGGTCTATGTTGTACGTCCTTGGAGTAATCCTTGCCGGCGGCCGCGGCGAACGGCTTTTTCCCCTAACCCAACACCGCGCCAAACCCGCCGTGCCCTTTGGTGGACGTTATCGGATCATTGATTTCGTGCTATCCAACTTCGTCAATTCGGGCATCTTATCGATCTATGTTTTAACTCAATTTAGAGCGCAATCGTTGCTCGAGCACATCGACCGCGGCTGGCGCACTAACGATTTTTTGGGCGAGCATTTCGTCATCCCCGTACCGGCGCAGATGCGCTCGGGCGACGATTGGTACCAGGGCACCGCCGACTCGGTCTACCAGAACCTCTATTTGCTCGAGCGGCACAATCCGAAACTGGTCGCCGTCTTTGGCGCCGATCACATCTATCGAATGAATGTCCGCCAGATGATCGACGATCATCAAAAGAACGCGGCGGAAGTCACCGTCGCGGCGATACCGGCCAAGATCGAAGATGCCTCGCAGTTCGGCGTAATTGAAATTGACGCGGACTGGCGCATTATTGGTTTTGAAGAAAAACCGACACAACCCAAGCCGATCCCCGGCGAGCCCGGTTACGCTCTGGTTTCGATGGGCAATTACCTGTTTGACAACCAGGTTTTGATAAATGCGCTCAACGCGGACGCGGACAATCCGGCCAGCCAACGGGATTTTGGCCGCGACTTGTTGCCGAGCTTGGTCAAGAGCGGCAAAATGTTCGCTTATGATTTCCGCAAAAACCGTGTGCCGAATCCCTCCAAAGGCGAAGAGCCGAGTTACTGGCGCGATCTCGGCACCATCGAGGCTTACTTCGACGCCAGCATGGATCTCTGCTCGGTCGACCCATCGTTCAATTTATATAATCGCGCATGGCCGCTACGCACCGTGAGCTACAGCGATCCGCCCGCCAAGTTCGTCTTTGACTGGGACGACCGCCAAGGCATGGCGGTCAACTCCGTGGTCGCCGAGGGCACCATCATCAGCGGCAGCCAGGTGCATAACTGCGTCGTCGGCCGCAACGTGCGCGTCCATAGTTACAGCCGGGTCGAAAACTCGGTGATCGGCGACTGGGTCGAGATCGGCCGAAACTGCCGCATCCGTAACGCCATCATCGACAAGGCCAACGTAATCCCGTCGGGCACTGAGATCGGCTACGACGCGGCGCAGGACCGCGAGCGCTATTTCGTCTCGCCTTCGGGAATCGTCGTGCTGGCGCGCGGACCGCGCAAGACCAACTGGATCATGACGGATCCATGACACATAACAAGAATTCAAAGCACCAAATTCGAAATCCGAAACAAAATCAAATGACCCAAAGACTCAATGTTCAAAACAACCCTAATTCAGAATCCTCGTTTTGGATTTTCCGGATTTTGGATTTATTTGGCCCCGGTTTGTTTCGGTCCGCGGGGCCTCTTTGGTGCTTCGGATTTCGGATTTTGTTTCGGCGCTTGATTCGATCCGTGGGGATTCGGATTTCGAACTTATGTCGCATGAAACTCGCACCGGCGCCGAACCGATGGCCCACGATCACCGCGGACGATTGCTAATTTCAAATGGAACGCTACCTCTGCATTCACGGCCACTTTTACCAACCGCCGCGGGAAAACCCCTGGCTCGAAGCGATCGAGCTGCAAGACTCCGCTTACCCTTATCACGACTGGAACGAGCGGATCAGCGCCGAATGTTACGCGCCCAACTCGGTGGCGCGCATCTTGGACGGCGACAATAAAATCGTCAAACTGATCAATAACTACGCCAAAATCAGTTTCAACTTCGGACCGACGCTGCTGTCTTGGCTGGAAGCGAAGGCGCCGGATCTCTACGCCGCCATCTTAACGGCGGATCGCGAGAGCCAAAAAACTTATTCCGGCCATGGCTCAGCGCTGGCGCAGGTTTACAATCACATGATCATGCCGCTGGCGAATCGACGCGACCGCGTGACCCAGATACGCTGGGGCATGCGCGACTTTGAGCGCCGTTTCAAGCGCGCCCCGGAGGGCATGTGGCTGGCGGAAACCGCGGCGGATACCGAAACTCTCGAGCTGCTCGCTGACCACGGGATTCGCTTCACGATCCTGGCGCCGCATCAAGCGGCGCGATTTAGACCGATCGGCGAGCGTGATTGGACGGCGATCAACGGCGCGGCCATCGATCCGAGCCGCGCCTACCGGCAAGTGCTGCCCTCGGGAAAGTCGTTGGCGCTGTTCTTTTACGATGGACCGATCGCCCGCGGCGTCGCCTTTGAAGGCTTGCTCTCCAACGGCGAAACGCTCATCGGCAAATTGCTCGGCGGCTTTAGCGCAGCGCGCGATTGGCCCCAACTCATGCACGTCGCCACCGACGGGGAAAGCTATGGCCATCATCATAAATTCGGCGATATGGCGCTCGCCTATGCCCTCGATCAGGTCCAATCCAGGTCGATCGCTCGCTTGACCAACTACGGCGAGTTTCTCGCCCGCCACCCGCCAACCCATGAAGTTGAGATCGTCGAGAATAGTTCTTGGAGCTGCGCCCATGGGATCGAGCGTTGGCGCGGCGATTGTGGTTGCAACTCGGGCGGCCATCCGGACTGGAACCAAGCTTGGCGCGGCCCGCTGCGCGATGCCTTCAATTGGCTGCGCGACTCCCTGGCCGCGCCCTGGGAGGCCCAAGCGCGACAATTGCTGAAAGATCCATGGGCGGCACGGGATGCTTACATCGACGTCGTTCTCGACCGCTCAATCGAAAGCATCGAGCGATTTTTCAAGCGCGACGCGGCGCGCAAACTGACCGACGGCGAGCGCATTCGCGCGCTTAAGCTGCTCGAACTGCAGCGCCAAGCCCTGCTCATGTACACGAGCTGCGGTTGGTTCTTTGACGAACTATCGGGCATTGAAACCGTCCAAGTGATCCAATTTGCCGCCCGTGCCGTGCAGTTGGCCGAAGAACTTTTCGGCGATTCGCTCGAAGACGTCTTCGTCGACCGCTTAGCGCGTGCCCGTAGCAACGTCGACGATCATGGCAACGGACGGGACATCTACGAAAAGTTCGTCCGGCCCGCGCGGGTCAGCTGGGAACGGGTCGGCGCCCACTACGCCGTGAGTTCGATCTTCGCAGGCTATCCGCGGCAAGCGAGTATTTACTGCTATCAAACAGAACAGAAAGATTTTCAATCGTTCGATGCCGGCAAGGCCAAGCTGGCCGTGGGCCGAGTCCGCCTCACCTCGCAAATCACCAAGGAGTCCACCGATCTCAGTTTCGGCGTCCTCCATACTGGCGACCACCATGTCAACGGCGGCGTGCGCCCGGTCTTGAGCGATGAAGTCGAGGTCTATCTCGCCCAAGAGCTCGCTGAACCCTTCGCCCGCGCCGACTTCACCGAAGTCATTCGGCTGATGGACCGCCGCTTCGGCGCGTCTAACTATTCGCTCCGTTCGCTGTTCCGCGACGAGCGGCGCAAACTAGTCGAGCGAATCCTGGCCGCCGCCCTGGGCGAGACCGAATCGCTCTATCGGCAGATCCACGAGCAGCGCGCCCCGCTCATGCGTTTTCTCAGAAGCATCAACATTCCCTTGCCGAAAGAATTTCTAAGTGCCGCCGAGTTTGTCGTCAACAAAGATTTGTGCCGCGTGCTTGACCAAGAAGACATCGACGCCGAACGGGTAAAAAGCCTAGTGCAGGCCGCCAAGCTCGAAGGCCTCGCGCTGGACGCGGCCACGCTGGAATTTGCCTATCGGAACAATCTCGAGCGCCTCGCCGAAAAACTCAGCGGGGCGCCGACGCCGGCAACGCTGCAACGGCTAAACCGGGCCTTGAGCTTGATCCCGATCCTGCCATTCTGGGTCAACCTTTGGAAAATCCAAAACATCTACTATGGCCTGTCGAAAAGCGTTTATCCCAAGCTTCGGGCACAGAGCCAAAAGAACTCCACCGCTGGCGCCGCGGCGTTAACCTGCTTCGAAGAATTGGCCATAAAACTCGGCGTCAAGATCGGCTAGGAAGCCAAGAGGGCGGGTTTAAAACCCGCCCCTACAAGTCCCGATTTTTTTTTGCGCTCTTTGCGACTTTGCGACTTGGCGAGAGATAATCCGACTTCTTTTTTTGCGTACGGCGCCTGTGGTGAGTTCGTCGAACCATGTTCCGATCGCCCTGAGCACTGTCGAAGAGGGCGGCCAACTTTCCGTATTCGAACCCACCATGCCGTCACCGTTACTCCGCCAAGTTTTACACTCCGACGGCTGTCGATTGCAAAGTTCGAAATAGGTATTGTGAGTTCATGGCCTACAATGATCTGCAAGAATATTTGACCCGCTTGGAATCCGCCGGCAAGCTCCACTGGATCGAGCAGCGTGTCGATCCGGCGTGGGAAGTCACCGCGATCACGCGCCAGGTGTTTGACCGCTATGGCTGGAACACGCGGCCCGCGTTGGGCTTTCGCCAGGTCGGCGCCAGCGAGTTTCCCCTGGTGATCGGCGTGATCGGCGGCTCGCCGGAAATCTACGCGTTGGCGCTGTCAACGACGGTAGAAAAAATTGCCGAAGTCTGGGAACGCGGGCAACGCCATCCGATCGAGCCGGTCAGCGCCGAGACCGGACTGTGCAAGGAAATCATTATGCGCGGCTCAGAAATTGACCTCGGCAGCTTGCCCCAAGTGGTTTGGACGCCGGGGCAAGACCCTGGGCCCTACATCACCGCACCGGTGATCATCACCAAAGACGGCGAAACCGGCCGGCGCAACGTCGGCACCTACCGGCTCCAGTTAAAAGGCGCAAACCGGCTCGGCTTGTACGTCGGCGGCGCGCAGCACGCGGCGCGGCACATCCGTCAATACGAAGCGCTTAAACGTGATATGCCCGTGGCCATCGCCATCGGCGTCGACCCCACCATCGTGCTCAGCTCGATCAGCAAATTTCCTTACGGCACCGATGAGCTTTCCGTCGCCGGCGGGCTGCGCGGCGAAGCCGTGCCGCTGGTCCGTTGCGAGACTATTGACCTCGAAGTGCCGGCCAATGCGGAGATCATCCTCGAAGGATTTCTCCGCGCCGGCGAGCGCGAACAGGAAGGTCCCTTCGGCGAATTCTCCGGCTACATGAGTCCCGGCGGGCAACAACCCGTCATTGAACTTACCTGTATGACTAGGCGGCGCACGCCGGTTTATCATTCATTCTTGAGGCAGATGCCGCCCAGCGAGTCGAGCTGCATTCGGAGCCTGAGCCGGTCGGCGGCGCTATACCACCATCTGCGCCAGGTGCTCGGCCTGCCCGTGCGCGCGGTTCATTTCACCGAAAGCGGCGGCGCCAGCTGCGTGCTGGTGATCTCGATCAACAAGGAATATCCCGAGCAAGTCAAAGAAGTCGCCTGGGGCGCCTGGTCGCTGATGAATAAAGAAGGCAAGTTCACCATCGTCGTCGACGAAGATGTCGACGTGCACAGTCCGTTTCAAGTCGAATGGGCGATGAGCTTTCACGCCCAACCGGCGCGCGATACGTTCATTGTCGACGGCGTCGTGCCCTCAGGCGTCGATCCGTCGACCGCGCCGGCGAATATCCCGCAACACGACCCGCGCCGGCGCGCCGGCAGCAAGATTCTCATCGACGCCACGCGCAAACATCCCTATCCCCCGCCCGCCCGCGTGCCGGCTGAATTTATCGACAAAGCGAAACAGAAATGGTCGCAGTATGGTTTCAGGTAGGGGCGCAGCATGCTGCGCCCTTACACGAACCCTTCGTGACCTTCGTGTCCTCCTTCGAAAATACGGTGTAGGATGTGGTGACCAACGGGAACCGCATCGGTTGTGACCCGCATGCGCTCGATGCGGTTCGTGAACTCACCGCATCCTACAAAGCGGGGAAGAATCTGTCCATTTTCATGATCTGTGGGCGAGCGTAAGCTCATGAACCACTTCGTGGTGAAAACAATCTTTGCATAAAACTAGGGGAATTCACTTATGGTTAACTTTATGGATTTCTATTACACCGGTCCCGACACTCTGGCGGGCCGCTACATACGAAAATTTTGGCACCCGGTGTACCGCGCGCAAGACTTAACGCCGGGCTGGGCCAAGCCGATCACAAGGGCAAGCCACAAGGGTCAGACTTTTACGTCTCGACTTTCTTCGGCATTGAGTTCACTCGTCGTAGATTCAAGTTCCGCGTGCCGCATATCGGTTTCTACTCCTCATGTAAACGAACTTACAACTGGTTCGTGACAGATCAGGGCACGCTCGGAAAATTATTTTTGACATGCAAGGTCAAGATTACGAAGAAAATAGCCGTTCCAAACGCTCAAGCCGTTCAATGGTTCGACCCGTGGTCCTACCTTTTCAGAAGCGGCAATCTCTCCCCTGGAAACATCGACTTCACAAACTCACGCGCCTCTTTCAGGTCCCTTCTAATGTCTGCCACTGAAAGGTCGAAGTCGCTCAACGGTGGATAGCGCTCCGCCATGTAGTAGCCAGAAACGCGCTCGCACAGGTCTCGGTGCGTCTCTAGGTCCTGCTGGAGTTTGGCAGCCTCGTCCAACAAAGCATCAAGTTCGTGAATCTTGCGAAGCTTCCAGTTGTGCTTCAGGAGAAACGCCTTGAGGTACTTCTCCAGGGATTGTTGAAGGAAGAAACCAGCGGCTTCAGCGTCCCGATCCTTAAGGTTCCTTTCGGCGCGCCTCCAATCCTTGCGGGCAATCTGCATCCACTCATCGGCAGCGGAAGAGCCGGCGTCGCCGCTCACAGAGAAACTCCTGTCTGCAAAATTTCCTGGACAAATGGATCACCGGCCTCTCTTCGTTTCTCCAGTTCTCCAGGGGTCAAAACTATCGGAGATACGGCAAGACCATCGCGCAAGTCTCTAATGAGACGGCGGACGCTGGCCATTCGCTCGAAAAATCGCTCCTTGGTGGGCGCGACGACGAGTATATCCACGTCGCTGTCTGCGGTTGCGGTTCCCTTGGCATACGAGCCAAAGAGAATGACCTTTTCCGCGCGGTAGTCCTTCTTAATCCTTTTTCCGATGATTTGAAGTCGCTTGTTCAGGTCTCGTTTCATTTTCTACTCCTGAGTCTAGACCGGACGGGACGCGCCTATGCCGTGTTAAAGCAGGAGCCGCTCCGAAGGAACGACTCCGCGCCCTGCTGATTGATCAGGCAGGGGAGATGATGGCAAATTCTTACCCGTCGCACGGGACGACGTCAAGTTAGGCTTCAACGTGCAGCTACGCCGTGATTTCAAGCGCCACCCGAAGCGAGTTCATGTTCAATCGATAATGCTCAATTTTCACGATGGGCCTCCAGTCACGGGAAGCCCACAAGGGTCAGATTATTACGTCTCGACTTTCTTCGCCATTGAAGTTCCTCGCCATCGATTCAAGTTCCGCGTGCCGCATATCGATTTCTACTCCTCATGTAAACGAACTTACAACTGGTTCGTGACAGATCGGTCACGCTCGAAAAATTGTTTTTGACATGCGTTGTAACGATTACTAAGATAATCGCCGTTAAAAACGTTCAAGCCCTTCGATACGGTCCTTCGGACCTACTCAGGGCCGGCGGGGCTATTAAATCCGGTTCCCCGAGTAGCGACCGACCGGCTCGGTCTTCCGCTCGTCCTGAGTTCCTCGACGGGCTCGGAACTAAAGGCCGTCGAGGAAGCCTGCCGTGAGGCTTCTCGAACGGTCGGAAGAATACGCTCCGTTCAAACTGTCTGCCAGATTCGAAGCCCTGCGTCGTTTTCACGACCATTCCTTAAACACTTGAACCTACGATTCTCTTCGCCTCTTCTCTCACTCTTTTTCTCAACGCTTCCGGCCCGGCAACTTTAATCTGGCTGCCGAAGCTCAAAATCCAATCCACCAGCTCGTCGTTGTCGGTCACTCGAAGCGTCATTTTCATCCGGCCGTCTTTCAAAAGTTTGGTCTCTTGGCTCGGATGCCGGCTCTGGTCTTTCAACCAATTCACAACAATGATCCCTAGAAGTTTTTCCGCGTGACGATCGCGTCAGCTTTCTTGCTGATAAATCCCGTGGTCATTGCCGCGGGATTTGATGCAGGCCGGCCAAATTCTCGACACGATAAAACGTCACCAACCATTTTTACCGCCCTGGCCTTTTGCGCCAGACTACCAAACAAGCTAAGTTATCGAGATCATTACTCTGGAGAAGGAAGGTGCCCGGTGGTGCCGCTGGTCTTCAAAACCAGTCTGGGGACCGTAAGGTCCCCGGAGGGTTCGACTCCCTCCCTTCTCCGCCAAAAACATTTTCGCCGGAGCGCTGAGCCGATTGTCTAGCTGGAATGCTCGTGACGCGAGCGCGACCGCTCAATCAGCGAAGCAGTAAATTACGTCGGCGATAGAGTGGTGCAAGGAGAATTTCTCTCAGCCGACAACGACCAAGAGTTTGTTTTCCGCACGGAAGATTTTTAAACTGTGAGAATATATTTGCCTTGGCAGTGCAATCGCCGAGGCTGGATTAGCGGATCATGACGTTTACTGCCAAGTCACCGGATCGGTAATGACAATTTCTTCCGAGGAAACCAGGGATCTCGTGCCATCGTCCCAACAAACGTTGACCAACTGCCCGCCTTCGCCTTCGAGCTCGTAGACGATGGTTCCCTCGGTCGACGCGTCGATGGTTCCGTCGATGTCGAGAATTTCTTGTGCAGCGCGACAGCGTACCCCTTTCAGACTAACATCGATCATTTCTCCGCTCCCCTGATTCGGTAGGACTCGTCCCTCGGTAACGCCCCTCGAAGCAACGCACTCTAATCATGATTGAAATTCTATTGCAACTTCCAAACGAAAAAACTCTAAAGATCAATTGAGCGATTTTAGAACTGTATTTTTACATGTATAAACCAGAGAGATGATCCAATCAGTCTTTAGCAGGTTGCTGAAAAACCCACTCGGAGTCCTTCGACTAGGCTCAGGACGAACGGAGGGGATTTGATAACATTGATAATCCTCCGTTCATGCTGAGGCTCTCGAAGCATTCCGAACCTTTTTTCACCAACCTGTTAGGATGAAAGCAGAGCGGTCGGCTGCCAATGCCAACAACCGTCAGCGAAACTCGACGGCGGTCAGCCAATCAAGATAACCTGCAGGTCCATGACGTTAGTCAGCGTCGGTCCGGTGATCAGCAGGTCGCCGGTGGCCCGTAGAAAGTGATAAGAATCATTGCGAGCGAGAAACTCAAGGGCGTTCATCCCCCGCTCTCTGCCGCGCTCAACCGTCGCGCCGTCAACTATAGCGCCGGCGGCGTCGGTGGGCCCGTCCGTGCCGTCGGTTCCCGCGCTGAGCACAACGACATTGTTCAAATCGGCGATTTCAATCGCGGCCGCCAAAGCGAACTCTTGATTGCGCCCACCCAAGCCATCGCCGCGCAGCGTCACCGTGGTTTCGCCACCGGAGATTAGGCAGAGCGGTTGACGAGCCGACGGCTCTCGTTCCAAAATCGTTTTGATACGCGCGCAATGAGCGCTGGCCACGGCCCGGCTTTCGCCTTCGATCGCGCTGGAAAGAATCTCCGTGTGGTAGCCCAGAGCCGCTGCTTGTTGTTGCGCTGCCGCTATCGCCATGCGGTTACTACCGACGATGACGTTATGAACTTTTTGGAAAACTGGCGCCGATGGTTTGGCTGTTTCGGCGATCTCGCCGTGCACACCACGCGCTAACAAATCGAGCGCCCTGGGAGGAATTTTTCCCTGTAGGCCATACCGTCGGACGATTTCTACACACTCTTCAAAAGTCGTGGCATCGCCAACCGTCGGCCCAGACGCGATTGCGTCGAGCCGATCGCCGACCACGTCGGAGAGAATCAGCGACACGGTGTTCGCCGGAAAAGCTAACTCAGCCAGCCGGCCGCCTTGTAGCGCGGAAAGATGTTTGCGCAGCGCGTTGATCTCTTGGATTGTCGCACCGCTGGCCAGGAGCGCCTGGGTGGCCTGCTGTTTATCTTCGAGCGTGATTCCATCCGCCGGCATCGGCAGCAGCGCCGATCCGCCGCCAGAGATCACCAAGAGAATGAGGTCGGCGGCGCCGGCGCGGGACACAATCTCGATGACTTGCCGTGCGCCAGCAAATCCGGCTTGATCGGGGATCGGATGACCGGCTTCGACAACTTTGATTTTTTCGAGTGACAATCCATGACCGTACTTGACGACGACAACTCCGCTGGCGATTCTCGCGCCGACAATTTTTTGCAGCGCGAGCGCCATCGGTGCCGCCGCTTTGCCGCAGCCGATCACGAAAATATTGTCGATCGTGGCCAGGTCGTAGTTCCGGCCATCGACTCTCAGAACCTCGCCGGTGACCCGGACATGCCGTTTGACCGCTTCGAACGGATCGGCCGATTTTACTCCAGCGGCAAAAATTTCCCGCGCCTGGGCGCGCAGCTCACTGAGCGATGCCACGGACCGAGTCTAGCAAGCGACGGCGAGAATTAAAAAGCGAAACGAATTAAAGAGAAGTCGATAGGGAAATGAAGCTGGTGACTATTCGGGAGAAGGATTAGGCCCAGAAGCCGCGAAGAGCCGAAATCCGCCAAAGCCATACTCGCCGATCCACCTGCCACTATTGGGGTCGTAGATATCGATAAGCATGTTTTTGTCAGGATGTCCGGCCAGATAACGTGAAAATATTTCGATGAATTCCTCTTGAGCGTCACCATCGGCGCGCAGAAAGCCGTCACCGACAAAGAGCCGGTGCGGCCTTTTACTGCTATCGAGTCGGAGCCAGAAACGCGAGCCGCTGGAACCGGCTTGATCCAACCAGGCGCGGTACCATGAGATGCGGGTTTGGATGTCCTTTAAGTCTGGGGTCTGAGCCCACGCAAACTCAGAAAACAAAAATGCGGATGCGAGGAAAAGTACTCTAGCTTTTCCCCGCATCCGCATGTTAAAAGCCCGCGTCAACCCAGCTTAGTTGACTTTGATCTCGACTCGACGGTTTTTGGCTCGGCCTTCAGCGGTTTTGTTATCCGCGATCGGCTTGCTCTCGCCAAATCCCTGTCCGGAAACTCGGCCGCCGTCGACACCCTTCTTGACGACATAATCCTTGACCGATGCGGTGCGCCGCTCGGAAAGAGCCTGGTTATAGGCATCCCCGCCGACGTTGTCGGTGTGACCGGAAAGATTCGCCTTCTTGTCTTTGTTCTCGTTCATGAAAGCAACCAGCCGATCCAAGATCGTTCCGGCATCTGACTTGATGTTGCTCTTGTCGAAATCGAACAGCACGTCGTCCAGAATAATCGTCCGCTCGACCTTCGGCGCCGGCTTGGGTGCTGGCTTGGGTGCTGGCGGAGGAGGTGGCGGAGGAGGTGGCGGTGTCGGCTTCGGCGCCGGTTTCGCCGGTGGCGGCGGTGGTGGTGGTGGTGGTGGTGGTGGTGGTGGTGCCGGTTTTGGGTCCTGGCCGATTAGGTAACCCAAGCCGCCGCAGATCAGCGCGCCAGTCACCGCGCCAATGGCAATGCCGGCAGCTTCATTGCGATGTTGTCCGCCGATACCACTATGAGCCGCGGCGCCGCCCCCGGCAGCACCCATGAGACCACAAACACTCGCTCCGACCAGGGCGGACTGGCTCTTGGTCATGCCCGTACAACCCGTCATGAAAAATCCCAGCGCCGTCAACGCTAGATATTTGTTTCTATTCATCTCTTTGCCTCCCAGCAATGAAATAGGTTAATTTCCGGTCAAGTTAGTATAAGCGTGCTGCGTTGTCAAGAAATCATTGCAATTTTTTTTCAAACCACCTATTCGGTGTAACACAGCATTTCTAGAGACATTAAGTTGCCTTAAATTGCCCTGCCGAACTGGGCGAGCATCCCCTTTGATCTACTTTAACTTGGGGCGGGTTCAATGCCTCGCCCGCGAAGTGGCTGTTTTGATTGTTTAACTTTACCGCGGCAATGATCGATTCGGCGTAGTCCCGCGTCTAACCCGATATTAACCTTAGACTTCACTTGCTGACGATAGCTTCAATAGGTATCGTTTTTCTATGACCGTCTTGGTGCGCACCGGTCTTAGAATTGCTGCCCTGCTGCTCGCCTTGTGCGCGCTTTCGACAATCGCGCTGACGGCGATCCTTCAATCGAGCCGATTCAAAGACTGGCTTCTCGCGGAGCTCTCGCAGCGCAGCGGCTTCGCCGTGCGCGCGGATTCGCTCGGCCTCCGCCTGCCTCTGACGGTCATCGCTAACGCCGTCGAAGTCGCCAAACCGGGACAATTCAACTTCAGCGCTTCCCGCCTCGGTGCCAGCATCGACCTGTGGTCGCGCAGCGTTGATAAATTGGAAATTGACCAGCCAGTGCTCCAGCTTGATGTTGACGAAATCATGAAGGCCCCGACCAAGGGCTCCACGGAATTAGCCCTGCGTTTGCTGAATGTTCGAGACGGCACGGTCGTCTTAAAGAAGGGCGCAGAAACTGTTTTCGAATTACCGAGAATTAATTTGAACGCGCAGGATCTAAATCTCGGCGGTCCATCGGGCATCACGCTGGCCGCCGATGTGCCGCAGCTCAACGGCACGGCCGAGTTGCGGGTCACCGGACAACCGCGCGATTTTGACGCCGTGGTTGTCCTCCGTTCCAAACAATCCAGTGGCTTTTTGAACAGGCGAAAACCGACAAGCGACTTAGTGCACCTGCGGCTCAAACTGCGCGCGCCCGAACGGCAGCCAATCACCGCGGTCATCGAGAGCAAATTCCACGCCCTCGAATTTGCCGGCAATAAACTTACCGGGAGCTTCGATGCCGAGGCATCGATCGATGCCAAATTGACCCTGGCGACTTTCACAAGCAAAGCTACGATCGCGGATTTTCCCGACGCTATTCGCTCGATACCCATTAAACTCAACAACAAACTCATCAACGGCACTTTGGCCGTGAGCGTTGCCGGCAACTATTTGGTTTCGAACCAAATCCTCGTGCTCAAGTCGGTGCAATTGTCGGCGCCCTTCGGCACCGGCGCCGGCGATGGCCAAGTTCTTTTCGGCTCGGAGCCGACGATCTCCGCCGGCAAAATAGTCCTGCGCGACATACCCTTGTCAATTCTCAAAGCGAATCTGCCCGCGCCGCTGAGTCAGTGGTCCTATCAAGGGTTGGGCCAGCTAACACTCCAAGTGCAAGGCCCGTGGCGCGCGCTCGCGGTTAAAGGCATCGTCCAATGCGACTCCGCGCAACTGCGCGGCGAGGAGATCGCCGTAGCAAATCTTTCAATCGCAGCGCCCTTTGAGTGGACCGAGCCGGCGCTGCGCTTCAAAGAAACAAAGTTACGGGCCACCAAGCTAACCTATGCGCCCAAAGAGCGCTGGCAGGCGGCAGCCGAGAAACTGCAAGCCAAATTGTCGTTCGACTACCAAGCCAACCAGCCGGTAATAATCCACGGGCGCATCGACAGCGCCGGAGTAAAATTCAGTTCACCCGACAGCAGCAA
>CAYZJE010000267.1:0-3059 GCA_964478485.1 uncultured Syntrophobacter sp. | reverse complement strand
TGTTTTGCCTGCAACTTCCGTGCAGCGTTTTCCTGTTCCCATCGGCGGCGCCAGCCTGGGTATTCGATTATCCATTTTGAACACAATTAGCGTGTGTTGTCGCACACTGGTCTCCCAGGAATTCTGCTCAACAGCGACGATTATGCCTCAAATTGCAATAAAACGGTCGTAACTTCCACTCTTTCACATCCCGTGGGCGCTTGGCATCTTCCTTGCTCAAAATAGCGCTGTTCTTCCGGGGGCGGCTTCTCGAGGGGAGCGATTGAATCTGAGCTAAGCAGGAGGGATTAACCAATGGCGCTGTGGAACCAACCCGTACAAGAAACAGGTAATGAGAAATCGCAAACCGTGTCGACAGTGCCGCCGGTGCCGACGCCGGCTGCGGTGACTACCGCAGCCACGACAGCCGTGCCCGCGCCGAGAGAAAGCGCTGCAAAAGAGCGCAATGAGTCGGTGTTCGGGCCGGGAGTCAGCATCGACGGAAAGATCGAAGGCGACGCCAACGTGCGTATCGCCGGCAAGTTCAACGGCGAAATTCATATCAAAGGAGATTTAGCGATTGAAAAAGGCGCCAATGTGAGCGCCAAAGTCAACGCCACGAACATCACGCTCGCCGGCGAGATTAACGGCGATGTGACCGCAAGTGTGCACCTGAAGCTTTTAGAATCGGCTCAAGTGGTTGGCGATCTCAAGGCGGCAACGCTGACCGTTGCCTCGGGTTCGCGCATGCGCGGCCATGTTGAATTTGGCTGGAGCGCCTCGGAAGCTGCCAAGTTCGTCAACGATAAGAAGCCTGAGGGCGAGAAATTCGAACTGGCTGAACGGTAAAACTGCCCATCGCGATCTTACTTGAACGGCTCTTACTTTCGTCCTATCCCAGCTCCTTTGACAAAATCAATGAAGCCTCTTTGCGGTCGGGGTCTATACTCCGCCCGAAAACTGGTCGCTTTCATTAGCTAGCTTACGGCTCAGTGCTGAGTTGTCCGCTCGTGCCAACTTCGCACGACCGGTGAAAATCAGCGCAACGCTGCCAGCAGCGGCTTTAGCGCCGCTGCCACAGCAATCGACCGGTAAACTTATTTTTTTAGCGCGTTTGGGGTTGCCCGGGTTGGCAATGATGGTTTCAACACGGTTTAGTCCGATTACGAAAAATCCTCATCGACGGTAGGTACATGGGCCTTGAGTGTCAAGGAATGGAAGCATCGGAAGAATTCTGGTTGACTGCGTTGATTCGTTTCGGCTACCTTCCAGACTTCAAACGAACTAGCGGCTGGAGGATATCCAAATGAATCCTGCGAACAAGATCGATGCGCCGAGCGAGCATTGGGATATACTCTTCGCGCCGAGCGCGTGCTTGGTCATGATTACCACAGTTGACGGTGAGGGCCGGGTCAACGCCGCTTCGTATGGTACGTGCGTAAGGGTGTGCCACGATCCGGTGTACATTGCTTTCACGACCGGGGCGACCAAAGACACCTACAATAATATTTTGGCAACTGGGGAATTTGTCGTCAACGTTCCATCCTATGAGCGTGAGATTCTCGAAAAGGTAAGGGTTGTGGGGCTCGAATTTCCGCCGGGAGTCAATGAGCTGGAGACGGCCGGGCTAACGGCGATCCCCGCCAAGGTTGTGAAGCCGCCGCGCATCGCCGAGTGCCGCAGCCATTTTGAATGCAGAGTCGAATGGACTAAGCAGTGGCTGCACCGGTTGATGGTGGTCGGCAAAGTCGTCGCCGCGTCGGTGGACGAAGACTGTATCGAGCCGAGTGGCAAGATCGTCTGGGATAAATTGAAGCCGGCGCATTATTGCGGCAACGCCTACAAGAACGGCTTCGTCGCGGCCTATCAGCCGATGTGGGTGGATATGATCTACAACGAACCGATCCCGCCAAGGCCTACGGATAGGAAATAGGGTATTAGCCGCACCCTTCGACAGTGCTCAGGGCGATCGGGGCGCAAAGAGCGCAAATAAAATTCAAGAGGACGCCCGGTGTAGGGGCGGGTTTTAAACCCGCCCTCTTGGCATACGGAGTGAAGACCATGAAACAGCCGGCACAAAAAGATAGCGTCGTGTTGCTCGATCGCGACATGGCGAAAAAAAATCTTTCCGGCTACTGGAGCCTCGGCATGGAAGGACTGCCGTCGCATCCGATGACCGCGGTCGAGCCTTGTCTGTGGAAGTGGGCTGATGTGCACGAGAGTTTGGTGCGCGCGGGGGAAGTGATCAGTTTGGAGAACAGCGAGCGGCGCGTCGTTCGTCTGGTCAATCCGGGGCTCGATCAAAAGCATGGTTTCGCGACCCACACGATTCAAATCTCGTTCCAATACGTCAAGCCCGGCGAGAATGCGCGGGCGCACCGTCACACGCCGGCGGCACTGCGCTTCGTTATTCAGGGCAACGGCGCGTACACCACGGTCAATGGCCAGCAATGCGTCATGGCGCCCGGCGATTTGATTCTTACGCCGAAGCTCACCTGGCACGACCACTCCAACGATACCAACGAAGCGATGCTCTGGCTCGACGGTTTGGATTTCCCCTTGGTCACAGCGCTGCATCAAGTCATGCAGGAGCGCTACCCCGAACGGCGCCAACCGATCGAGAGAAGCAGTGAAGATGTGATCAGCGGGCTCGGCAATTCGGTTCGCCACGGTCTACCGCTGGCGGATTTCTTCCATTACAAATGGCGCGACACCGAGCCAGCGTTACGCGCGTTGACGAAAATGTCGCCGGCGCGAGATCGCTTCGACGGCTACTTGCTTGAATACCGGAATCCCACGACCGGCGGGTCGACGATGACAACGATTCAGTGCGCTGTTCAACTTCTCCCGGCGAAACTAGAGACGGAATCACACCGCCACACGAGCACAGTGATGTATCATGTGTTTCGCGGTCGAGGAGCGACAGAGATCGGCGAGCAGCGCTTCGACTGGCAGCAAGGGGACACTTTCGTCGTGCCGCTGTGGTACACGCACCGGCACGTCAATTCGTCATCCGACGACGCAATCTTGTTCTCCATGAGTGACGCGCCGGCGCTCAAGGCGCTCGATCTTTATCGCGA
>CAYZJE010000266.1:0-1705 GCA_964478485.1 uncultured Syntrophobacter sp. | reverse complement strand
GGGCCAATCCGAAATTTGAAGAATTGTTATCAAAGGAAATCGTTTGGAGTTTTGTAAGGGATGACCGAAGCGATTGCCCGGAAATGCTCGTCATACGCAACAATCGCTTCGCAGCCGGCGGAATGAGCGCTGACCGCGTGGGGCAAGTCGGACGCGTCTTTAAGCTTGGCAAATTTATCAGCCAGACGCCTTCGCTCCGTCCGGGTCACGAAGGGCAAAATTCGTAACGGAGTTGCAAGTAGCTTCTGTAAGGCACCCTTGCCAAATCGCGAACCTATTTCCACATCCGGCGCGTTTTCGAGAGCGAAAACATAGACTTCATGCAGGGCATAAAACGAAGTGGCGGCGGATATCAATCCGGCATCGATCTTTGCGAAAAGTCGACGTACTGCTACTGGCGCGCGACTTCAATGGACTCCGTAAGGGTGTGTACGAGCAGGACAGAGGTGTCGAGGTAGATCAACGATTGACGCCCGCAGCCCGTTTAGGTGCTCGGGCTTTTTTGCTCGGTGTGATTATTTCTTTCTCATTTGCAAGGAGTCGCCGCAGGCTACTCCTCCGGGCTTGATGTAGGAGCTTGTCTAACGATTTCCCGTGAAGGTATTTTTTAAAATCTTTGAGTTTCACTACTGCTACTTTATCCTTTAGCGGATTTCTTCGCAACTTCCGCCACTCAATACTCCTCGCATCTCCAACTCTGCTCGCCCCAGATATCCGCGCCGCCGATCATCGCGTCGCGGGCTTCCATGGGTAATCGTTCCTTTGCTGGCACTGGCGCGGCGCCGGGGAAGGGGAAGACTTTTATTTCGTTGTACGGGCCAATGGTGCGGTCCATGGCGGGCAATTCAATTGGCCGGTCGAGGCTACCCGTGCTGACGATCGCGTCGGCTTCGGGGACGTAGAAGAGCACGGCGCTGTCGGTGCCTTGCTTGCCACCGTTCTCATAGGTGACGAGCGTGGTCTTGATGCCGATCTGCTCGCAGGCGCGCACGGTGAACATGACGTCGACGAACGCGTTGCCGCCGCCGATCCAGGTTATAAGCGTGCCGTCGGCGCCCATCGCTTTGGCCAATCGCGCGGCATTCTGCGCGCCCACTTCTTTGCCGTGATTGGTCTCGAAGCGGATGCGCTGCAAGATCACGCCGGCAAAATTCAAATCTTTGCCATGGGATTTGTACAAGCCGAGGATCAGCGGATGGTTTTGCCAATCCCAAGTGGTCGGATAGTAACCGCGGCCTGAGCGCGTCGTGTCCACGGTCACGGCGCCGTCGAAGATTTCATTGGGATGGACAAAGGTCGCCAGTGATTCGCGCAGCGACATGCCGTAGTAGCCAACCCCGGAGTGAAAATGCTGCGGGTCGGTGATGCAGCCTTGGATCAGCATGATGGTCGGCAACCGCGGATTTCGCTCGCTCAAGTCGTAGGTAGTGATGTCTTCAGGATCGAGTGTTTTGGTCACTGCGGCAATTTTATGCGCGACTTTCAGTTCGGCTTGCTGGATCGCGTGGTGCGCGTCGAGTTCGCCGAGTCCGGGTGCGATGCGAAAACTGACGATCAAGTGCGCGTGTCTACTGAAACGCGAAATCGTTGCGCCGGCGCCGGTCATGTCCAGTAGCGCACTGCGTTGCACCGTCGTTCCGGCGCGAATCGTGCCTTCGAACGCGGCGGCAGCGATCACGGTCATGCCGGAGAGCCGATGGGTGCG
>CAYZJE010000265.1:0-3874 GCA_964478485.1 uncultured Syntrophobacter sp. | reverse complement strand
GCTGGAGTCCGTCGGCGATTGAAAGGAGATCGTTTTGAGCTGGATCGCTTCGGCAAGTCGCTGAACGATGTTAGCGCGACCGAGACTGATTGGTTCGACGGGTGCGGCGGCGATTTGCCGGGACTTGAGCGTGGCCGCGCGGACGAGGATAACGGCAGCGAGGGCGGCAACGATGGCAAGAGCGACAAAAGAAACTTTCTTCATGAGAGGTAGCTGACAGGTAGCAAGTTCAGGTTGCCACCGCAAACTATTGATTGCGAGCGAATTGACAAGCGGGGTCAGGTCCTATAATTTTTGTGGGTCTTAATGCGTGCTTATGAAGCACGGCTCGGAGATTGCACCGCCGAGGCGCGGAGGGCGCGGAGTAAAGAGTTTTTGATTAAGAAATTCTCCGAACTCTGCGAACTCTGTGCCTCTGTGGTGAATTCTTCTTGCCAGGAAACCCAGAATAACCATTTTTGCAGACGATTGAAGAATAGCAAATTGGAGGAAAATAAATGAGTGATTTTTATACGGATTGGCTGGAACAATCCAAAGCCAATGAAAAAGCCGTGGCGGAGTCGCCGCGATTTACGCGGTCAAAGGATCTCAAGTGGGTGCGCACGCCGCAGGATTTCAAAGCGGCGTTGATGATTGCGCCTGAGTTGGGTTTTACCACTGGCGGCAGCTGCATGATGCGGGCCGAGATCCCAGCCGGCTGGCATTCCGGCAAACATTTGCATGGCGAAGAGGCGATTTATGTCGAGAGCGGCGAAGGGTTTATGATTCTCGACGACAAACGCTACGATTTCGGGCCCGGCACGATCATTCACGTGCCCTATCGGGCGACGCATCAGCTCTTCAACGCAGGCAAGGTTCCGGTTGGCTATATCTCCGGACTAGCGTGGCACCTCGAAGCCGCCGTCTACATGGGCAAGCTGGAGCAGTTGGCAGTGTGCGGTGAGAACGACGCCAAGGCGATGGCGGCATTTCCGAAGGAAGAATCGCAGTACTGGCCCGAAGACGGGCGGCGCATTGCGATGCATCAGAATCAGCATGTGAAGTCGGATGAGTCGAAGCATGGCGCGACCTATTTCTTGATGGGCCGGACCGGCAAAGACAATGGTTTCAAAGCGACCGGCGCGGCGATCAGCTCGATCTTCGTCGATTTGCCGCACACCAAGAGCCACAGCCACGCTCATCCCGAGGCGTATCTCTACGCGCTCGAAGGCGACGGCTACTCCGAGATCGGCGGCAAGCGTTATGACTGGAATCAGGGCGACGCCATCCACGTGCCGCCAGGCATGCTGCACCACCAGCACTTCAACCCATTCGATCGCGACATGAAAGAACTGCGCTTCGAATTCGGCGTGCGCTACTGGTTCGTCGATCAGTACAAGGGCTACGTTACCATCGACAAGCATTTGAAGGCGACCACGCACATGATCGATTAGAAATTGATCGGTTTAGCTAAAAGGCGAGCTGGCCATCTGGTCAGCTCGCCTTTTTTTGTGATTCTTCTGGGTTTGCTGTGAAAATGTTTTCACCACGAAGTGTGTCATGTGCTCGCGCACACCTACGTACAATCAAAATGGCGAGCCCCGTAGGATGTGGTGAGTCTGCGAACCGCATCGAGTGAGTGCGGCTTACCAACGATGCGGTTCCCTTTGGTCACCACATCCTACAAAACTCGGTCCCGCGCCACTGACGGGATTGCTCTCTAATCCCGAAATCGAGAAGCGGGTCAAAATTCCATCAAGTCTTTGGCGATGAGCACCCGGCCGGAAAAGTGTTTCTTCACCTCCTCGGCCCACGGCGCGTAGTCGTCCGTACCGGCCCGTGCGCCCAGGTGCGATAGCACCACGGTCTTGACGTTTGCGCGTGTGGCCATCTTCCCGATGACGTCCAGGGTCAGATGCCCCTCTGTCACCCGCCGCAGGCTGCGTACCTGCTCGTCGGGAGTCATCGCTTGCCAGCGACCGCTGTTGATCAAGCTTTGCTTGCGAGCTTCGGCCGAAGTGGCTTCCGAGACGAGCAGATCAGCGCCTCGCGCAAGTTCGGTGACGGCATCGCTAGGGCCAGTATCCCCCGTAAACACGATCACGCGGTGAGGCGTTTCAAAACGATAGGAATAGGACTTGGGCTTGCCGGAAGCCGGGCCTTTATACAAATCAAAATGGCTAAAATGGCTGTTTTCCACGGCCGTCACTTTGACGTTGGCGTCCTGGTAAACTACACCAGTGCCAACATCATGACCGGAGAACACCTGAGCTAACGGTACAGTGCGACCTCCGTCGGCAAGCCTGATGTCAGCGCTAATAGAAAAATACTGCACTGCGGCCTTAACCAGCTCTACGGTCCTGGGCGGGCCATAGACGTTGATCGGTTTGGTACGCTGGTCATTCCACGCCACAGACATCAGCGTACCAAGACCCGCCGTGTGATCGTCATGATGGTGAGTGATAAAAATAGTTCCGATCTCTCGAATGTTGATACCAGCTTCCGCAAGACGGCGGGTCACGCCGTCGCCAGCGTCAACGACATACAGTGCCCCGTTCACAATCAGCAGATTGGACGATTGCGCCCGGCCTGCTCGCAGCTGCGGACCAGCCGATGTGCCGAGCGTGATGAGACGCGTGCCCGTCTTCGACGGCGCGGCGCTCGTCTGCGCCATGCTTTCGTGCGCCAGCGCGATGATGCTAATGCCGATCAGGGTTGTGAATAGCAGTGACGATAGTTTTTGCACGTTTGCCTCCACCTGGCAGGGCGGCAATTTCTTGATTGCCTACCCTCGTCGCGGACCATAGGCCGACATCCCTAACGATAGCAATCCGGCGTCAGTCGCATCATTCATCCAAGGGGTCAGGGCAGGGTCAGAGTTTTATAACGATTCCGCTGAAAAACCCTCCGTTCATCCTTCGAGAGCCTCAGGACGAAAGGGGAGGGGATTGATTACGTTAAGAATTTTCCGTTCATGCGGAGCCCGTCGAAGCATTCCTAGGGATTTTTCAGCAGAATCTATAACTTGACTATGTTTGGAAGTCGGTGAAGTTAGAAAATTTTCTTAAGGACTCTGTATGAGTCGTCTGTCCAGTCGGTCGGAATCATGCGGAACGCAAGCGTCGTTCTGCCGGCACAAAACGAATCTCAACACGCTGGTTCAAGGCCGCGGCGATTCGATTAAGCATCGCCAAGGAATGGCCCTCATAGTTGGCGTCTTCGAGACGACAAATGACTGACGCTGTGGTTCCGATGAGTTGTGCCAGTTGACGTTGGCTTAGCCCGTTCGCAATCCTTAATGCGGTTAGCTTGCGAGCAACGTGTTCGTTGGCTCGTGCTTGCTCCAAAGCCACGAGTCGCTGCGGCTTGCCTGCATAATAGCGACGGTGGAGAATTTCAACGGCATCCGCGGTTGTTTTCCTCTTTGCTTTTGCCATGACTTCTACTCCTTGTACGTGTGTCGACCCGGGTCGAGTTCAAAATTCCGTTTTCTTCGGATCGCTAGCTCAATATCGCGCCATTAGCGGCCGAATCCTTTGCCCAAGATTTCTTCGGCTCGTTCGGCGACATCTTTTCGCCCGCTTTTACCGATCCCGATGAGCGAAAGTCGCGGTCGTTTGCGCCCCCGGCGAGAAACATATTCGTTGAGCGCTTTGCGGGTCACTTCTGCAAAAGTGCAATTTTCCCGTTTGGCAATGTCTGAGAGTTTCTTCAAAACATCATCGTCGGCGAACACGGTGGTGCGTTTCATGGGGAATGCTCCTCTAGCTACATACGTAAGCTAGAATACGTATGTCGAAGTTATCAACTTTCGCTCGTCGCATCGACTACAAACGTAGGCAGGAACATTTTCCATGACGACCAGACCATTCTTGACTCGGTAATATTCCCGGAC
>CAYZJE010000264.1:0-17926 GCA_964478485.1 uncultured Syntrophobacter sp. | reverse complement strand
GTTGAAGTCTAGTCTTCGAGATTTAATCTTGGATTATAAAATCGAGCCTACCGTGGCGGTTACAAACATTAGACATCGAAGCCAACTGATCCGCAGTGCGGCAGCTCTTGGCGCGGCGCTCGCCACGCTCGCCGAAGGTCTTCCGCCAGAGCTTGTTGCGGTTGATTTAACCGAAGCTAGTAAGGCGCTCGGAGAGATTCTTGGATTAGTTACCAATGATGATATTTTAGAACGTATTTTTAACGATTATTGTATTGGAAAATAATGGATTTATAAGATATTAAAGATAATGGCTAGTAATATTAGGCCATTTTGTTTCACGTGGAACTTTGATGAGCGCAGAAATTTTTGATGTCATTATAGTTGGCGCGGGTCACGCCGGTATTGAGGCGTGTCTTGCGGCGGCACGAATGGGTTGTCGTACGTTGATGCTAACGCTCAATCTCGATCATATCGGTCAAATGTCATGCAACCCGGCAATTGGCGGCATTGGCAAGGGGCATCTGGTTAAGGAGATTGACGCGCTCGGTGGAGAGATGGGTCGGGCGATTGACGAAACTGGAATTCAATTTCGAATTCTCAACACCAAAAAAGGTCCTGCCGTTAGGGCTTCACGAGCCCAAGCCGATAAAGCGCTCTATCGATCGCGGATGAAGCGAGTCCTGGAGAACTGTCCTGGGCTGACATTACGGCAAGGCAGTGCTGAAGCCCTGCTGGTCGAGAATGGTCAGGTCAGAGGGGTCGAAACGCAGATCGGTGAAAAGTTTTATGGTCGTCGCGTGATTCTGACCACCGGGACTTTTCTTAAGGGTTTGATTCATATTGGCGATCGAAATTATTCCGCTGGCCGGGCCGGGGATTTTGCCGTGCACGGATTGAGCGAGTCACTGGCCACTCTTGGATTTAAGGTTGGCAGGCTCAAGACCGGTACTTGTCCGAGGTTGGATAACCGAACGATTGATTATTCTGGACTGGAGATTCAGCCCGGTGATGACCCGCCGCAACCGTTTTCATTTTCTAGTAAGGGTGTGAGTCAACGGCAGGTGCCTTGTCATATTACTTACACCAATAAGCGGACGCATGAACTCATTCGAGCGGCGATCCATCGCTCGCCAATGTATTCCGGAGTGATCAAGAGCCGCGGACCACGCTATTGTCCGTCGATTGAGGATAAGATTCATAGATTCGCCGATAAGGAAAGACATCAGGTTTTTCTCGAGCCGGAAGGTTTAGATACAGTCGAGGTTTATCCTAATGGATTGTCGACAAGCTTGCCGCTCGACGTACAGCTTGACATGGTTCACTCGATTCAGGGCTTGGAACATGCTGAGGTGATGCGGCCGGGTTACGCAATCGAGTACGACTACTTCGAGCCAACCCAGCTTCATCCAACCTTGGAAACCAAGCTTGTCAAAGGGCTCTACCATGCTGGCCAGATCAATGGTACGACCGGCTATGAAGAGGCCGCCGCACAGGGAATCATGGCTGGGATCAACGCTGCGCTGAGTCTGCGTGACGAGGAGCCTTTAGTGTTCTCGCGCGACCAGGCTTATATTGGGGTTCTCGTCGATGATTTGGTGACCAAAGGAACCGACAGTGAACCCTATCGAATGTTTACTTCTAGGGCGGAATATCGACTGTTACTGCGAGAAGACAATGCCGACCTGCGATTGACTGAGATAGGTCATAAAATCGGCTTAGCCAGCTCTGAGGCGAATCGGCGACTGATCGATAAAAAACAAGCAGTGGAGATGCTAATCAGCCATTTAGATCGCCATCAGGTTACCCCTGGCCCAGAGAAAAATTCCCAGATGGAGATTTTTAAATCGTCGCCACTTAACGGATCAGTTGCATTATCTCAGCTGTTGCGTCGGCCAGAAATCACTATGGAGCGGCTCCGTAAACTAGTCCCAGATATTCCGATTGTGGCGCCGGATGTAGAGGCCCAAGCCGAAATCCATATTAAGTATGAGGGATATGTTAATCGGCAATTGGAAATTGTCGAGCGGTTTCAAAAAATGGAAAACGTGCGATTGCCAGAAGACATCGACTACTCCACGATAAGTGGCCTATCGCGAGAAGTCTGCGAAAAGCTAACTCGCATCCAACCACGCTCCATTGGTCAAGCCTCGAGAATTTCCGGAATCACACCAGCCGCACTTACGCTCCTTTCGTTCTATGTTAGGAAGCGAAAGAGCGCGTAGCTTCCCTGCAGCGAGTTCACAAACGCGATCAATATCGACTTAAGTTCTGGTCATATTCCCTTGTTTCACGTGAAACGGAATTAAATACTTTTAATTCGGCAAATTTTATGATAGAAGCAATTGTTGATGGGTTATGTTTATAACTTATTGATATATAGGATATTATTATTCTATGTTAACCACGCCTCGGGAGGCGGGAACAACTAAATGGGGTTTCCAAAGGGGGCGAGCATCCCCTTTGGTCACGGGCGGGGTTAAATCCCCGCCCGCGAAGTGGCTTCGTTTCGTTTAATGACAAACATTATTGCCATAGCAAATCAAAAAGGTGGAGTTGGCAAAACCACCACGTCGATTAACTTAGCAGCTTCACTAGCGCTTGATTCGAAGCGCGTCTTGTTAGTCGATCTTGATCCGCAGGGTAACAGTACGACTGGGCTTGGTATTGATCGTTCGCAGCTCTCTGCGAGCCTCTATCACGTGCTTGATGGGACGCGATTTATCGGCGAGGTGCTGTGTCAAACCGATCTACCACAGCTGCTGTTAATGCCTGCAACTAAGGATCTGGTTGGCGCAGAAGTTGAATTGGTCAATGCGGATCGTCGCGAGTATCGACTCAAGGATGCACTCGCATCGATTACCGCCCACTACGATTATGTTTTGCTCGACTGCCCGCCAGCTTTGGGCTTGCTCACTTTGAACGCACTTACCGCCGCCGATGGGTTGCTGATTCCAATTCAAAGCGAGTACTACGCGCTCGAAGGGCTGAGTGCGATACTGGAAACGATGAATCTGGTGCAGCAGGGTTTGAATCCGGCGCTTCACTTAGAAGGCATCGTCATAACTATGTTCGACAGCCGCAATCGTTTGTCGCACCAAGTCGTCGAGGAGATCCGCGCCCACTTCCCCGACAAACTGTTCAACACGATCATCCGCAGAAACGTTCGGCTGAGCGAAAGCCCGAGCTACGGCAAACCAATTTGTTTGTATGATCCGGCCTCGACCGGCGCGCAAGATTATCGAGATTTGGCAAAGGAGTTGATCACCCGTGGAGAACACGCTGTCAACGCAGAAAAGGGGTTTGGGTAGAGGGCTCAGCGCGCTGATTCCAACAGCCGCAGAACCTATAACCCGAACGCCACAAGATAGTTTCTCGAAAGAGATCGCTGTCGAGCGCGTCACGCCCAGCCCGTTTCAGCCGCGGCGCACTTTCGACGAAGCAAAGATCGAAGAGCTGGCTGCATCGATCCGCAATCAGGGCATCATCCAGCCGCTGGTGGTGCGGCCGCAGGGCGATGGATTTGAGCTGATCGCCGGCGAGCGGCGTTGGCGCGCGGCGATGCGCGCCGGTTTAAGCCGAGTGCCGGTGGTGATTCGCGATGCCAGCGATCAAGAGGCGTTGCAACTTGCGCTGGTGGAGAATTTACAGCGTGAAGATCTGAATGCGATCGAAGAAGCGGGCGGTTATCGCCGACTGCAAGAAGAGTTTCACTGGAGCCAGGAAGAGATGGCGGATAAGGTCGGCAAAAGTCGCCCGGCAATCGCTAATTCCTTGCGTCTGCTCACGCTTCCCACCGAGGTGCAGCAAGAAGTGACGGCGGGAAAACTTCCCGCAGGTCAAGCGCGCGCGCTTTTGGGACTTCACACCGAACCTTTGATTATCTCGGCCTGCCGCGAAGTGATCGCCAAAGGGCTTTCAACGCGCGAAACTGAAAAAATGGTTCGTAACCTGCTGATGGGCCGCAAACGCCGCCGCCCGTTGCCGCTCGTCGATCCCGATCTAAAATCAGTCGTCGAAAACTTGCAACGCTCGCTGGGAACACGTGTGCGGCTATTGCCGAAGGCGCGATCGACGAAAGGCAAGATTGAGATCGAATATTACACGCTCGCAGATCTTGATAGGATAGTTCAGGTGATTGCGACGCGCTTGGTGAGTGTTTAATATTTTGCGTCCGATCCGCTTGCGGGCAGTTCCGCCACGGGCGAATTTAACTTTCCAATAACGGCTTTAGTTCGGCCCAACGGGTCACTGGCGCCGAGCAAGTGTAGTTATGGCAGACGTAGACGGTTGGTTTGCCGTCGATCTGAGTTTTTCCTTGAAGCAGCGGCGAGATGTTTTCTAGCGATTCCTGTGCGCTGGCGAGCTGAAGCGTCATGTTGGGCAGATAATGCGAATGGATCGATTGTAAGAGTTCTCGCGTGGCGGGATCCAGCCACGCGCCAACAATGAAAATCTCTTTCGGCTTGGTTAAGTAAAAATCCAAAGCGCAGATTAGATGCGCGAAACCAAATGGCTGACTCTCCATCGCGTCGTAATAAGAGCGCAACACTTTTTCGGCGCGCTGTCGATAAAGCTCACGACCGGTGACGTGATGGAGTCGCAGCAGTAGTTGAGCCGCCACGGAATTACCCGACGGGATCGAGGCGTCGAAAATCGGCTTGGCGCGGCTAATTAACTGTTCGTGCGATTTGCCTGTATAGAAAAAGGCGCCGTCTTTGTCATCCCAGAATTCCCGCAGCATGATCTCGCATAGCTCGATGGCCCGCTCCAGGAGCGCTCGATCGAACAGTACTTCGTAAACGTCGAGCAGGCCGACGCCGAGAAAAGCATAATCGTCGAGATAACCGAGCAGCTTAGCCTGGTCGTCTTTGAAAGTATGCAGCAGAGAACCGTCGCGAAACATTTTTGCGAAGAGAAACTCGATGGTGCGCTCGGTCGCTTCGAGATATTCTGATTGCGGTGAAATTTTGATCGCCGCCGCGAGCCCCGAAAGCATCAAACCATTCCACGCGGCAATGATTTTCTCGTCACGAAATGGCTTGATCCTTGTTTCTCTCTCGGCGAACAGTTTCTGCTTAGCCGCCACGATGATCTTTTCAATTTCAGCCGGATCGCGGCGAAAATACTTGCTCGCTTGTTCTACGGTCAAAATTGGATGCAGAATATTCTTCGCTTCGAAGTTACCGTGCTCGCTGACGTCATACATCCGGCCAAAAATCTCGCCAGCATCTTCGCCAATTAACTGATTGATTTCTGCCAGCGTCCAGACGAAAAATTTTCCCTCTTCCCCTTCGCTATCCGCATCTTGGGTGGAATAGAATCCGCCCTCTGAGTGAAGCATCTCGCGCAGCAGATAGCCGCAAGTTTCATTGACGACGTTTTGGAACAGCGGGTTTTTAGTGAGGGTGTAAGCCTGTGCGTAGATTCGCACCAGTTGGGCGTTATCGTAGAGCATCTTCTCAAAATGCGGCACTAGCCACTTGGCATCGACGGAGTAGCGGTGAAAACCGCCGCCCAAGTGATCATAAATTCCGCCTTGAGCCATCTTCGTGAGGGTATGAACGACCATTTCAAGGTAACGCTCGTTCTTGGAGCCATGATAGTGACGCAGAAATAACTCGTAGACTCCGGCATTGGGGAATTTTGGCGCTTGACCCAAACCGCCGTTGTCCGAGTCATAGGCCGCGGCAATTTTCTCCGCACCAGCATCGATGATGGCTGGCGAAAACGCCTGCTGACTTTCTTGCGACGCCGACATGCTCTGGAGCGCGTTGATGATCTGCGTGACGCTTTTCTCGACATCGGCCGGACGTTCGCGAAATGCTTGATTTACACCCTTCAAGATTCTTGGAAAACCAGGCATACCGCCACGGTCTTCCGGTGGAAAATAGGTGCCGCCGTAAAACGGTTTCCGCTCCGGCGTCAGAAACATCGTCATCGGCCACCCGCCGCGGCCCGTGAGCATTTGCACGGCGCTCATGTAGATTTCGTCGAGATCCGGCCGTTCTTCTCGATCAACTTTGATATTGACGAACAACTGGTTCATCAGCGCGGCGATTTGCTCGTTTTCAAACGACTCATGCTCCATCACGTGGCACCAGTGACAGGCGGAGTAACCGATGCTTAGCAGGATTGGCTTATTCTCGCGCTGCGCTTTCTCGAAAGCTTCTTCGCCCCAAGCAAACCAGTCCACCGGGTTATGGGCGTGTTGAAGGAGATAAGGACTGGTCTCTCGGGCCAGACGGTTGGTGTGCTTAAGGTTCATGCACACTCGCCGTCAACGCCCTTTGAGATCGAAGGCCACCAGCCCCTTTTCGCCTTTTCTGGTTTGAAACTGCACGGTGTCACCTTCATTCATGTCTTCGATCTGACCGCGCGGTGCCAGGCTGCCGCGATGGAAGAACACATCTTCGCTGCCATCGTCAGGCTTGATGAAACCGAACCCTTTTTCGCGAATAATTTTTTTAATGGTGCCCGTCATATCCCGTGATCTCCTCCGTGATGAGCGCAGCGCTTACTTGACAATCCTTCGCCCGCTCCCTAGTTTGACCTTTCATAGTTCATACAACTAAATCCAGCTTGAGTTCAATTCTTTATTATATTACCGGCCATGGTTTTGGCCACGCGGTGCGCTCCCATCAAGTGATCCGCGCCCTGGCGAGCGAGCGCCCCGACCTACGTATTCATGTTCGTACCGATGCGCCCGCATGGTTATTTGTCAATTCGCCAACTCCCGTCGCCTACTCGCGTCAGGCCCTCGACGTGGGCATCGTCCAGCGCGACAGTTTAAAAATGGAGATCGCGGCAACCCTCGACGCTTGTCGACGGCAACACGAACGATTACCAGAAATTATCGAGCGCGAGTTAACTTTCATCGCCGCTAACGGCATTCGTCTGATCGTCGGTGACACACCGCCATTGTGCTTTGAGATTGCCGCGCGGGCGGCGATTCCATCGATTTCGATCAGCAATTTTACCTGGGATTATATTTACCGTGCCTACGCCAACGAACATCGGGATTTTACGCCACTGATCGGCGCAATGAGCGCTTTTTATGCTAAAGCTTCACTGGCGCTGACTCTCCCCTATCCTTGCGACACCAGCATGTTTGCTCGTCAACAGGCGATTCCTTGGGTTGCCCGGCGGTCGTTGTTAACTAGAGAAGATGCCCGTAAAACGTTCCAATTGCCACAAGCAGCCACGATAATCCTACTCAGCTTCGGCGGCTTGGGACTCGATCGCCTGCCGTGGCAGAGACTCAAGCAGCAAACGAAATTTTTATTCGTTAGCACCGGCGATATCCGACGATCCGACGGCAATGTCCGATTTCTGCCAGAACCGCAAAGTGATTACCAAGATCTGGTGCGTGCCTGCGACGCGATCGTCACCAAACCAGGCTACGGCATTGTGGCGGACGTGTTGGCCCACCAGGTGCCGATGCTCTACACCGACCGCGGTGAGTTTCCTGAGTATCCTCGGTTGGTCGAAGCTCTGCGCGATTGCGCGACCAGCGAATACATTTCGCAGGATGAGCTTCTCGACGGCAATCTCGCGCCGTATCTCGAGCGGCTCTTGAACCAAGAACCGAACTGGCCGGCGATCGATTTAGCTGGAGCTAAAAGCGCCGCGGTCGAGGTTCTCAAGCTGCTCGATGCTTGCTAACAGGCATAGTTGACAGTCTGGCGTGATTCATCCAAACTCACCGACGACGCTATGGCAATAAAAAAGGTTATCCTGGCCAAACCGCGCGGCTTTTGCGCTGGCGTGGAGATGGCTATCGAGACGGTTGAGCGAGCGCTGGACAAACATGGTGCGCCGCTCTATGTGTTTCACGAAATCGTCCATAACCAGCATGTGGTCAATGACTTCAAGCAACGCGGCGTGGTCTTCGTGAACTCGGTCGACCAAGTCCCTGCCAAGTCGAACGTTATTTTCAGCGCCCACGGCGTTTCGCCGGCGATTTGGCAGCAGGCCAAAGAAAAACAACTGCAGTGGGTCATCGATGCCACTTGCCCATTGGTCGACAAAGTTCACCGTGAAGTGCGCAAGTTCGTCGCCCAGGGCTATTGGATTATTTTAGTCGGTCATCGCGATCATGACGAGATCGTTGGTACCAGCGGCGAGGCGCCGTCACGCACTTTGGTCGTGGAAAATGTCGTCGAAGTTAAGTCGGTAGTCGTCCCCGATGCCGAGAAAGTCGTCGTCTTGACGCAAACCACATTGAGTGTGGATGATACGCGCGAGATCATCGAAGTTTTGCAACAAAGGTTTCCGCACATGATCACGCCGGCGAAAGAGGACATCTGCTACGCGACGCAGAATCGCCAGGACGCAGTCAAGCGACTCGCTGGACAGGTACAGTTGGTTTTGGTGATCGGCTCGAAGAACAGCGAAAATTCCAATCAGTTGGTGAAAGTCGCTCGGTCGCTGGGCAAACCGGCCTATCTGATTGACGACCAGCGCGGGATTAATTCAGAATGGCTAAACGGAATATCCCGCGTGGGGATTTCCTCCGGCGCTTCTGTGCCGGATCAGTTGGTTCAAGAAACTGTCGAGTTCTTTAAGCGCCAGGGCGCCGAAGTAGAAACTTTGGGGTTGGTCGAAGAGAACATACATTTCGCCTTGCCAACTGAAATCGCGTCGGTAGCAAATTAATTCTATGTAAACCCCGCCTCTTGAGGCGAAAACAATTAAATGGGGTATCCAAAGGGGGCGAGCATCCCCTTTGCGATGTTTTAATTGGCGCGGGGGTTAAAACCCCGGCCGCGAAGTGGCTTCGTTTATAATTATGGGAGGCCCCATGGCGCGTATCGTTCACATCGCCGTCAAAGTCGATGATTTGGAGAAGGCGACGGAGTTCTACGAAAAAAGCTTGGGCTTCGTCGAAGTGCAAACCGGCCAAGTGCGCGATCATACTTCGCGCCATTTGTCCGACGGCGCCATCGATCTCGCGCTGATCAAGTATGATAGCGAAGATTCGGCGGAATCGCGGGCGGCGGGTTTAGGGCCGTGCATTCATCACTTCGGCATCGAAGTGGATGACATGAAAGAATCGGCGGCTGAGCTGGCGAAGTACGGTTGTGAAATTATTAGCGCGCCTGGCGTAATTCCCATCAAATTCCGCGCCCCCGGTGGCACGCTAGCTGAGATCTCGCCCAAAGCCCGATACCAACAGGCGAAGGATAAATCCTAGTCAAAGATATTTGAAATTCTAAATGAAAAAAGACGTTGGAAAAACCGTGTCTCGCGCAAAGCATGCCCAGCGCAACGTCGAAGGGATGCAAAGGGCGCCAAGAACAAAAATTCGAAGCACGAAAGAGGCTCCGCGGACCGAAATCCGAAACAATTTCAAATGACCCAAAATGGGTAAAATTCCAAACAAGCTTCCTTCGGATTCGGTGTTTCGAAATTTCCCGATTTTAGATTCATCTGTTTCAGCGTTTGTTTCGGTCCGCGCGGCCGCTTTCGATAGTCGGATTTCGGATTTGTTTTGCAGGCCTACTGGCGCGATAAATTTTGTTGAAGTAGTTCTGTTGAACATTTTAAAGGTAAGAATCTAAACCGAAGGGTCACGACATGCCGCTCCATTGCAAGGCCGAAAACATCCCGAACCGCCAAGTCGTTCGCAGCGGTGAACAGGGCGAGGGATCGATGATCGTCAAGCGCGCCTACGGCGCCGAATGCAGCCTGATGCACGCAGTGCGCGCGCCTGGTTATCACACGACACCGCATGCCCATGCGGCCGAGCAGATTAATCATGTGCTCCAAGGCGAGATCTGGTTCATGGTCGAGAATGAGGGGTTTTGTTGCAAAGCGGGTGACTTCCATCGTGTCCCGTCAAACAAGATTCACTGGGCTTGGAACCGCTCCAGCGCCGACGCGATCGTCGTCGAGGCGCACTCGCCGGCGTTAGTTGCGGGGCCACAGAGCGAGGGCTCGATCGGTTTGTTCGGCGCCGATGAGAAAGCCGAGGCGAAAGATCCCTGCCAAAATAATTTTGTGCGCTATGACTGGCAAAGCGTCGAACGGAAAATTTTTGGCGGCTAACGAGTTCCCTGCTTAGATACGGACCCTCTGGCGTTGTTTTCGAGACTCGTTTGCAGTCTACTTCCCAGCTATTTCACTCCTCTTGTGAAAAAATCGCATCGGGCGTAATAACCGCAATCACATCCGGCGCATTCTATGAGCAGTGACAAAAGCAATCTCATCGCGGCTGCGTGCCTTGCGGCGTTTGGCATCTACGTTGTCTACGCCGGATCAAAGTTGTCCTATGTATCCGACGTTGGGCCCGGCCCGGGCTTTTTTCCTTTCTGGATCGGTATCGGCTTTCTGCTCTTAGGCGCTTATCAAATGGTTCTGAGCTATTCGTCGGCGCGGCGCCACTCCGGTCATGCTGCGCCGCTCTGGACGGGCTCTGGCAGAGCTCTTGGTGCATGGCTTGGGTTGGCGGTCGCCATCGCACTCTTTCGTTGGATCGGTTTCGCCCTGGGCTTCGTACTGCTGACGATTTTTCTGATCGTCGTATTGGATCGCCGTTCTGTAGCGCTCGCCTCCGCTATCGGTGTCGGGCTTGCCCTGGTATTTTATATTGTGTTCGAATTCGCGCTCGGTGTTGCCCTGCCGGCGGGGCCTTGGGGTTTTTGACTTGAGCTAAGGACAATTAATTACCCATGGACGCGCTGAGCAATCTTCTGCTTGGATTCTCCGTCGCCCTGACGCCGATAAATCTGTTCTGGTGTTTCGTCGGTGTGGTGCTCGGCACCGTCGTCGGCGTGCTCCCCGGTCTCGGACCGGCGGCGACCATCGCCATGCTGCTGCCGATCACACTCAAGATGGATCACACCACCGCGATCATTGCGCTGGCGGGGATATTTTACGGCGCTCGTTACGGCGGTTCGACGACGTCGATACTTCTCAACATGCCTGGGGAGTCGTCGTCGGTTGCGACTTGTCTCGACGGTTACCAAATGGCGCGCAACGGCAGGGCTGGTGCGGCACTGGGTATTTCCGCTATCGCTTCTTTTATCGCCGGGACCGTCGGTGTGTTGGGACTGATGCTGATTGCCCCGCCCCTGGCACGCTTCGCCTTGCGTTTCGCGCCGCCGGAATATTTCGCCCTGATGACCTTGGGTCTGGCGATGGTGGTGTTTCTCGCTGGCGCCTCGATGGTTAAAGCTTTGCTCGCGTTGCTCGTCGGTCTTTGGATCGCGATGATCGGCGCCGATCTTTTTACCGCGGAGTCCCGTTTCACTTTCGGCCAGGCCAAATTGCTCGGCGGGGTTGATTTTATCGCCGCAACGGTCGGCATTTTCGCGGTCGGTGAAGTGCTGATCAACCTGGAATCGCGTAGTGGCGGTGAGATCTTAAAAGTACCCAGCGGTCTAAAAAATCTGCTGCCGACGCGACAGGATCTTAAAGACTGCCGTTTCGCATTTCTCAATGGCTCAGTGATTGGTTTCTTTGTCGGCGCGCTGCCTGGCGCTGGCGCGACGGTTGCGTCGTTTCTTTCCTACGGGCTTGAGAAAGCGGTGTCGCGCCATCCGGAAAAGTTTGGCACGGGCGTCATCGAAGGCGTGGCTGCGCCCGAGGGCGCGAACAATGCCGATGCCGGCGGCGCGCTGGTGCCCTTGCTGACGCTTGGCATTCCCGGCGGCAACACCACGGCTATCCTTCTTGGCGGGCTGATTCTGTGGGGCTACAAACCGGGACCACTTTTAATCCAAGAGCATCCGGAGCTATTTTGGGGACTAGTGGCGAGCATGTATGTTGGCAATTTTTTGCTCTTGGTTTTGAACTTGCCTTTAGTTCCCCTGTTCGCGCAGATTTTGCGTTTGCCCAATTACGTTCTCTACCCGTTCATTCTCGGCATCTCCGTCGTCGGCGTCTACAGCGTGAACAATAGTCTATTCGATGTCGGGATGATGGCGCTATTTGGCCTGCTCGGCTATCTGATGCGCAAGCTCGATTTTCCCGCGGCGGCGCTGATCCTGGGTTTGGTTCTGGGCGACATGCTCGAGCGGGCGCTGCGCCAATCATTGATGATGTCTCAAGGCGATATGTCGATCCTCATCACTCGGCCGATTTCTGGCACCTTGCTGTTCATTGCGGTAGTGCTATTGTGTCTTCCCGCGATTCGTAAAGTGCGCAACTGGCGGTTCGGCGCAGTTGAGCGAGAAGGTTAACCAAGAGATCAGCGGTCAACATGAGCTGTTAAAGAGAAGGAGTATTGACGATGAAACGAGTTAGCCATTCATTCCCTATCGGTTTGGTCGCTATCGCAGTGCTGTTGTTAAATTCGGCTTGGAGCCAGGAATTCAAACCGAGCAAACAAATCGAAACGGTGGTTCACACCGGGCCGGGTGGCGGCTCTGATCTATTCGCCCGGGCGATCGCCGAGATGTTGCAGAAAGAGAAACTAGTTACCCAGCGCCTGCAAGTGGTCAACAAGCCGGGCGGTGGCACGGCTGTGGCGATGTCGTATCTTGCCGAGAAAAAAGGCGAGACCCACACCATCGGTTTTTACACCGGGGCTTGGGTGACCAATCCGTTGACCACGGTGGAAGCAACAGTGACAGTGAAAGACTTGACGCCGATTACCCGCTTGGTATTGGAGCCGGCGGTGATCGCGGTCAAGGCCGACTCGCCCTACAAGAACATTAAGGACTTCATCGAGGCGGCGAAGAAAAACCCAAAACAGCTTGCACAGTCTGGCGGCACTGTCCTTTCAAGGGATAATCTTGTGCGCCTGTTGCTGCAAAAGGCCACCGGGGCGCAGTGGAATTTTATTTCGTTCCCAAGCGGCGGCGAGCGGCTTTCCAATTTGCTCGGCGGCCACGTGCAAATGATGGTCATCGAGCCGCAAGAGGCGGGCGAGCAGATTCGCGCCGGCAACCTGCGGGTGATCGCGTCGCTGACCGAGAAGCGGCTGCCATCCCTTCCCAATGTGCCGACCATCAAAGAGCAAGGCATCGACGTGCCGATAATTCCCCAAGCGCGCGGCGCGCTCGCGCCGCCGGCAGTTCCAAAAGAAGTTGTGGCGTATTGGGAAGGCGTGTTCGATGCGTTCGTGAAAACTCCGAGTTGGAAGCAATACGTGGAGCAGTACCAGTTTGAGGATGCTTATCTCAAAAATCCTGGGTTGAGTAAATTCTTTGATGGTCTGACAGACCAGATGCGCGAGGTGCTCAAAGAAGCCGGCGCGAAAGTTGTTCGCTAAATTCTGCCGATGAAAGAGACGCAAAAGTTGGCGCGCTACGCGCTCGATCTAAGCTACCGACAGATTCCAACCGAAGTTATCGAGCGCGCCAAGGCCTGCATTCTCGATACCCTGGCGGTGTCTTTGTACGGATCGACGAAGCCGTGGAGCAAAACCGTCAGCGATTTCGTTCTTGCGTCAGGCGCAAGAGGCAGCGCCAGCGTTTTCGGTCGCAAGCAAAAAGCGCCCGCGGAGCGCGCCGCTCTGGCCAACGGCACCATGGCGCATGCCTTTGAACTCGACAATGTCCGACAACCCGGCGCGGGCGTTCATCCCGGTGCCACCGCATTCTTACCGGCATTCGCCGTCGCCGAGGAGCAAAGAGCCGACGGCAAAGCGTTACTCAGCGCTTTCGTCGCCGGCTGCGAAGTCATGTCACGGATCGGCGTCGCCGCGGGAAACTCTCTCGAGCGTAGAGGTTTCCATGCGCCGGGATTGACGGGCACATTCGGGGCTGCCGTCGCGGCAGGGCGATTGCTCGGCTTGAATGAAAAAAAGTTGGTCAATGCGTTAGGCATCGCCGGCTCATACTCCGGTGGCCTGATTGAGTTTTCCCGCTGCCAAGAAGGCGCCATGATCAAGCGACTCCATCTCGGCAAGGCTGCCGAAGGCGGCGTGACCGCGGCCAAGTTAGCCAGCCGCGGCTTTGCCGGGCCAGAGAGCGTGCTCGAAGGCAAGTTCGGTTTTTGCCAGACTTTTTCCGACTCGCCCAAACTTGAGTATCTCACCCATCGGCTCGGCCGAGTGTGGGAGAGCATGAACATTTGCATCAAGCGCTGCGCTTGTCACATCAACGCCCACGCGCCGATCGAAGCACTGCAATGTTTGCGCGAAGAAATTCGCTTTGAACCGGAGGATATTCGCGGCATCGAAATCGGCGGCATCGAAAAGTTGGTTACGCATCACGCCAACTACCGGCCGACGGATTTGATGATGGCGCAGTACAGTATTCCTTTCTGTGTGGCGCTGAGCGTCTATTGCGATCCCACCGATCCGGCGAATTTTGACGAGCGCAAACTCAAAGACAAAAAAATTCTCGCGATGATGCGCAAGGTCCGATTGAAAGTTGACCACGAGATCGCGGAGAAAGGCTGGGACCGGGCCGCGCGTGTGACTGTGGACCTCGGCAAGAAAGGGAGCCACGCCAAGTTGGTGATCCACTTCAAAGGCACGCCCGCTAATCCAATGAGCCCTGAGGAAGTCCAAGACAAGGCGCGCAAACTAACCCAGGGGATTCTCCCACAAGGACAATTTCAACGTCTCGTTGTTGCGCTGCGGAACTTAGAAAAGATCGCCGATGTTGCCAAAATTGGCGCTCTCTTGCGTGGTGCGCGATGAAGATCGTTGCGATCGATACCTACCCGCTGATTCTTCCAGTCAAGGAAATTTATGGTGGCGCGGCCGGCTTTCTCGAAGATTGCCGGACGCTGATCGTGCGCGTCGCCACCGATAACGGCATCGAGGGTTGGGGCGAAGCGACGCAAGGGCGGCCGGGCAACACCTATGAGACCTTGGAAACCATGGACATCATGGCGCGAAAGTATTTCGCGCCGGTGCTGGTCGGCATGGAACTCGAAGAGACTGGCATGGTTATCGGGAAGCTGCACGGTGCGCGATACGGCCACCCGATCACCAAAGCCGCGATTGAGACCGCTCTTTACGATGCTCTCGCGAAAATCTACAAGGTCCCGCTTTATCGACTCCTGGGCGGACCTTTTCGGAAAGAGATTGAGCTGGTTGGCGGGCTTGGCATGGACTTGACAGCTGAGACCATCGGCGCGAAAGCTCGACAGCTAAAAGAGGATGGCTATTGCGCGTTTAAACTCAAGATCGGCAACAAGGATCTGACCAAAGATATCGCTCGGGTCCGGGCGGTGCGTGAAACGGTAGGTGATGACGCGACGATTCGTGTCGATGGCAATGCCAGCTATTCGTTCGTTGACGCGCGCGAAATCTTGCATGCGCTCAGTCAGTTCCGGCTTGCTGACGCAGAACAGCCGCTAGCCCGCGGCGATCTCAAGAATCTGGCCGAGCTGCGTCGCTCTGTCGGCGTGCCGATCGCCGCCCAGGAGAGCGTGAGTTCGCCGGAAGATGCCCTAGCGGTCCTCGAAGCAGGAGCGGCTGATCTTTTGAAGATAAAATTGACCCACATCGGCGGATTCCAAAGGGCGCTACAAGTTGCCGCCGTGGTGGGCGCAAAAGGTCTTCCCGTCGTCGTCGGCCAAGGCAGCGCTTGCACGCCGTTACTCTCCGCCGCAGAGATGCACTTGCACGCCGCGCTACCGAACGCCCAGTCGGGTGGCGAAATGACCGGCTTTTTGCGGCTCGGCGACCAAGATATTTTTAGTGGCATTCCAGTCACTCGTGGCAAGGCGGTGCTTACCGATAAACCGGGTTTAGGCATCGAAGTGAACCAGAATAGATTGTCGCAAGTAGCCAGTCACGCAAAGTAACTTTTTGAATCCCACTCCATTTGGTTATTTCACGGAAACAGATTGCCTAGCCTTTAGGCATCTGACTTGTTTCTGCGTAGCAGCTTCTGCTTGCTTCTCATGAAGATCTGCACAAGTCGTTAAAAAGCCTGTAGACACGGAAGCGGCTTTTGTGGCATAAGCGTTGATTCATAGCGTTGGCGCATTGGTTTTTCTAACTTCTAACGGCGATTTTATCGCAACAAACGGGGAGGTTTGGTTGTGAAATCGAAAAATAATAGTTGCTTGGTGTTTTTTGTTGCATGGGTTTTTCTCGGGTCTCTGCTGGCCCTATCGGTTTCTGCCCAAGAAACTCAGGCACCTCCGGCACCTGCGCCCGCAGTAAGCCCATCTGCTCCGACACCTGCGCCGAGCGCGCCAGCGGCTCCAGCCGCGCCGCCAAAGGTCGATAAGGGGGATAACGCGTGGATGCTAACCTCCTCCGCATTAGTTTTAATGATGACAATCCCCGGTTTGTTTCTTTTTTATGGTGGACTTGTGCGCAGTAAAAATGTTCTGGGGACGATTATGCATAGCTTCATCATGGTCGGCGTCATTACGATCCAATGGGCGCTTTGGGGCTATTCCGTAGCCTTCGGTCCTGATGTCGGGGGATGGTTCGGTAGCTTAGCTTGGGTTGGTTTGAATGGTGTCGGCACTGAGCCGAATGCCGACTACGCCGCGACGATTCCGCACCAGACGTTTATGATCTATCAGATGATGTTTGCCATCATTACTCCCGCGCTGATCACGGGTGCGTTCGCCGAGCGGATTAAATTCAGTACGTTCCTGGTTTTCATCGTTCTGTGGGCGACCTTTGTTTACGATCCGCTGGCCCACTGGGTTTGGGGCGTGAAGGGTTGGTTGCGTGAAATGGGCGCGTTGGATTTCGCCGGCGGTACCGTGGTGCACATCAGCTCGGGCGCATCCGCGTTGGTAGCCGCAATCATGTTCGGCCGGCGCATTGGTTACGGTCAAGAGGCCATGCCGCCGCATAATTTGCCTTTCAGTGTTATCGGCGCCGGATTGCTATGGGTTGGCTGGTTTGGCTTCAATGCCGGCAGCGCCCTCGCGGCCGATGGTCTTGCGACTTCTGCTTTTGTTGCGACCCATATTGCCGCCGCCGCCGCGGCGCTAGCCTGGCTCGCGATGGATTGGGTGAGAGGCAAGCCAACGATGTTAGGCGCCGCTAGCGGCGCCGTCGCCGGTCTGGTTGCGATCACTCCGGGCGCTGGTTTTGTCGGGCCGATGTCGGCGCTCGTCATTGGCGCCGTCGGCGGTGTACTATGCTCGATCGCCTGTAGCCTCAAGCCAAAGTTTGGTTACGACGACTCTCTTGACGTTGTCGGTGTGCATGGCGTCGGCGGGACTTGGGGTGCGTTGGCGACTGGCCTGTTCGCTTCCAAAGCGATCAATGCCGCTGGCAACGACGGGCTTTTCTTCGGCAATCCCGGCCAACTATGGACTCAGTTTATAACTGTCGTGGTGACGATCATATTTGCCATGGTTGCAACGGCCATCATTCTTTCGATTTTAAAGGCGATCATGGGTCTCCGAGTCTCCGACGAAGAGGAACGCATGGGTTTGGATCTCACTCAACATAATGAGCGCGCTTACGAATGATCGAGCCGTTCCTGGGGCTGGTTCTCGACAAAAGAATGTGATAACAGGGTTGCGACTTAAAATTTAATTCATCCATTAAGGAGAGGAGCAGAGATAAATGAGTGTCAAAGACGCCTTAGAGATGGCGAAGAAGAACAAGGTACAGATAGTGGATTTCAAGTTTATCGACGTGCCCGGGTTATGGCAGCATTTTTCGATTCCCGCCACGGATCTCGACGCCGATAAGTTTGAACAAGGATTGGGTTTCGACGGCTCGAGTATTCGCGGTTTCCAGAGCATTAACGAGTCCGACATGATTTTGTTGCCTGACCCCGACACCGCCATGATGGACCCGTTCACCGAACATCCCACCATGAGCTTTGTCTGTAACGTGTTAGATGCGATCACCCGCGAGCCCTACTCAAGAGATCCCCGATACGTCAGCCAAAAAGCCGAGAACTATTTAAAGTCCACCGGCATCGCCGACATTAGTTACTGGGGCCCCGAGATCGAGTTCTTTATCTTCGACAGCATTAGATTCGATCAGAACCACCACGAAGGTTATTATCATATCGACTCCAGCGAAGGTTTCTGGAACTCGGGCAACAGCGACGGC